>CAZMCT010000121.1:0-11834 GCA_964564785.1 uncultured Planctomycetales bacterium
GCGGCGGCCGGGGCGGCCGGGAGTTCCGCGGCCGCGGCCGCGGCCCCGGCGGCGGCGGTGGCGGCGGTCGCGGCGGGCGTTGGTAAGCCCGTACCGCGGAAGCCTCCGCTCAGATCACAAACCACACCCTCGGGCCGATCTCATCAAGGTCGGCCCGTTTTTTAGCTCCCCCAATGAGCTGCCCTGCTGCGGCCCGGCACGCAATTCCGGCGCCTCCCACGTTCCCGCTCCGAGCCGCCCGTTGAGAATGGGGTCGGGCGCCGCGCCAACCCCCCATCAAGGTAGCGCCAACTGCCCCTGCCAACGGTGCGGGCACTCCCGCCGTGCCTGATTCCCGCGGTGCCTCGCCCCCCTTTTTCAAACAACGCTTTTTCAACGGGCCGCTAATGCGTCAACGCGTACAACACGATGTTCGCCGCCACGCGACGGGCATCCTCGCTCGCCAGGCCCCAGCAGCCGTCGAACGCCGGCCCGGCCAGCCCACAGCTTAGGCTGTACGGCGAGTACACCGCCGCCAGCCGCCCGTCGAGCTCCAGCCCCCAGAGCTCGGGCGAACTGAGCCCCGGCCGCGCCCGCAGGACGTCCGCCGAAAAACGCACCGTCCGCACATCGAACCCCGGCTCACCCGTCAGGATCGGATGGTCCGCCGACAGGCGCTCGAACCGCGCTTCGGGAAACGTCTGCGCCAGCATCCGCCGCACGGCCGTCTCGAACGGCTCCGGCCCGCAGCAGGCATCGATCATCAGGAACCCCCCACGCCGCAGGTGCGCGGCCAGGGCCGTCCGCTCTGCCTCCGAAAGCTCGAACTCGTGGTGACCCGCCAGCACCAGCACGGGGCTCGCGTACAGCCCCGCATCCGTCAGCCGAATCTGCGCCGGCTCCGTGACGACCGTCAGCTTCGCGGCGTCCCGCAGGAACTCGGCCAGCCGCGGCAGCGCCGCCGGGAACGGCCGCCAGTCGCCCTCGTACACCACCTGCGCCAGCCGGAGGGCATCCGCCGCCGGCGGCCCGGCCTCCACCGCGGCCGTCTTCGGCAAAACGACCGCGTCGAGCCGGTCGCGCAGCGGCCGCCGGCCGACCGCGTAGGCCGCGATGTTCGCGCCGAGCTGGAACGCCCGCTCGCTCGAACCCGGCACGTCGCCCTGCTCCCACAGGCACGACAGGTCACGCGGGGCGAAGATCACCGCCGTGCGGCAGCCGTAGTCGATGCCCAGCAGATCGGGCTGCACCGGCCCGGGCGCGACGGTCTCACGAATCGGAAACAGAACGCTGTAGACCGCATGCTCGGGCCCGAGCATGCGCAGCGGCGAATCGGGAAACGTCGCAGCCGCAAAAGCCTCGAACCCCGCGCGGAACTCCGCCCGCGAGCAGCAGGCTTCCGCGAGCAGCGTGCCCCCCTGCTCGACGTACGCCCGCAGCTTCGCCCGCTGGGCGTCGCCGAGCGCGGGAAACTTGTGCCCCTGCATGTACAGGAGCGGAGCCGCCAGCCACTCCTCGAGCGGCGCGTCGAGCCCGACCGCCTGCCACCCGACAGGCTCGCCGAGCCGGTCACCGATGAACGCGACCAGGTGCGCGACGTCGTAGCGATCCGGGTTCCAATCGTCCCCCTCCGACCAGCGCAGCTTCTGGATCAGCAGGGCCGTGTCACCCTTTGCCAGGAACAGCACGCCGAAGCACGTGTCCGTGAGATTGTTCTCCCACAACCCGCCCAGCCCCTGCGTCCGCACGAGATACGCCGCCCCGCTGCGATACCAGTCGTGCGGCCCGAAACGCTGCTGCCCGGCAAGAATCCCGCACCGCTCGACCGTGTACAGCCAGTAGTGCACGAACATGTCCCCGCGCTGCGGGTTCTCGTCGACCCGAAAATTCCGCTCCAGCCACCCCATCCCCGCCGCGAGCGGCTTGCTCGTTCGGTACTTCCCGCAATTCTGCGCACCCCCGCTGTGATAGCCGTGCTCCTGTCCCTGCGCCAGCCGGTGCCCCAGGATCAGCAGGTCCGCCACCCCCGCCGCGGTCATGCTTCCGTAGCTCTCGCCCGAGCCCGGGTAGCCCCAGCCGCCGTCGGCGCTCTGCGTCTTCAGCAGCCGCTCCTGCGCCGCCTTCCACACGCCGGGGCGGATGGTTACGCCCGCCTCGGCCGCCGCGTACAACCCGAGCAGCGCGAACTGCGAGTTCGAGTGATCAAAGGTCTTGCTGCCTTGCTGGTAGCCCCACAGCCCGAGCGGCGTCTGCGCTTGTGTGAGCCAGGCGGCCGCGGCCTCGATCTCGCGCCGGTATTCGATCGGGTCCGCGCGGCCCAATACCATGATCTTCAAACTGGTCGTGTAAACGTACTGATTCGAGAGGTTTCGGATCTGCGCCAGGGCCCGGCTCAGGGTCGGCCCCTCCGGCCGCTCCCCCGCCGCCAGCAGCGCCAGCGCCGCCAGGCACGTGTTCCCGCCCGGCTGGCTCCGCTCGGGCCAGCTCCCGTCCGGCAACTGTCGCTCCCGGATCGCCTGAACCCCCAGCCGCACGGCCCGCGCTACGTCCGCCCCCGTAACGTCCTCCCCCCCTGCAACACTCCCGCTCGCCAGAATGACCAACCCACACACGTAGCTCGCACGCCCGCGCATCCGCAGCAGTATACCCGGACGTCACACACCGTCCGACTCTTGCGTTTCATGTCCCCGCCACCGGAATTGCTCCCGGTTCTTTTGGACAACGCGCTAAAGCATTGTACGCTTGTCTTAACGAGCGACCGCGCCCTACGCGGGAGTGATAACAATGCGCCTTTCCGGCTGGCTTGTACGCCATGCGCAGCGACTGCTGCAGCCGGAAGACGGAATGGCCGCCACCGAGTATGGGACGATGATCGCCTTACTGATCATCGTGTGCATCGCCGGTATTACGGTGTTAGGCTCGTGGATCGGTAATATGTTGCAATCCATGGCTGACACTGTCGCCGCCCTGCTTTGAAAGGGTTTGCCAAGTCCGTGATCCGGCCTCACGGCCGTCGTTCCGCCGTGCGATCAGTGCGGCGCAGCGACGGCCGCTTTTTTCCCGGCGCCGCGGCCGCGCCGCCCGCATCGGCCGAGCCTTCGCCGCTACTCGTCGATCAGAACGACGTGCACCCGGCCCGGCCCGTGCACGCCGGTCACCAGCACACCCTCGATGTCGGCCGTCTTGCTCGGTCCGGTAATCAGATTCACGTTGGCCGGCAGCGGCTCCGCGCCCAGCCGTGCAAACGCCTCGAACAGGTCGCCGACGACCTGGCCGGCCGAGACGATCGCGACGTGCGCGGGGGGAATGAGCGAGCTGCCGCGGGCGCTCTGAGCGCCAGACGTGCAGATCAGCGTCCCGGTCTCGGCCACCGCCAGCCGGACGCCGGTCACCGCGGCGTCCACGCGCTCGAAGAGCGTGGCGTCGTCGTGCGCGCGCGTGGTCGTGATGCCGCGCACCGCCAGAGCGCGGTCGAGCTCCGCCGCCCGCTCGGGCGTCAGCGCGCTGCCGGCTAGCGGTTCGACCAAAACGGCCCGCGCCTCCAGCCCCTGCAACACGCCGGCGAGCACGTTCACCCAGTCGCCGGCCGTTGCCGGATGAACCTGAATCCCGGCGGCTGCGGCCGCTTCGCCGTAGAGCGCCCGCAGATCCGCCCCGGCCGGCACTTCATACAGCTCGGGCCCCGCCGGCGGCGGCAGCGACGTGTCAAGGTCGTCCGCGAACTCAGGCCCGCGGAGCTCGCGCAGGAATGCCTGCACGGCGGGACTCGCGACGCCGGGGGCGTTGTTCCGCGGTGCGGACTGTTCAGCGCCCACGCCGCTGCTCCTGCTTCCAGAGTTCGCGGAAGCTCCGCGCCGCCGGGCGGCGGAGGTCGCGCTCGGCGGTCCACGCGCCCAGCGGTCCGATGCCGCGCCGCACCCAGCCATCCTCGGCCGGCAGGAACGTGCGCATGAGGTGCTGGCCGAGTCGATACGCCCAGGCCCGGCGCATGGCCCAGGCCCAGAACCGCAGCCCCAGCCGCTTCGACAACGGCAGCCCGTCGCGGGCCAGCGCCCGCAACCGCACCAGCAGCCCCGGGATATCGATCCGCACCGGGCACGCCTCGCGGCACGCCCCGCACAGACTCGACGCCCGCGGCAGCTCGTCATGCGCCGCACCCGCCAGCAGCGGCGAAACCAGGCTGCCGATCGGCCCCGGGTACACACTGTTGTACGCGTGTCCGCCCACGTTGCGGTACACCGGGCACGCGTTCAGGCATGCCCCGCAGCGGATGCACGTCAGCACCTCCGCCGCCGGGCCCGCCAACACGCGGCTGCGCCCGTTGTCCAGCAGCACAATGTGCAGCTCACCCGGGCCGTCGACGTCCTCCGGCCGGCGCGGGCCGCTGATCAGCGTCGTATAGACGCCCATCGGCTGCCCGGTGCTCGAGCGGGCCAGCAGCTTGAGGAACACGGGCAGATCGGCCAGCCGCGGGATCACCTTCTCGATGCCCACGAGCGCGACATGCACGCGCGGCCGGGTGATGGTCATGCGGCCGTTGCCCTCGTTGGTAACCAGCACGAGCGTGCCGGTCTCGGCGATCGCGAAATTGCCGCCGGTGATCCCCAGCTCGGCCCGCCGGAAGATGTCGCGCAGGTAGCGGCGGGCGATTTTCGTCAGCTCGGTCGGGTCCTCGCAGTACGCGCAGCCCAGCTCGCGGGCCATGGCCGCGGCCACCTGCCGGCGGTCCTTGTGGATGATGGGCGTGATGATGTGGCTGGGCTGGTCGTGATCGATCTGAACGATGAACTCGCCCAGGTCCGTCTCGACCACGCGGACGCCCTCCGCCGCGAGCGCGTCGTTGAGGTGCACCTCCTCGGTCGTCATGCTCTTGGATTTCACCGCCAGCTTCAGGCCGCGGGCGGCCGCGAGGTCGGCAATGATGCGGCAGGCGGCGGGCGCGTCGGGGGCGAAATGCACGTGCGCGCCGAGGGCGGTCGAGTTCTCGACGAACCGGCCGAGGTATTCGGGCAGATGCGCGAGCACGTGCCGCCGGATCGCCGCGGCTCGCTCGCGCAACGCCTCGAAGTGCTTCAGGCGCGCGAACGCCTCGGCCCGCTGATCGACCTTCCGCCAGGTCGCCTGGCGCACCGCCGCGACGACGCGCTCGTCCGCGTGGGCCGCGGCCATGCGGGCCCGCAGACTGGTCGGCCCCGTGCTCATGGCTCCGGTTCCAGCAGCCCGAGCGACTCGGCCAACAGCTCCGCCAGGTGCACGAGCCGCAGTTCGATCCCCTGCCGCCGGGCCGCGCCGCTGATCTGGAGCGCGCAGGCGGCTTCGTTGCACACGACCCGTCGCGCGCCGGTCGCCGCGAGTTCGGCAACCTTGTCACGAGCCATCGCCCCGCTCACTTCCGGGTACTCGACCGAGAACACGCCGCCGAAGCCGCAGCACAGGTCCGCCCGCGCGGGCGCGACGACCGCGGCGGGCTTCTCCGAGCCCGAAGCGCCGGCGAGGGACACCGGAACGGACGTGCGCGGCACCCGCACCTCCCGCCCCGCACCCAGCCAGCACTCGAGATCCTCGACCGAGTAAATGCCGCGCGCATGGCACGGATAGTGAAATGTGGTCGGCTCGCCCAGCCGCAGGTGCGCGGCAATATCGACCCTCAGCTCATCGCGAAGAAACGTGTGAAACTCCCACGTCTTCGCGGCCAGCCGCTGCGCTGCGGCGCGGCCCTCTCGATCGCCCGCCAGCAGCTCCGGTCCGTGCTGCCGGACCATGGCCGCGCACGACGCCGACGGGGTCACCACCCGCTCATACGCTTCGAACACCCCGGCCATGCGGCGCACCAGACCGGCCGCCTCGTGGTCAAAACCGCTGTTGAATCCCGGCTGGCCGCAGCAGGTCTGCCCGCGCGGAAAATCGACCGTGCAACCGAAGTGGCGCAGCACCCGCGCGACTGCCAGGCCGACACGCGGGTAAAACGTGTCCGTGAGGCAGGTCACAAACAGGCCGACGTGCATCGGCAACACCTCGGCCGCGGATCGTAATCGAACGGGGGTCGTTTGACGAAACACCCGGGGGCCGGCGCCCCCAATCCGAGTCACGCGCAGAGCCGTGGATGCGCCGCAGCCAGCACGGTCACGCCCCGGCCCCAGTCGTCACCGACCGACGATCAAGCTCCGGGCTCGATCGTCCGGACAAAGGGGTCGTTGTCGCAGAATGGCGGGTACGTGCACGACGGGTCCACTTCCGGATCCGCGCCGGGGCCGTCATAGCCTGAGCGGATGAACTCGTACGTCACAGGGTCACACGCCAGGATCGTCCCGCAGGGGTTGTACCCGGTGACAAACTGGATCGCGTCGCCCAGTCCGCAGCCGCCGAATTGGAACAGCGACGCGCCCGCCAGCGAGAGCAGCAAAACAAAGCGCGCGACAATCGGACCGGTAGTGCGCATGGCGAGCACCTCGTTACTCGGTCGTGGTGGCAAAGCTCGGGCAATCCACGAACACGGCGACCGGTTCGCACAGGTCGAAGAAGGTTCCGCCCTCGCAGTTGAAGACGGAGCAGAAGTCCAGCGAGCTCAGGCTCAGGCTGGTCCAGTAGTTCGCACATCCCGTCGGAAGGTACTGAAACGCAGTTCCAGCACACAGAACGGCCGCCGCGGTCCAGAACCGCCGTCGACGTTGCGTCATGGGCAGTCTCCCGCGTTCCCGAATCGGAACGCCGGGGGAAGTATACGGGGGCCCGAATGGTCGCTTCAAGCCCCCTCGACCCGACTCCGGCCGTTAAATGAGGGGCGCAGCCCCGCTGGGCCACGCCCCACGTGTTCCGCACAAGGGGTTTGGCCGCTCACGGCGCGTAGACCGCCGCCTCCACCAGCACATCGTACGCGAGGTTCAGCCAGCGGTTGTTCGCCGGCCACCCCGTGTTCCAAAACCCGTCCCAGAACGCACCGAGGCAACCCTCTGAGACCATCGCCCCCGCACCCATCAGGGCCGACAGCGCCATCCACTTCACCCTACGCATCTCGCTCTCCTTGTCCCGGGGACCACAGCGGCGGCCGGCGGCCGCACAGGGGCCCCGGGGGGTCCAATTCACACGGTCACCGTGGTGCCGATACGCGTGAACCAGAACTGATCGGCCAGAAAATCACCCAGAAACCGGGCGAGGCAGCCGGTCGTGCTCAGCGCGATCAAGCCGGCGCTCACGCCCAGCAACATCACCTTCAGCTTGAATCTCATGTTCCACTCCCTTCAGACTCGGTTGCGGCACGTGCTAGACCGCAACGCCGACAAGGATCCGTTGAAACGTCGCCTGAAGACATCCGCCGCCCAAACCCAGCCCCAATGTCGTGCCGGCCGCAAGCACCAGCAACGCACCTTTCCACACTCTTTTCATCACGAGCCTCCTTGAAAACTCCGGCCCGGCTTGCAGGTTGCGCGGACCCTATTCCTTTGCCAGCTTCGCGCGCCGGCCGGCCTCCCACCGCCGGCAGTGCGAGGGAGCCGACCGCGCCACGTCTGAATAATCCTCCCGATCCGCAGCCGCGCCAAGCCGCCCCGCTCCCGTCAACCGGACAAATAACGCGCGATCGCGTCAGCGTTGACGGGCGTCAGCACACCATCCTGTGTCACGATGCCGTGGATGAGCGCGGCCGGTGTGACGTCGAACGCGGGGTTCCAGCACGCGACGCCGGGCGGGGTCACGCACCGTCCAAGGCCGGACGAGATTTCCGCGCCGCTCCGCTCCTCGATCGGGATCGCCGCTCCGCACGGGATCGACGCATCGAAGGTGCTGCGGGGGGCGGCCACGTAGAAGGGGATACCGTGGGCCCGCGCCGCGAGCGCAAGCGGGTACGTGCCGATCTTGTTGGCCACATCGCCGTTCGCCGCGATGCGGTCAGCGCCCACAACCACCAACGCAACCCGACCCGCCCTCATCAAGCTCGCCGCGGCCCCGTCACATAGAACCGTCACGTCGAGCCCCGCCGACACCAACTCGAACGCCGTCAACCGGGCCCCCTGAAGCAGCGGACGGGTCTCATCGACGTAGACCTTGAACCGTTTGCCCGCCGCGTGCGCCATATACAGCATCGAAAGCGCCGTGCCGTATGCCACCGTGGCCAGCGCCCCCGCGTTGCAGTGCGTGAGCACCCCGCCCTCATCCGGAACCAGCGGCTGGCCGTGTATCCCGATCCGCCGGCAGACCTCCGCATCCTCGCGGGCCAACGCGTGCGCTTCGGCCAGTTGCGCGGTCCACCGCGATACCCCGTCGCCCCGCGCCGACTCGCCCGCCCGAATCACGCGCCGCACGGCCCAGGCCAGGTTCACAGCCGTCGGCCGCGCCCCACACAAATACTCCCCGACTTCCGCGGCGTGCCGGACGAATTCGGCCCCTCCCAGCGCCCAATCCCGCCGCGTCCCGAGGCACACGCCGTACCCGGCCGCCACCCCGATCGCCGGCGCCCCCCGAACCTGCAACCGCCGGATCGCGTCCCACACATCGGCGGCGGTCGAGCAGTCGCGGAAGACGACGGCCTCGGGCAATGCGGTCTGGTCCAGCAGCCGGAGGACGCCGTCGGCGCCCCCTACCCATTCGAGCGTCGGCGGGAGCTTCCCTAGCGGCCCGCGGTCGATCCGCGGCGGTTCGGGTACGGTCGGAGTGTCCATAGCCGGGTATTATGCACCGGTCCCCGCTGGGGCGCGAACCCGGCCGGCGAGTCCGGACCGCGGACGGCGCCCCCGGCGGCCCTTTCATGGGAGCCGACATGAAACCCCTACTGAAGGTCGCCCTGAGCGCTCTGGCCGCACCCCTGCTCGGGTGTGCCAGCCCGGCGCCAAACCCGCGGCCCGAACTTCAGGCCGGTGAGCAGGCCTTCCGCGCCCGCGATTACGCGCGAGCCGTGCAATCCACCAGCGCCGTGATTCGCACCGGAGCGGGCGGTCCCGAGTTGACCCGGGCGCTGTACGTGCGTGGCATGGCCCTCGCCCTCGTCGGCCGCCGGGCGGAGGCGTACGAAGACCTCCGGCGGGCCGTCCGCGAGGGCCGAGACCCGGAGCTCCCGTGGCAGGCGCACGCTGCGCTGGGGGTCTTGTACTTCGAGGACGAACAATGGGCCGCCGCGGCCCGGGTCTTCAAAGATGCGCTGGAACGCATGCCCGCCAAGCCGCCCATGGACGCGTACCTGTGGCGGCTCGGCCTGTGCTACGAACGGCTCGGGCGGTGGACTTCCGCGTTGTCCGTGTTCTCGCAGATCGAGGAGCGATTCCCCCGCGGCTCCTACGCCGACCAGGCCGCCCGGCGGGTCCGACTCCGGGCGAATGCCTACGCAATCCAGTGCGGTGTATTCGCGCAGCGCTCTAACGCGGAACGGCTTGCGCAAGAACTGCGCAAACAGGGACTCTCCGTCGCGGTCCGGCCGGAACCGCGTGGAGACGGCGAATACTCGGTGGTACTCGAAGGTAACTACGGCTCTTACGAAGACGCCACCCGCGCGCTCGGGTGCGTCCGCGGATTCGTACCCGAAGCCGTTATCTGGCCCTGATGGGCGGCCAGACCTTTACGCGAAACATACGGGCGCCCGCGGGACAGTCAGGCCCACGCGCGCCCGTGACAGCGAATGGCAGTCTTCTTAGGCAATGCCCAGTTGATCGAGGGCCGCCCAGAACTGCGTGAGGTCGCTGGCGTGAAGCGCCACGTTGTGCAGCGTCGCCCAACATCCCTCCAGCAGCAGCCCGCCGCCGGCCAGCCCAATGATCGCGATCTTCTTCATCTGGTCTCTCCTTTCAAAACGCGTTTGAAGCCGAAAGCGCGGGATCCTAGCCGTGGCACCGCACCCGGACCGCGCCTCACCGGGAGTGCGGACGAACCTGTTACCGGGACGTTATCGGCCGACTTCCACCCTTGTCAAGAGGTCGGCCCGCAATCGGCACCGCAAAAAGAAACAAGTGTAATGAATTCTCGAATCGGCATTTGTGGCGCCGCCGCGGACACGCGACAATGGGCATTGCCGGAGGTCGCACCCGATGAAGCGCGAACAGGCCTGGCAACTCCTCTGCGAATACACCACGAACGACTCGCTGCGGAAACACGCCCTCGCCGTAGAAGCCGCCATGCGCCATTACGCACGCCACTTCGCCGCGGACGAGGATCTCTGGGGCGTCGCCGGCCTGCTACACGATTTCGACTACGAGCGCTGGCCCACCGTCCCCGAACACACCCGCGAGGGCGCCCGCATCCTGCGGCAACTCGGTGTCGACGAGGAAATCGTCGCCGCGATGCTCTCCCACGTCCCCTGGAACCTCGACGAATACCCCCGCGACCGCCCAATCCGCCGCACGCTGTTCGCCGTGGATGAGCTGTGCGGGTTCATCGTTGCGTGCGCCCTCGTTCGCCCGCAACGGCTCGACGGGCTGGAGCCCAAGAGCGTCCGCAAAAAACTCAAGACCCCCTCGTTCGCGGCGGCCGTCTCCCGCGCGGACATCGACCAGGGACCCGAGTTGGTCGGCCTGCCGATGGACGAGCACATCCAACACTGCATCGCCGCGCTCCAGGCCGCCGCCGGACCGCTCGGCCTGGCGCGCACCGGCGAATAACCCCGCCGCCCCGACGTCTTCCCCACATGGACATGTGCGTGCATCACGAGACGCGCGGCCTGACGGCGGACGACCGGGCGTTCCTCGACCGCCTCGTGACGACGATGGGGCCACGCCTCCTCGCGTACGCCCGCCGTATGCAGAGCCGCACCGACGCCGAGGATGTCGTGGCCGAAACATTCTTCCGAGCTGCCGACAGCATTGCCGCCCTTCGCGCCAGCCCCCGGCCGGAGTTCTACCTCCTGTCGGTCGCCCGCAACCTCTGCCGCGATCAGATCCGGCGCAATCGCATCACCCGGGCCATTCTCCCCGCCCCCGCGCCGGTCCCGACGCCCCCCGAATGCGCCGTCGCGGCCGAAGACCTCGCGGCCCTGCGGGTGGCCGTGGACGAACTCCCGGATCGGCTCCGCGAGGTGGTCGTGCTCCGCCTGGCGGGCGGCCTGCGATTCGAGGACATCGCCGCGCTGCTCCAAATCTCGCTGGGCACGGCCCTGTCGCGCATGCACTCGGCCGTTGAGCGATTGAAGGAAAAGGTCAGGTATGTGCCCCAGGCGTGACATGGAAACCTGCGATCGCCAGGCCGCCGCGCGGCAGGCCGCGCTCCAGCCCACCCGAGCCGTCTCGTACGAGCTACGTGCCCATCTGGCGGCGTGCGACGCCTGTCAAGCCGATTTCGACAGCACCCGCGAGCTCGTGGACCGGCTCACCCTCGCGCTCGCCCCCGAGCCCCTCCCACTGCGACTCACGCAGCGCATCGACGCCGGCCTGGCGGCCCGCGTACACCGGCCGCGGCGACGCCTGCGGGCGGTGCTGCCCCTCGCGTCCGCCGCAATCGCCGCAGGCCTGCTGGCGGCAATCCTGATTCCTTCGCAGTTCCACAGCCGCCGCGCCGCCCCAGCCCAGACTGACCTGAACCCGGCGGATGCCGCCGCGATCGTGGCGGCCGTCACACGCTATGTGTGGGACAGCCCGCTCGACTATTCCTTCGACCTGCTTCTGGCCCGCGTCCGCGACGTTTCCCTGACGCTTGAGGACCGTAATGTCAGCTCCCAGGTCCTGCCTTGGACTTCCGCGGACGACTGGGATTGGCCGCCCGACCCCGGCTCCTGATCGAGGACCCCTGCGATGTTCGCCCGACTCGCCTGCCTGACGCTCGTAGTGCTCCTGGTCGCCCCGTCGCTCGCCCAGCCGCCGCCGCCACCCCCCGGCCCGCGCCGCGTACCCATGCAGCCCCCGCCGGACCGGCCGGCTCCGCCGCCGCCCCCAGTGGAAGGC
>CAZMCT010000122.1:0-11758 GCA_964564785.1 uncultured Planctomycetales bacterium
GAGTAGGGTTCCGACGGCTGCGCCGGCGGCGGCGGGCACTATAATCCGGGACCGTTGTCGATGCGTCGTCGCCCGTGTTGGGCAAGACGTCGTCAGCGTCTGACCAAGCCTCGTAGCGGGCACTGTCAGCCTGATCCGCCCGACGTCGCATCAGGACAATCAGGAGAAAGGTGGATTTCGAATGGCGATTTCGCAGACCATGGCCGCCCGGCTCAACGAGCAGATTGGCAACGAGTTCAATGCCTCGCAGGTGTACCTCTCCATGGCGTGCATGTTCGAGGCGATGGGGCTCAAGAACTTGGCGAAGATGTTCCGCAAGCAGACGGAAGAGGAGCGCAAGCACGCGCTCAAAATCATCGACTACCTGCCCACAGTCGAAGCCACCGTCAAGCTCGGCGCGATCCCCGAGCCACCCCCGAGCTGGCCTTCCGTCGAGGCTGCCGTCGAGTCGGCGTTGGCGCACGAGCGGAAGGTCACGGATCAGTACAACGAGCTGATGTCCCTGGCCGAGAAAGAGAAGGACTATGCCACGCGCAGCTTCCTGACCTGGTTTGTGGACGAGCAGGTCGAGGAGGTCGACTCGATGCTCAACCTGCTGCACGCCGTCCGGATGGCCGGCAAGAACCTGTTGCAGCTCGAGGCCTACGTGATCCACGCGGCGTCGTAGCCGCTGCGAGCCGCAGCGCGCCGTCGTCACGGCTCCGGCCCGGCGGTACAATCCACCCGTGTGTCGGGCGGGGCCGCGACCGCGGCGCCGTGACCGGGAGAGTTTGCGATGAAACGCGCCAAGATCACGGTCATCGGAGCGGGAAATGTCGGCGCCACCTGCGCGCACTGGGCCGCGGCCAAGGAGCTGGGTGACATCGTCCTGGTCGATATCGTCGAGGGCCTGCCACAGGGCAAGGCGCTCGATCTGTACGAAGCTTCCCCCATCGAGGGCTTCGACGTCCGCCTCAAGGGCACCAACGACTACGAAGAGACGGCCGACAGCGACGTCGTCATCATCACGTCCGGAATCCCGCGGAAGCCGGGCATGAGCCGCGACCAGCTCCTGGAAACCAACGTGCGGATTGTGGCCGACGTGACGGCGAAGGCCGCCGCCCGGAGCCCGGAGGCGATCCTGATCGTCGTGTCGAACCCGCTCGACGCGATGGTCTTCACTGCGCACCAAGTCTCAGGCTTCCCAACCGAGCGCGTCATGGGGCAGGCCGGCGTGCTCGACACCGCCCGCTATCGCGCGTTCATTGCGGCCGAGATCGGGTGCAGCGTTGAGGACGTCAGCGCCATGCTGCTGGGAGGCCACGGCGACGACATGGTCCCGCTACCGCGGTATACCACCGTCGCGGGCATCCCGGTCACGCAGCTCATCGGCCCCGGAAAGCTCGACGAGATCGTCACCCGTACCCGTAACGGCGGCGCCGAGATCGTCAACCTGCTCAAGACCGGCAGCGCGTATTACGCCCCCGCAGCCGCCACGGTCGCGATGGCCGAATCGATCATCCGCGATAAGAAACGGGTGCTGCCGTGCGCGGCGTATTGCGATGAGGAATATGGCGTCGGCGGGTTCTTCGTCGGCGTGCCGTGCCTCATCGGCCGCCGCGGCGTCGAGAAGGTGCTGGAGATCGAGCTGGACGCCCGCGAGAAGGAGATGCTCGCGGCGAGTGTCCAGCACGTGAAGGACCTGTGCGAGCAGGCGCGGAAGTACCTGCCCAAGATGTAGTGGTCTGATGCAACCGGCGCGTCCGCGTGCCAGAGGAAACCCAATGATGAAATGTGCGTGTTGGCCCGCCCTGGCGGGCGTGCTCTGTGTCCTGTCCACCGCTCTTGCCCAGCCGCCGGCCCCCGCGCAGCAGCCGGCCCAACCGCCGGCCGCGACTGCGCCCGCGATCCCGGGCACCGCGGGCGATCAGAAATCAACGCCCGTGCTCTGCCCCGTAACGGGCAAGCCGATCGACCGCAAGGTCGTCGCGCGGTATCGCGGCAAGTGGGTGTATTTCGCCGACGCCGACGCGAAGCAGAAGTTCGAGCAGAACCCCGGCGCCTTCGCCGACGGGCTGAAGAACCAGTGGGCCGCAAACCGCCCGGCCCGCATCCAGGTCAAGTGCCCGGTGACCGACAAGCCGCCCGCCGCCGAGATCTTCATCGGCCTGGGCGAAGACGCGGTCTTCTTTGCCACCGACGAGGCCAGGAAGAAGTACGAAGCCGACCCCAAAGCGTACCAGAAGCGGCTCGAGAACGAGTGCTACTCGTTCCAGACCCAGTGCGGCACGTGCGAAATGGAGATCGACCCCAAGGTCGCCCGCACGGTCGACGGCCGAACCGTGTACTTCTGCTGCGACGGCTGCGCGGGGCAATTCGAAGCCAAGAAGACCGAGTACTTCGCGCGCCTCGACCAGCAGGTCCGCGATAACAAGGCCGCGTACATCCGCCGGCAATTCGAGAAGGCTCTGGGTCAGAAAGCCGACGGCGGCAAGTCCGGCGACGCCAAACCCGCGCCCGCCCCGCCGGCCACGCAACCGGCCGCGCGCTGACGATTCGGGTTCGTCTTCAGGCGGGCTCCGCCGGACCCCGCCGGCCCGGCCCTACGCCTCGCACACCAGGCCGTCATACCCCAACTCCATGCCCGCCGGCAGAGCGGTGTTGGTCTCGGCGTGCTTCAACTCGTGTGCGATGTGCGTGAAATACGTCCGCCGCGCGCCGATCCGTCGCGCCACTTCCACCGCCTGCTCGAGGTTGAAGTGCGTCGGGTGCGGCCGGCGCCGCAGCGCGTCCAGCACCAGGACCTCGAGCCCCGCCAGCAGCCGGTACGACTCGGCGGGGATGAAGCTGCAATCCGGGCAGTACGCGATGTCACCGATCCGGAACCCCAGCACCTGCGTCGGCCCGTGGTCATACGGGATCGGCACGACTTCGCGCCCGAACAGCTCGAACGGACCCGTGACTTCGACCGCCCGCAGATTCGGCTTGGCGCTCGGATAGTCCGGATCGTCGGCGAACGCGTAGTCGAACATGCGCTGCACGCGCGCCAGCGTCGCGGCGCTGCCGTGCACGGCCAGCGGCGGCCGCCCGGGCAGCGTGAACCGCCGGATGTCGTCCAGCCCGACGACGTGGTCCGCATGCGCATGCGTCAGCAGCAGCGCATCTACCTGGGTGACGCCGCAAGCAACGCATTGCAGGCGCAGCTCCGGGCTCGTGTCCACCAGCACGTGCCGCCCCTCGAAGCTGAACAGGGCGCTGGTCCGCGTCCGTCGGTCGCGCGGGTCGGCCGACGTGCACACCGGGCACGCGCAGGCGATCATCGGGATCCCGTGCGAGGTGCCCGAACCCAGGATCGTCAGCCGCACGCTCATCTCGCCCAGCCGCTGCACGGTTCGCGCGCCGTACCGGCCGCCGCATTATAAGACGCTGCCGTTTCCGCGGTACTCGCCGCGGCGACAACATCCGCTGGGGCCATCTCGCGCTGGCCTCGTTCGTCTTCCACGGCCGGTGGGATTGGCGCTACACGTTGCTGCCGGCATTCAGCGGCCTGATCGACTTCGCGGCCGCGCTGCTGATAGCGTGCCGGCCGTACTCGCCGGGTTTCCGTTTTGTGCCAGTTCCGCTCCCCGGGCCCTCGCCGTCCTCGCGACCATGCTCGACCCGACCCGCTTGAGTGATCAAGGGGACAGGCACCGCGGGAGTGGTTGTTGGCGCTACCGTGACGGTCGGTTGACGCGGAGCCGCCCCCGTTTTTTCAACAAGCTTGTATACTTAAGATAGAGCGTCAGGAGGCTGTGCCATGATCGTCGAACTCACATCTACTCAGCGCACACTGCTCCTGCGGCTGGTCAACGAGGCGCTCGACGAGATCGGCCCGGAAATCCGGCACACCACGATGCGCGATTACAAGGCCGATCTGCGCGACGAACGGCTCAGGCTGCGCCAGTTGCACGACCTGCTCGCCGACGTAAACGAGCTGGAAGCGGCAGACCACACTCGGGCGTGATACGACCCGCGGTCAGGACAAGCGCCGCCGGCGGAAAAGACGGGCCGGCTCGGCTGGGGCTCCGCGCCGTGACCGCCCGCTGAAAAAGCGGACGGGCACCGCGGGAGTGGCTTTTGGCGCTACCGCGAGGGTGGGTTGGCGCGGAGCCAGCGCCCTTCCTCGACGGGCTGCTCGGGCTGTCGGGCGACCGGTTTGGTGATCGCCAGGTACTCCCAGACGATGTCGTTCCGCGGCAGCCCCCGTGCGGCCTGCCGGAACGCGGCGTGGGCCGCATCCAGCCGCCCGCGCTGGAACTCGAAGAACCCCAGGAGCAGATACTCGTCCGCCGGGACGAGGGGCCGGGCGTTCAGCCGTGCGGCCAAGGCGTCGATCTGGGCCTCGAAGTCCGCCGCGTCCGGATAATACTGCTGGAGGTCCAGCCGCATCGGGACCAGCTTCGGTTGGAGCTCGAGCGCGCGTCGCAGCGCCTGGGCCGCCTCGGCATCGTGCCCGACGGCCAGCCGGGCCTGGGCGAGGTGGATCCGGCAACCGGGATCGGCATGGTTGAGATCGGCCGCACGCGTCAGGGGGACGATCGCCTCGCGGTACTTGCCGGCTTCCATGAGTGCGAGGCCCTCGTGGATCGCTTCCGCATGCGCGCCGGAAAGCCGCACATTGCGACGTCGCGCGTCGCGCTCGTTGAGCCACTCGTTCCGCGCGGCCCGCTGCTCGGCCCGCCGGGCCCGCTGAAGGTCGCGCCAGTTGTCGATCGAGGACGGGCTGTGCAGATCGAGCGTGTATACCAGGTACTGCACGTGCGGGTCGTCGGGATTCGGGCGCCACGTCCGCGCCAGCTCGTACTCCGGGCCGAACGTCGGCCAGTAATCGCCCGGGTACTCGACCGGACCGGCGGCCAACGGCAGGTCGCGCGGCAGCGCTGCACCGCGCGGCTCCACCACCTCGACCCGGCGCGCGGACCGATCGGGCAAGTCGGTCACGCGGACGATCAGCACGGCGGGCTTGGCCGGGATCGGCCGCGGCTTGACGGTCTCCAGTGTGACCGGCCGCCGCACGCTCACTTGACCGCAGGCCGATGCCGCCAGGAATAGAAGCACACCAGACTTGACCAGCCGCAGACGGTCCATGGCAGGCCTCTCGAGCCGCGACGCGCACCCCCGGCTGCGCGTCGGGCCAGCGCTATTCTACGGGACCACCGACGGGCGCGTCGCGGGAAAAGTACGGCCCGAGAAAGTTGCGGCGTGAGTCACCCCGTGGGCGTCAGCCCGGGACCGGCTAACCGGTACAGACGGCGACCGAGTCTCTTAGCACGAGTCCCGGTCCCACCGCACGAGGCCGGCACCGGGGCGCGGGAGCCGTGCTGCGACTGGATTACCCCCCCCGCGCCACCGAGAGCGGCGCGTCTACCGCGAGTACCAGCGCATCAGTCGCGACGGCCGATCCGCAAGCCAGATCATGTTCCAGTCCGTTGCGATCTGACGTGCATCCATCTCGGTGATGGCTTTATAATTCAATTCGTTTTCTTTGGCCGTGCGGGTGACCGTCGCACAGCCTCCCACCCACGCCACGGCCGTCAGCAATCCGAGCCAAACCCATTTACGCATGCGACACCTCTCGCGGCCGCCGACTCCGACCCCAGGTCAGTGTCCGCGGTACCGGGCGACCTGTCAACCGCGATTCTCAACGAGCCCGAGCGTTTTCAGCCGCTCGGCCGCCCAGGTGATCCGCATCCGCCGGTGCGTGGCGCCCGCATACTCGAGTTCGACGCGGCAGGCGTGTGGCGGCACAGCGCCCGGGGTGCGATCCGCCCACTCCAGCGCAATGACCCCCTCGGGGTCGCTCGCCAGCTCCTCGAGTCCGAGCGCCAGCAGCTCCTCCGTGCTCTCCAGCCGATAGGCGTCGATGTGGTACAGCCGCAGCCGACCCGCGTACTCGCGGATCAGCACGAAGGTCGGGCTCACCACCGTCTCATCGTCCGACACGCCGAGCCCGGCGGCCACGCCTTTCAGCAAGTGCGTCTTCCCCGCCCCCAGGGGTCCGCTCAGCGCCACGAAATCGCCCCCCCGGAGCGCCGCCCCCAGGCGTCGCCCCAGCCGCAGCGTCGCCGCCGGGCTCGCCAGCAGCACCTCGTGAATCGCGGCTGGCTCAGCCACAATCCCCGCCCCCACCGGTGAAGTGCTCCCAGCCACGAGGTGCGACACGTCGGCGAGCCGCGCCATTTTCAAGCCAGACGCCCGCTTTCGAAACGAACCGGCCGATTGGAATCAGCCCCAACCCGCGCGCTGCGGCATCCGAGTCGGGCGGCAAGGCTGCGATCAGCTCGAAATCCTCGCCGTCATGCAACGCGTGCTCGAGTGCCGAGCGGCCGTCACGGCGACTCAACTCCACGGCGTCGGGGTGGATGGCCGCCGCCAGACACTCACCCTCCAGCACCGCACCGCAGCCCGACGCCTCGAGCAGCCGGTCCAGGTCCAGCGCCAATCCGTCGCTGATATCAATCATCGCGTGCGGGTTCAGCTCCCGCCCGATCCGCCGACCGAGCTCGACCCGCGGCGTGAACGTCAGGTGCCGCCCGAGGATCGAACCTCCGACCCGGCCGGTCAACCAAACGCGATCCCCCGGTCGGGCTCCGTCGCGTCGCACGGGCCCACTCGGCCGCTCGCACCGGGCGGCCATGCTGATGCTGATGACCAGCGGCGCGCTCCAGCTATTCGTGTCGCCCCCGACCAGCGGGCAACCGAACTCGGCCCCGCACGCCTGTACAGCGGCCAGAAGTTCGAGTGCGTCATCCATGGTCGTGGAGTCGTTTAGCGCGACCGCAGCCAGCGCCGCCACCGGCGTCGCCCCCATCGCCGCGCAGTCGCTGAGGTTCACCGCCATTGCCTTCCGCCCGATGGCTGCCCAACCGTGCACACGGGAGTCGAAATCGATCCCATCCATGAGCATGTCGGTAGTCCAGAGCAGGTCGGTCCCCGGAACACCGGCCATGTCGTCCCCGAACGGAACACTCTCGGACGCGGCCGGCGGCAGGAGCCGGGACAGGCGGCGAAGCAACTCGCGTTCACCTCGTGCCGGGCGCGATTCGGGCATGGGCCACACCGGGCGCATTGTAACGGGCGGTGGGGTGCGATACGGGACTGTGGGCGGCGGGGGGGCGTCAGCAGGAAGCTCCGCGCGCGATGGCTAACTCTTGCCGTATTCCGTGTCGACGGTTGCGCCCCCGCGGGTGCCACCCCGCGGGTCCAACAGCGTGCTAAGAAAGGGGATAAGCAGCGCGGGGGTGGCTGTTGACGCCACCGCGATGGTGGGTCGACGCGGAGCCGGCCCCTTTGTCAACGGGCCACCAAGTCCTACAATCGAACGAGTTGACTCGGCAATAATGCGAACATTGGCGGAGTCCCCCCATGCATCATGATCGACGTCTTCTGGCCCTGGCCGTTCTCGGGCTCGGCCTGCTGGCCGCAGCTCCCGTAGCGCAAGCCCAACAGTCCGCCGGCAGGTACCGCATCGAGCTGATGAGCGGCAAGTTCGTCGAGGGCGACCTCAAGGAGCTGCCCGACGGCTCATACGAGGTCAAGACCCGCCACGGCGTGACCGTGAAGCTGAAAAAGAGCGAGGTCCGCGGCATGCGCCCGCTCGACGAGGCCGCCGGGCCGACGGCCGGCGGCCCGCAGCCCACGGAACTGGAGGCCCGCCCGGCCGCGACCGCGGTCGTGCGCCGCGAGATCAGCGATCAGGAGATCGAGGAGGTGCTCTCGGGCATCACGGCGTCGCCCGATGAGGAGCTGACCGGCGCTGACAGCAACGACATGATGTCCGAGTTGCCGCTCAACGAGGAATCGTTGGCGGACATGCTGCGTGAAGCCGGGATTGCCCGGGACACCAGCGTGCCGATTGCCGAGCAGGACAACGTCCTGATCAAGCCGCACTTCGCGATGGTGTACACGTCTTCGGAGCAGTCGGCCCGCGAGCTCGGGGCGCGGCTCGAGGCGGTGTACCGCTGGAACGTCAAGTTCATGGACATCCTCAAGCTGCCGGCTCGCCGGCCGGAGTACAAGCTGGAGCTCTACTACTTCGGCGATTTCGAGGAGTACGAGAAGTACTCGCTCAACCACGGGCACCAGGTCCGCCTGCCGGGCGTAGGGCTGGCGCTGGGTTACTACGACCCCGAGATGAACCGCTCCCATTTCTTCGACATGAACACGTCGCCGGACATCAAGGAGTTCCGCGACATGCTCGCGGATTCGAGCCTGCCGTGGGAGCGGCGGCAATTCGCGACCAACCGCATCAAGCAGTACGTCGAGTTCAAGAACATGGAGGTCATCCAGCACGAGACCGGGCACCACATCCATTTCAACATCGGGCTTTTCCCGCGCGACGCGTTCGGCGGCGGCGGCGTGCCGATCTGGCTGGTTGAAGGGACAACCATGATGTTCGAGGTGCCGCCCTCCGCGGCCGGCGCCAGCCTCGGCGTGCTGAATCATTACCGGCTCAACAGCCTGCGCAACAAGTTCGGCCAGCGGCCGCTGTCGCCTTCGGACTGGAAGCTGTTCTTGATCGACAATGCGCGGTGGAGCAACGCCGCCGGCCGCGGCACCGTCGTCGACTCCTACCAGCTCGGCTGGTCGATGGTCTATTACCTCTGGAAGGAGCGACGCGAGGGCTACGCCCGGTATTTGCAGCGCGTGTTCGGGCGGGAAGAAGGCGAGACGCTGACCACGACCGAGCGCGAGCAGGAGCTCGAGGAGTGCCTCGGCCGCATCGACGACAAGTGGATCGAGGACTACTACAAGTTCCTCTCGACGCTCCAGGTGCGTCCGTCGCTTCTGCCTCCGGGCGAACAGGTTGCGGCTTCGCCTGACCAGGGAAAACGTTCGGGCGACAGCTCCCGTAAGTCGCAGCCGGGACCGCCGCGCGGCGGACCCGGCGGCCGGGGCCGGGGCTAGCGGCGCCGCGCACACCGCATCCACGGTGCGGAACGCAGCATCTACTCGGCGGACAGCGGCATCCCCGCGCTGCTGAGGAGTGCAACCGCCAAGGAGCACAACGACGAGGAATCTGGCGGCTGATGAAGCGGCGCTGCGGCGTCCGCATCCGCCGCATCCGCCGCATCCGCCGCCAGCTTCCGCGCGACGAGGCGCTCCGATCGGAATGATGAGCTCACGACCTGTCGCCGCCCTTGAGATGACAGCGCCCGAATCCCGTCGCGGGCCGTCCGTGTGGATATCCCTCTGGCTGACCGCGGCCGCGGCCGCCCAGAGTCTTGCGCCCGTTCCCGCGTCCAGCCCCGCCGGCCTGCCGATCGACCATGTGGCGCTTGCCGCGTTGCGCGCCGCCATCGGCCCGGCCGCCGCGCAGGCCGACAGCCCGCATTTCGTGCTGCTCAGCACGGCCCAACCGGAGCGCTCCGCCGGCCTGCTCGATCAGCTCGAGTCGCTCTACCGCGCCCATCTCGACTGGGCGCGTGAACTGCGGCTGACGCCCGAGCGCCCGCCGAGCAAGCTCGCCATCCTCTACTTCCGGAATGCCGACGAGCTGGCCCGCGGCCTGGCCGCGCTCGACTTGCGCGAGCCCGCGCCGCTCGGCGGTTTCATCCCCGCCCGCAACTGCGCGACGTTCTTCGAACTCGAGACGTACGAGCCGCTCGTGGAGCTGCGCCGCCGCGTGGAGAAGACCGACCCCCCCCAGCGCGACGCGCTGCGCACCCGGCTCGACGAGCGATTGGCCGGCCTGCATGCAACGCTCGTGCGGCACGAGGCCGCGCACCTGATCCAGGCCAACCTCGGCCTGCTCGGCGATGCCGGCCGAGCGCCGGCCTGGCTGGCTGAGGGGCTCGCCACGCTATTCGAGCCGCCCGTGCCGCCCGATGCACCCGTCGCCGCCGTCAACGCCTACCGGCTGCACGAATTCCGCACGCTTTATCGCACCGTCGCCGACCTCGGCGACGTCCCGGCGCTGCTCACGCGCGACGACGCGTGGCGCGGGGCCGGCCAGTATCCGCTGGCGTGGGCTGTCGTGCGCCACCTCTACGCCGAGCAGCGGGCGGCGCTGGCCGGGCTGCTGCGGGCCGTGGCGGCCGGGAGCGGGCCTGCCGAGCCCGAAAAGCGTCGCGCGTGGCTCGAGTCGCACCTCGGTCCGCTGGATGAGCGCTGGATCGCGCGGCTCTTCGAAACCACGAACGCTCTCGCAGGCTCCGGGCTCTGATCGGGCCGCGCCGTTACCCCACCCTTTTCGGTCCGCGTCTTCGGCGCTCGTTGCGGAGAATCCTTCCGCGCGGACCGAAAAAGATGGGACAAACGAGCTTTCCGAGCCGCGACCGTGAGGAAACGGACACCGTGTGCCACGGCCGTGTCGGCCGTGCAGCGGACATGCGCCCGCGCTCACCCCCGCAGCCACACCAGCAACAGGTTGTAAGCGACGTGGCAGCCGCTGGCGATTCCCAGCCCGCGGCCCGTGAAGACGATCGCCAGATACAGCCCGGCCGCCAGCCGGAACCCGAACGTCTCCCACAGAAAAGGCTCGGCGCCGATCGGCGCCAGATGCGCCAGGGAGAACACCACCGCCGAGGCCGCCACCGCCGACCACCGCGCGCTCGCCCCACGCAGCCGCAGGATCTCCGTCGCCAACCACATCAACGCGCCGATCAGCAGCAGCCGGAACACGAGCTCCTCGTAGATCCCCGCCCCTAGCGCCCGCACGAGCTGTGCCCGCACCTCCACCCCCGCGCCTGGCAGCGCCGGGTGGAACAGCGCACTCAGCACCAGTAGCGGCACCGTCAGGACCGCACTCTCCCCCACCATGATCGGCAGCACGTTCGGCCGCACGCGCCACCGTTCGCGCCGCAGCCCGTGCCAAACTAGCAGCGACGCCACCAGCACGACCACCGGCACCCATACCCCCACGATGCCGAACCAGCTCAGCACCCCGTGAATACGGTTGTGCACGAGCAGCTCACGCCCCGGCCCCCCCGCCCGCAGAACCCCCGCCGCCGCGTACTCGTACAGGAGCACCAGCGGCAGCAGAAACGCCAAGCTGACCAGCGGCCGGCGACTCTCCACCGCATAGCGCTCCCACCGGCGACGCATTTGCGGCGTCAGGAGTGCGGCCTGTCCGGACACATCGGTCATGGCCGAATTATCCTGCGGACCCCGGCCGCACACCACCGACCGGGGACGTGGCACGGCGAACAGGCACGACAGCTCCCCCGTCAACCTTCGAGATGGTCGGCGATGCCTTCGGCAATCGCCTCGGCCACGCGGGCCCGGTACGCCGGCGTGGCCAGTCGCTGGGCCTCTTCGCGGTTGCTCAAGAAACCGCACTCCACCAGCACGGCCGGGCGCGAATGCCCGACCAGCACGCGGAACCCGGCGGTCTGCACGCCGCGCAGCTCGAGGCCGGCGGCTTCGATGGCGGCAGCGATCCGCTGCGCTGCCTGCCGGCTTTCCGGCCCGCAGTCGCGGCCGATGAAAACGGTCAGTCCGGTGGCGCTGGCCCGCCGGGCGGAATCGGCGTGGATCGAGACGAACAGGTCGCAGCGGGAGCGATCGGCGATGGCCGCCCGGCCGTCGAGCTCGATGAAGCTGTCGCCGTCGCGCGTGAGCGTAACGTTCGCCCCTTGCTCGCGGAGCAGCGTCGCGACGCGCCGCGCGACGTCGAGGTTGATCGTCTTCTCCGGCACCGGACCGCGGCCGAGCGCCCCCGGATCGTGCCCGCCGTGTCCGGCGTCGACGACCACGGTCGCGCCGCGCAGCGTTCCGCTCCGCCGCACGGTCGGCC
>CAZMCT010000123.1:0-11287 GCA_964564785.1 uncultured Planctomycetales bacterium
GGTCCGCTGTCGGAAGTTGTCCACGCGCCGCGACAGGCTGCCAGTGGAGCGATTTAATGAGAGCGAAAGGAACTCGCGTCGCACCCTCACACGGCGGCCCCAGCGCCCACCTGCGCCGCACAAACGCGGCAGAACGGCCCGACAGATCGGCCGGGGTCACCGAAGTGCCGCGGCTGGGCCGCACGGAGTCAGGCATGTTTCGCACCTCGATCCTCCTCGCGTGGTCCATTGCGGCGGCGGCCGCCGCTCAGACGTCGCCCACGCAGCCCACCTCCGCCCCGTCCGACACGCTCGAAAAGGCCCTGGCCTACGTCCCCGATGACACCAACCTGATCGTCATCATCCCCAGCATCAAGGGGCTCACGACCGCGGTGACCGAATACGGCAAGACGCTCGGCGCGGCCGACTTGGCCGAGCGCATCCTCGTCGGCGAGATCGAGTTCGACGTCGGCGGCAACCGCCTGACCTTCAGCGGCGCCACGATTGACGCCCAAGGGCCGCTCGTTGTCGCCATGTCGGCCCAACGCGACGAGCCCTTGCTCATCGCCCGCGCCGACCGCCCGGAGCAATGGAAAGCAACTTCGCGATCTGCGCGGCCCGACGGGGTTCCGGTTTATGAGCTCGGCGGACGCTGCTATGCGGCCGCGACCGCGGAGGATTTGGCGATCTTCGCCCGCGACCCGGCCGATCTGCCGCAGGCGCTCAAGGCCCGCGCCTCCGGCCCCGGGCGGCTCGCTCGCGCGGCCTGCGCGGCCCTCGGCGACCGGCAGGTCCTGATTTACGTCGACGTCCCCGGCTGGAACGACCTGGTCCAAACGCGTCTGACCACCCTCACTCAAGTCATGCTCATGGGGATGACGGCGACCACGACGGCAGCCGGCGACGCCGACACCGCCGTGCAACTCTGGAACTGGCTGTTCGACCGCCTGCGGCGCGCGGTCGGTGACACGGAAACCCTGGCGCTCGGCCTGCGAGTGACCGCGGCCGACGCGTACGCGGAAATCCGCGTGGCGTTGAAGCCGGGCAGCGAGACGGCGCGGCACCTCGGCCAGGTGCGGCGTCCCGGGCGCGATCCGTTCCGCGGCCTCCCGCCCCGCACCGGATCGATGGTCATCGCGTACGAGTGGGAAGAGCCGCCCGGCAGTGAGACCCTCAGCAACAGCCTGCTCCGTTCGCTGCTCGGCGTCGAAAGCCTGCGCGAGCGCGTGGGGGCCGAGCGCCTCGAGACCGTCGTCAAGCTCAGCACCGAGCTCAACCGGTTCATGACCGGCAGCAACATCGTGATCGACTTCAGCGCCGACGGTGGCGGCTTCCTGTCCTGGGGCCTGTACCTGACCGACGACGGGCCGGCCATGCAGCGCGCTTTCCGCGACCTGTGTGAGAAGGCCCCCGACCTCTACAGCACCTGGGGCAGCATCCCGGCCACGATCGAGGCGCGTGCCCACGAGCAGATCGCCGGTGTGGCCACCGACGTTTACCGCTTCAACTTCTCCGAGGCCGAGGCAGCCATGCAGCCGGTCATGCAGGCGATTTACGGACCCGACCCGACCCTCTACCTGGCCCCGCACTCCGCGGGCGTGGTGTACGCTTTCGGGCCTGCGGCCCCGGCCCGCGAGCGGATGGTCGAGCTGCTCGGCGGCGGCGGCCTCAGCCGCGAACCGCGCGTCGCCGCGGCCCTCAAACGCCTCTCACCCGACCCGCAGCTCTCCGCCCTGGTGGATTTCCCCGCCGCCGTGCGCGGCATGTTGACCATGGTCCAGCAGATGGGCGTGCCCGTCCCGCGCCTGCCGACCGCCGCGGACTCGCCGGCCCCACTTGTCGGCCTCAACCTCTACCTCGAACCGCAGACGATTCGCGCCGAGCTCATCGTGCCCGCGGAAGCGATCAAGTCGCTCATCAAGGCCGCCGAAGCCCTCAAAAGCCCCGGCTTGAGCGCATATTAGCGCGCGTCCCACCCGACACGGCACGCCGCCACCATCCGAATCCCCGGCGCGGGTCGGAGTACGCCCGCCTGTTACTCGCGGCGCGGAACACGCCGCACCGCGCGCCGCGACTCCCACAGAATCCGAGCCGGCTTGGCAGCCCGTTGAGAAAGCGAACTCGCTCCGCGCCATCCCACCACCACCGTAGCGCCAACCGCCGCTCCCGTGGTGCCTGTCCCCTTTCTCAACCTGTCCCCTTTTTCAACGGGCGCTCAGTTTCGCCCCGACTTCACAGACTCCGCACCACCAGCACGCCCAGCCCCGCCAGCGCCACCACCGCGACCACGACCGCGACGCTGAACAGAATCGTGAACCTCCGGTTCTGCTCCTGCACCAACCCGGCCAGCGCGCTTTGTGCCGACGCCTGCGCCGCCGCCAGCCGCTGCAACGCCTCGACCTGCGCCGTGCCCGACGTCCCCAGCGTGTCCACCGCCCGCCCGAACTGCTGGAGCGACAGCATGAGTTGAGTATCGGCCTCCTGAGAAACCTCAAGCTGACGCGCGACCGTCCGGATCGCCTCCGCCTGCGCCGCCAACGCCTCGGGCACACGCCCGACCGTCGCGTTCAGCGCCGCCGCGCTCTGTCCGGCCGCGTGCGTGTGGTCGGCGATGGCCCGCAGGCATTCGCCCTGGGTGCGCTGCGTTTCGGCCAGTTGCTCGAGCATGCCGCCGACGCGCTCGAGCGAGCGGACGACCTGCACCGCCCGTTCATCCTGTCGGCGGAAATGCTCCTGGAGCGACTCGGCCAAGCGCGCAGCCTGGAGGGCCGCCTCCTGCCGCTCAGCCGACCGCCGCCACCACGGCCGCCCGCTCGTCATCCGCAGCCGGTCGCCGCGCGCCGTGTCGGGGTCCAGCAACGCAGCCCCTCCGCCCGGCCGGTCGGTTGCGGACTCCGCCCGCCACATGCTGCTGACACGCTGCCAAATCGAGCTCTGCTCCGCCATGCGGCACCTCGACTTCCCCCGTCGGCAGGCATTATACGGGGGTGGCGACAGCCCGAGGGAGCCGCCCACGGAGCGCGGGCGACGGATGACGCAATCGACCGCTTGGCCGCGAGGCTCCGCGAGCGGCCCGCGTCCCATCCGCCCCGTTCCCAGTTCCCTGTTCCCCGTTCCCCGTTCCCTCCTAGAATGCCCTCATGCGACTCGCCCTCGTCCAAACCAACCCGATCATTGGCGACATCGAAGGTAACACCGCCCGCGTGTTGGACGGCCTCGCCCACGCCCGCGCCGCCGGCGCCGCCCTGGCCGTCTTCCCCGAACAAACCGTCCTCGGATACCCCGCCAAGGACCTGCTCCTGCGCCGCGACGTCATCGACCGCAATATCGCCGCGCTCGAACACATCGCCGCCCACACGCACGACGTTGCCGCGCTCGTCGGCTTCGCCGAACGTAACGCGCAGCCATTCGGCCGGCCGCTGTTCAACGCCGTCGCCCTTCTCCACCACGGGCGGATCCTCGCCGTCTGGCGCAAGCGACTGCTGCCCACCTACGACGTCTTCGACGAGGCGCGCTATTTCGAGCCCGGGCCGCCGCACCCCGTCGTCGAACTCCACGGCCGCCGTATCGGCGTCACCATCTGTGAGGATATGTGGTCGCACAAGGAGCTGCTCGGCCGGCCGCTCTATGCCTGCGACCCCATCGCCGAGCTGGTCAACGCCGGAGCCGACGTGGTGATCAACCTCTCGGCCTCACCCTATTTCCTCGGCAAGCACGCGATCCGCGTCGAGCTGCTTCGCTCGCACGCCCGCCGTCACGCCCGCCCCTTGCTGCTATGCAATCAGGTCGGCGGCAACGACGAGCTGCTCTTCGACGGCGCGAGCACGGTCGTCGACCCGTCCGGCCGGATCGTCGGTCTGGCCCGCGCGTTCGCCGAGGATCTCCTCCTGGTCGACCTCGACCGCCTCGCGGACACGCGCTGCGAGCCCCAGCCCGAGGGGCCGGCCAATCTCCACGCGGCGCTGGTCATGGGCCTGCGCGACTACTTCCGCAAGTGCGGCTTCCGCTCCGCCGTGGTCGGCTTGTCGGGCGGGATCGACTCGGCCCTGGTTGCGGCCCTCGCGGCCGCCGCCCTCGGCCCCCAGAACGTCCACGGCGTCGCCATGCCCAGCCGCTACAGCAGCCCGCACAGCCTCGCCGACGCCCGGCAGCTCGCGGACAACCTGGGAATCCGCTTCGCGTGCATCCCGATCGAGCCGATGCACGTCGCCTTCGAATCCGCCCTTCGCCCGCACTTCGGCGACCTGGCTCCGGACGTCGCCGACGAGAACATCCAGGCCCGCGTCCGCGGCGTGATCCTCATGGCCCTCTCCAACAAGTTCGGCAGCCTGCTGCTCACTACCGGCAACAAGAGCGAGCTCGCCGTCGGCTACTGCACCCTCTACGGCGACATGGCCGGCGGACTCGCCGTCATCAGCGACGTGCCCAAAACGATGGTCTATGAAGTCGCCCGCGCCATCAACGCGCAGGCCGGCCGGCCCATCATCCCGCTGAATACCCTTTCAAAGCCGCCCTCGGCCGAGCTGCGGCCCAATCAGACCGACCAGGACTCGCTCCCCCCCTATGAAATCCTCGACCCGATCCTGGAACGTTACGAGGTCCAGCTCCAGACCCCGGCCGAAATTGTCGCGGCTGGCTTCGACCCGGCCGTCGTCGCCGACGTGGTGCGAAAAATCCAAAGCAGCGAGTACAAGCGGAAGCAGGCCGCCCCGGGCCTCAAGGTCACCAGTCGTGCCTTCGGCTTCGGCCGACGCATGCCGATCGCGGCCCGCATCCCCGGGCCGCCTTGAGACGCGCCTCGAGCAGCTGCGGATCCGGTCCGAGGAGCCCGTGACCCGCGCAAGCCACCCGGATGTGCGTGTTGCCACGCGTGGGTGCTCTGGGCTTCCCATCGCTTGATTCCGTATTACGCAGTATTACAATCCGCTGCGGATTCCGGAGGTGCCCTGTGCCTGGTGCGCGACAGAAGGAAAGCGTCATCACGTTCAAGGCCGACGCGTCGCTGCTGGCGGCCCTGCGATCGATCCCCAATCGCTCGGAGTTCATCCGCAGCGCGATCCTCTCGGCCCTGAAGAACCACTGCCCGCTTTGCGGCGGCACGGGTGTGCTCACGCCCAACCAGAAACAGCATTGGCAGGAGTTCGCCCGGCACCATCCGTTGCTCGAGTGCCACGAATGCCACGAGATCCACCTGGTCTGCACCGGACCTCCGCGTCGCACAGGTCTGGCAAGGAGTCAGTGATGCCGATTCGCGCCTCAAACTTCCGCGCGCTGGTCGTCCTCGTCATGGCCGGCGTTGGTGTGGCCCGTGCTGCCGAGCCGCTCCGCGTCGCGGTCAGCATTCTGCCGCAAGCGTATTTCGTCGAGCGCGTCGGTGGGCCGCACGTCGCCGTCACGGTGCTGGTCGGGCCCGGCCAGTCGCCGCACGCCTTCGAGCCGTCGCCACGCCAGGTGACCGCCCTGGCCGACGCGCAGGTCTACTTCCGCGTGGGCATCGACTTCGAAACCGCGCTCGTCCCCAAACTCGAGCGCATGTTCCCCAAGCTCCGGATCGTCGACACCCGCGTCGGCGTGCCGCTCCGAAAATACGAGGACGCCGAGGTGCACCAGCACCACGAGCCCGGCCACCCACACGACCAGAACTGCACACACGCCGCCGGCGCGCCCGACCCGCACATCTGGCTCAACCCCCTGTATGTCAAGACCCAGGCCCGCACGATCGCCGATACGCTCGCCGCGCTCGATCCGGCTCGGGCTGAGGATTTCCGCCGCGGGCTCGCCGCGTTCGAAACCGACCTCGACGCCCTCCACGACCGGCTCACCCGGACGCTCGCCCCCCTGCGCGGCCGAGAGGTGTTCGTATTCCATCCCGCGTTCGGCTACTTCACCGACGCCTACGGCCTCCGACAGGTCCCGGTCGAAATCGCCGGCAAGGAGCCCACCGCCCGCCAGCTCGCCGACCTGATCGACCGCGCCCGGCAGGCCCGCGCAAAGGTCATCTTCGTCCAGCCCCAGTTCCCGCAGAAATCGGCCGCGGCCGTCGCCGACGCCATCGGCGGCGCGGTCGTCCCCATCGACGACCTCGCACGCGACTACCTGAAAAACCTCGAGGCCGTCGCGGCCGCGATCGCCGCCGGCCTCGAACCCGAAAAAGAACCGCAACCGCCCACAGACGCGGAGCAAAAGTAGAAAGCAGAACGAAGCCTCCTTTGGGCGACAGTTGAGCGCTACAACCCGAGAGTCTCTCTTGCCACTCGAACCTGTCATCCAGTTCGACGACGTGTCCTTCGCCTACCCGAACACGCCCGTACTCGAGAATGTCAACCTCACCATCCGCCGCGGCGACTTCGCCTGTCTCGTCGGCCCCAACGGCGGCGGCAAGACCACCCTCCTGCGCCTCATCCTCGGCCTCCTCCGGCCGGATTGCGGCCGCGTGCGCCTCTTCGGCCAGCCGCCTGAGCAAGGCCGCCGCCGTGTCGGCTACATGCCCCAGCATGCTCAGCTCGACCCCCAGTTCCCGGTCCGCGTCTGGGATGTCGTCCTCATGGGTCGGCTCGGCGGGCGAATGTTCGGCCCGTACTCCGCCGCCGACCGCGCCCGCGCGGCCGAGGCCCTGGCCGAGGTCGGCTTGGCGGACTTCCGCCGCCGCCCGCTGGCCGCCCTTTCCGGGGGCCAGCGCCAACGTGTGCTCATCGCGAGGGCTCTGGCCTGCGACCCCGAGCTGCTGCTGCTCGACGAGCCGACCGCCAGCCTCGACCCGCTCGTTCAGGATGACATGACCGAGTTGCTCCGGCGGCTCAACGAGCGGCTCACCGTGGTGCTGGTCTCGCACGACGTGGGCTTCGTGATTCAGCACGTGAAGACGGTCGTCTGCGTGAACCGCGGCGTGGCTGTCCACCCCGCGGCGCCGATCACCGGCGAGTCGATCCGCGCGCTCTACGGCCAGGATGTGCAGTTTGTGCACCACGATCATCCGCACTGAGTACGAGATCGCCACAGAGTCACAGAGAGCAGGGCTGCCCGAGATGTTCGAATTCTTCCACGACGTCGGCCGCTATCCCTTCCTCCAGGTCGCATTGGTCAGCGGGGTGCTGGCCAGCGTGGCCTGCGGGGTCGTGGGCAGTTACGTCGTCGTCCGCCGCATCACCTTCATCGCCGGCGGAATCGCGCATTGCGTCCTCGGCGGCCTCGGGCTGGCCCGCTATCTGGCGATCGTCCACGGCTGGATGATGTGGACCCCCCACCACGGCTGGGTGCCGCTGCACCCGTTGGCCGGTGCGATCGCCGCCGCCCTCCTCGCCGCGGTCATCCTGGGCCTTGTCAGCCTGCGGGCCCGCCAGCGCGAGGACACGGTCATCGGCGCCTTGTGGGCCATCGGCATGGCGGTCGGGGTGGTCTTCATTCAGAAGACACCCGGCCAGCAGGTCGACCTCATGGGCTACCTGTTCGGCAGCGTCCTGATGGTTTCCGCCGGAGACCTGTGGTTGCTCGGCGGCCTTGACGCCCTGGTCGTCGCGCTCGGGCTCCTGCTCTACAACCAGCTCCAGGCCGTCTGTTTCGACGAGGAGTTCACCCGCCTGCGCGGCGTGCGCGTCGAGGCGTACTACATCCTCCTCCTGTGCCTGACAGCCGTGACCGTCGTGCTGCTCGCCAGCGTCGTGGGCATCATCATGGTGATCGCGCTGCTGACCCTCCCGGTCGCTATCGCTGGCCACTTCTGCCGCACGCTGGGCCAGATGATGCTCGTCTCCGCGGCCCTCAGCGCACTGTTCACCACCAGCGGGCTCGCCCTAGCCTACGGCCCCGACCTGCCCCCCGGCGCACTCACCATTCTCCTGGCGGGTGCCGTGTACGTGCTGTTTATCGCCGCGTTCCGCCTCCGCCGCCCACGCTTACGACCCGCGGGTTGACCGCGGAGCGGCACCGGCGACGCACAGCGCCGCCGGGTGTGTTCCGGGACCACATCCGACCGGCTGGAAGCCGCAACCGCAGCCCATCGCTTGGAAGACAGTACCCCCGCCGACGGCCCGGACCCGGCTCCACTCGTCAGGGCCCGCTAGCGACTCAGAACTTGAACGCATCCTTGTCGAACGGCGGGTTCAGCTCGATCTGCGTGAACTCGTAGGTGCCCAGGATCTCCTTCCCGTACGCGTCCGCGTATGAGTAGATCGCCACTGGCAGCAGGTATTCCTGGTCCAAGTGCATGATCAGCAGCGCATCCGGATACACCCCGCCCGGCGTGTACGGCAGGCGCCGCACCAGCACGAACGTCGGCCGGTTCCCGATCGTCCCAGTCCCCTGATAGCGCAGGTCGAGCACCCCCCGCTCGGTCGCGATGGCGTTGTAATCCTCGAACAGCTTGAACGTCGCCCGGAAGCCCGCCTCATCGATCGTCCGCCGGCTGGCCTTTCGCGCCTCCGGGCCGTCAATCGGCATGAAAACGTCGCGCACGAAAAGCCGCGCCACCGCGCCGTTCGGCTCCACCCGCGCCAGCTTCCGCCCGTGCTCGTCCACGTATTCCCCGCCCTTCATGTGCAGCGCCCGCCGCGCGCCATCGGCGTTTTTCTGCCACAGCATGTACACCGCGAACGGCTCCTCCCGGAACCGCAGCTCAATCTCCTGAACCGCGCTGAGCTTGTCCCCCAAGCGCTCCTGTTTCGTCAGCCGGCAGCGATACCCGCGCACCTCGCGGTCGTACCGCTCCCGCCCCAGCCGTACCAGCGCCATCGGGTCGCGCTCCGCCAGCGCCGCCAGTTCGCTCGGCCCCGGGCTCCGCAGTTCAGCCCGCAGGTCGGCCGCCGAGGCGATGTCTGCGAGGGGCACGGCATCGGCTCTCGTCGTTGGCACGTCGATCATCAGCCAGAGAATCGGCGACACCAAAACCACCACCGCCCCGGTCCCATAAAGAAATGCGCGACGTTTCGGCATGGTATCCGTGTTCCGCTGTTGCAACCGATCCAGTTACACGCCAAGCACAGCTTGCTGTGAGAAACATCGACGCGATCGGGCCGCGCACCCGAGGGTTTTTGGTAACCCGTGAGCCGACAGTCTTTTCTGCGCCGGGGAGATTATAACCGGGGTTCGCCCCCTGACAAGCCGCATTTGCGCAGAGCTTTCCAGCTCTTCGAGGGGGCTACCCCCGGGCCGACCCACCATCGCGGCAGCGCCAACATCCGCTGTGCCACAGCCGCCCTCGGCTGTGTCCCCAGACCGACCCACCATCGCGGCAGCGCCAACACCCGCTGTGCCACAGCCGCCCTCGGCTGTGTCCCCAGGCCGACCCACCATCGCGGCAGCGCCAACACCCACTCCCGCCGTGCCTGACCGCTTTTTCAACGGGCGGGTAAGGCCCGCCCCGCCGCCCCGCCACGTTATCGCGACGTTCCCGCCGGCGAGCGGCCTCCCAATGAGTCCAGGAAGTCGCTCAACACGACTGCAAACTCCGCCGGCCGCTCGATCGGCGGAAGGTGTCCGGCGCCCGCGATCCATTCCAGCCGAGCCCCCGGAATCGCTGCGTGGAGCCCGCGCGCCACGTCCGGCGGCGTGATCGCGTCCTCTTCGCCGAATACGAGCAGCGTCGGCACATCGATCCGGCCGAGCGTCGGGATCGAGTCGTCGCGGCTTGCCAACGCTCGTGCCGCGGCGGCCACTCCCGTCGGTGATGTCTTCGACACGTGGTCGTGCCACAAGCGCTTTAGCGCCGGGTCGGCCCCCGGCGCGAACACCTTGTCCACCAGCCCCTCGGCAACGAAACGGCTCCCGTGCCGCAGCACGCCCTCCGCAAGCTCTTCGCGCCTCCGTCGCCCCTCCTCGTCCTCCGCGTTCGCGCGGCAGTCCACAAGCACCAGCGCCCGCACGCGCGGCCGGTGCCGGCGGAAGAAGTCAAACGCGATCACGCCGCCCATCGACAGCCCGCAAACCACTACCGGCCGCGCTTCGTGCAGCTCGTCCAGAATCGCCGCCAGATCGTCCGCGAAACGCGCGATGGTCACGCTCTCAACCGCCTCGCTCCGGCCGTGGCCGCGGAGGTCTGGCACGATACAGCGCCAGCCCGCCAGCCGCCAGACCGTCTCGTGCCACATTTCGCCCCGCAGTGGAAACCCATGGATGAACAGGACCGGCTCGCCTTCGCCGAACACGTCGCAGTGCAGCCGGACGCGGTCAATGGTGAACTCCATGCGCACCTCCGCCCGAAACTGTAGCCGATCGGGGGTTGTGGCGGCAGCACCGAACATCGTCGCCCGCATCTGGCCGCGCCGCAGGCGACTGTCGGCTGTTCGGGCCCTCCCCTGCGGGCGTTCCGGGCGCGGATTGCGACGCGGGCTTGACCCGCCAGGAGATCGGATGATCAGCTCGACGGCAAGCCGAGCTGTGCGGCCTGTGCGAGAAAGACCCGTCGCACTGCTGCAAGCGATTGCGGGATGACCTTCACATCGCCCAGTACGGCCATGAAGTTCACGTCCCCGTTCCAGCGCGGCACGACGTGGATGTGCACGTGTTCGGGCAGACCCGCACCTGCGCACCGGCCGAGGTTGATGCCGATGTTGAACCCCTGCGCTCCCAACGCCGCGCCCAGCACGCGCTTCGCGTCGCGGGCCCGCTGGAGCAGCTCCAACAGCACCTCATCCGGCAGGTCCTCGGGCTCGCCCACGTGTGCCGCCGGCGCCACCAGCACATGGCCGCTGTTGTACGGAAACAGGTTCAGCAGCGTGAGCGAGCGCGAAGTGCGCCATAGAACATGGTTGCGCTCGTCCGCGCTCGGGTCGGCGAGGGCCTGGCACAGAAAGCACCCGCCCCGCTCGCCCAGGCCCGCGATGTACTCCATCCGCCACGGGGCCCACAGGTTTTGTTGAAAATCCGCCATCTCTGCGTTCCGTCGTCCCCTGCCGCGGACCGTTCCGGCCGGCCAACACCGCCCCCCCGCTAGCGCACCGGGGCCGCCGACGCCATGTTACGCAACACGCGAATCGAGCGCTCCGCGCGGTGCTCGACGCCGTCGGGCGTCACCACCAGCAGCTCCAGTACGTACTCGCCCGGCTGCGCCAAGAGCCGTTGCCCGTTCAGACCCTGCGCGATCGCGCGCCCGTCCAGCAGCCAGTAGAAATCCGCCGTACGGTGCCAGTCGGCGGGACACTCGGCCGAATACGCCACGAGCAGCGGCTCGAACCCGGCCGTCGCCGAGAGCCGGATCCCCACGGCGCTCGGTGGGCGCTCGACGAGACCGGCCTCCCCGCGGGGGGGCGTCGGGACGCCCCGCTGCTGCGCCACCAGCGGCTCGCGCGGGGGCGGGGCCGGCGCCGTGCTCGGC
>CAZMCT010000124.1:0-11243 GCA_964564785.1 uncultured Planctomycetales bacterium
CGCCCGCGCGCTGGAGCGCGCCGGCTGCACCATTCACCGCGTGCCGCTGGCGCGCCGGCGCGCTGCGGGCGGGCCGCGTGTATCGCTCGCGGCGGTGCTGGACGAACTGGGCCGGCACGAGATGACGAACGTGCTGGTTGAGGGCGGCGGGGCCGTACTGGGCGAGTTCTTCGACCGTCGCCTGGCGGACGAGCTGCACATCTACGTCGCGCCGCTGCTGATCGGTGGACGTGCAGCGCCGGGACCGCTCACGGGAACCGGTCCCGCGCGCGTCGCGGACGCGGTGCGACTTTCCGAGGTCGAGCTGCGGGGCATGGGGGACGGCGTGCTCGTCCGCGCGCTGCTCACATAGACGCGTTTCCTACCCCAGCAGGCGGAGCACGAGGAAGATCAGCGGGGCGAAGAGAATCTTCGAGATCAGCGCCACCGGGTACACGCTCGCGAAGCCCACCGCGCTCGCCTCCGCATCCGCGAGCTTGCCGGCGGCCGCCAGCCCGGGCGGGTTGGTCATGCAGGCCGCCAGCGCGCCGGCCCCATACAGCAGGTTCCAGCGCAACAGCGCGAACATCAGCAGCGTCGCCGCGGCCACAGTCATCACCGTCACACCCGCGCCGGCCAGCAGCAGTTGCGGCCCAGACTCGCGCAGGATCGGCACGAACTTCTGCCCGGCGCCCGCCCCCGCGCCCGCCAGGAAGATCACCAGCCCCAGCTCGCGCGCGAACTGCTTCACCGCGTGCGGCACGTACACGCGCACCGGCCCGTTCGTACCCCAGCGCCCCAGCAGCAACCCCACCAGGAACACGCCGCCGCCGACGCCGAGTTGCACGTGCAGCCCGCCGGGCGCCGGCAGTGGGATCAGGCCCAGCAGCGCCCCCGCCGCGATCCCGGCCGCGAACGGCACCAGGCTCGTCTCGTACAGGCGCCGCTCCTCGCGCCCGATCGCCTCGGCCACCTGCCCGATCGCGCTGCGCGGTCCGACCACCCGCAGCACGTCCCCCGGTTCGAGCCGCAGGTCGCCGCGGGGCGTGAACTCCACCGCGTCGCGCCGCACGCGCGTCACCACCACCCCGAACCGCTCCCACACCCCGATCTCGCGTAGCGACCGCCCGATCACCTCGCGCCGCGAGACCGCCAATTGCTCGCTCGTCACATTCCCCGTCGGGTCGTACATCGACTCGACCACCACGTCGCCCAGCAGCGCCTCCAGCTTCGCCAGCTCCTGCGGCACCCCCACCGCCATCACCACGTCACCCAGGTGCAGCGTCGTGTCCGGCCGGGCCGGCCCGATCCGCCCCTCGTGCTTGACCCGGCAGATCACGGCCTGGCTCACATGCAGCGATTGCAGCTCCTCGATCGTACGGCCCGCACAGTTCGGGTTCGTGATGCGGAAGTCGCATTGTTCGAGCGGCGGGTATTTCGCGGCCTCCGCCGCCCGGTACCGCTCCGCCGCGTCAGCCGCCGGCGTCCGCAGCAGCCGCGGCAGGAGCTGGATCAGCACGACCACGGCCACCACGCTGAACGGGTACGCCGCACCGTAGCCGACCGAGGCGACGCTGGTGTCTTCGGGCATCACGCGCCGCACGGCGTCCAGAGCGGCCGCCAAGGCAGGCGTGCAGGTCGTTGCCCCGCAGTACAGACCCGCCGCCAGGTGCGCCGGCAGCGCCAGGGCCAGCGCCAGTCCGACCGTCGCGGCTGCGCCGGCCAGCGTCGAACCGGCGCCGACCGTCACGAACGCGAGCCCGCGCTTGCGGAACATGTCGAAGAACCGCGGCCCGGCCTGGAGCCCGACGGCGTAGACGAACAGCACCAGCCCCAGCTCCGTCAGCTCGTGCGGCAGCGCCCAAGGCCAGCCCAGCGTGTGCAACAAGACCCCCACGCCGAGGGCCACGAAGAATACGCCGGCCGCGTCGAGCGAAACGCCCCGCACCCGCAGCGCGCCCAGCAGCGTGCCCACGGCGATCACCGTGAACAACATCAGGAACGGGCTGTCCAGCAGCGCTTCCACTCGGGCCCTCGATCGCGCGACTTCGCCCGCGCGGGCCGCCCATCCTAATCCGCCTCGCACACGCCAGCGAGCCCCGCCCACGGGCTCAATCGACGCGGGCGGATTTCTTGCCCCCAATGCCCCCCTCGCGCCCGGACGCACCTCGGCAGGCAGCATTCCACCCGCAATAATCCCGCCCGCGACGCGTTTGATCCTGTGCAGCGCCGGGCGTTCCGGTCTGCAACCAGTAACCAAACAGGAGACCGTGCATGAACCTTCCCCACTCTCGCCATGCGCTCGCATTGCTGTGTGGACTGGCGCTGCTGCCCGTCCTGGCCGGGGCCACCGATCCGCCCGATCCTCAGCAGGTCGCTGATCGCGCCATCACGCGCATCGAGAACCTCGCCGACCGCGCCGTGCAAGCCATGGCCGAGCGCGCCGACGAGGCCGCGGCCGCCATCGACGAGTTGCAGGCCGCCGGCCACGAAGAGGCCGCCCGCCGCCTCGCCGAACGCAGCATCCGCGGCGTGCAGCATATCGCACGTCGCGCGATTCTCGAGATCGAGCATACCGCGCTCGTGGCAGTGCGGGTGCTCGAGCAATTGCAAGCCCCGGAGGAGCTGATGCAGTCGGTGCGCGAAGCGGCCGAAGCGGCCGTCGCCGCTGTGCGGACCGGCCGGACCGAGGCCGTTGCGGTCATTCGTGCTGCGCTGGACGGGTGACGCAGGGGCGGCGGCATCCGTTAGGGCTCCCGACGCCGACCGGCTGCGGCCCAGCACTGTAAACGGATCGCGGCGTCATGTGTGGCCGGCCCCCGCATCCCCAACCGGGCGGATGCGGGGGCCAAGCTGCGCATCGCCGGATCGCTCGCTCGGTGCGACCTCGCGGCTCGGGGAATGGCGTATTACTGCGTCAGCAGCGCGACGAACGGGTTGATGTCGCCGAAGCCGACCTGCCCGTCACCGTTGATGTCGCCGCGGCTGACCGAGCAATCGGGGTATTCCAGCGCGTATGCGGCCGGGTCGCTCAGCGCCAGCACGAACGCGTTGATGTCCGCGAAACCGACCTGCCCGTCGCAGTTCAGGTCACCGTTCGGCCCGCCGCCCTCGCAACCCAGCCTCACGATGCGCACGGCGTCCACGCCCGCCTCGGTGATTGAGTTGCTGGGGTTGTCGCTGACGCTGAAGCGCAGGCGGACCGCGGCCGACGGCGTCGTGTAGTCATTCAGCGTGAATGTCTGCGGGTGCCAACCCGGTGCGTGCGCGGCTTCTTCCACCAGCGTGTAGGTGATCCCGCCGTTGTTCGACACCTCGACCCGCAGCCGGTCCCCGTCCTCGTTATTGTTGAAGAACCAGCGGCTGTACGTCAGCCGGTAGTATTCGCCGGCCGACAGATCCAGCAGCGGCGAGATCAGCCGCGTGGGGCCGCCGTCCACGTCACTGTCGCCGGGCGCGTTGCCGGTCAGGTAGCAGCAGCCCGAGCCGTCCGCGTCAGTCGTCGGGTCCCCGCGGGTGCCGTCGCCGGCCGGCACGCCCCGCTCCCACGCCCCGGCAAGCAAATTCTGGTTGATGACCGTCCAGCCCGTGTCCACCTCGAAGTCCGTGGACAGGACCGGCAGTTCGCTGGTCCGCGCGAGCGCGGCCCAGGAGTGCGCCGGGGCATCGAGCGGGTCGCTCACGCGGCCGACCGTTGCTTCCAAGGCGCTGACGTACCATTGGATCTGCTGCATGCACGCCAGGGCCGGCAGCGTGGCCAGATACGCACCGGGGGCCAACTGCGTCAGCGCTGCGGTCTGCCAGGCCCCGCCGTCAATCGCGTAGTGCAGCAGGCCGGAGTTCTCCACCACCACGCCGTCGTAGCGCCCGGTGATGTCAACCCTCACCGTGCGCGGCACGCCGGTGTCGAGCACCTGCGGCCGACCGTCCGGATACGCGAACGCCAGGCTCGGCGGCAGCCCGGGATAGTCGACCCAGAGCGCGGCGTACCCGATCAGGCAGCAGCCGTAGGCGATCCGCATGTAGCCGTCCTCGCCCCAACCCGCGCCCCACGAGTTCTTCATGAACCAGACCCCCTCGGGCCCCTGGCTGTCATCCCACCCGACCAGTGTCACGGCGTGGTTGATCTCGCTGTTGTCGCAACTGTTGAACACCCCGCCGTTGTACGCCATGAACGCCCCGCTCGCGTTGACGCACACGCTGATCGGCCCGTGGTCGTAGATGGCCTGCTTGAGCTGCGCCACGCTCGGCACGCCCCACTGCGGCCCGATGTACGCCCAATCCGTCAGGCAGTAGGGGTGGTCATAGGGGCAGCCGCAGGCGCCGTCCACACCCAGGTACGGGAAGCTCGATTCAAGCACCGCCCCGTACCCCTGGCAGTAGTCCCGGTGCACGCCGTCACAGTGCAGGAACTGGACCGCGGTGCCCGGCCATTCGCCCGAGCAGCCGCCCAGCCCGCAGCAGCTCACCAGCCACTGCTCCGACAGGTCCACCAGCGCCGCGTCCTCCAGAAAGATGTTCGACTCCACCGGCGCGATCACCGAGAACGCCCAGCAGCTCCCGCACGCGCCCTGATTGCGCACGCCGGTCACCGCCCCGTAGTCCCGCCAGTCGAAATACGACGGCAGGTCACGCCGCGGCTGTGAATCATCGAACCGCCCGTGCCACCGCCAGTCCGGCGGCTCCACCACGCCGCAGAGCTGCTCGATCGGCCGCCGCGTCGCGTCGTTCTCGCCGACCGTGAACGTCCAGCCCTCGCGCCGCCCCCGCTCCCGGAGCGCCGCGATATCCTCCGGCGTGAGCTGCCCCACCGCCGCGGGCGTCACCCACGCGACCAGCAGGAGCCCGACACCGCCACCGATCAGCAGCACACGTGCGTTCATGAACTGTCTGCTCCTTCACCGCCGCGACACCGTCGCGGCTCCCGTCGGTTGGATGCGTTTTGGCCGCCGCAGCGGCCGGAACGTCACTCCGTCAGCAGCGCGACGAACGGGTTGATGTCGCCGAAGTCCAGCACACCGTCGACGTTGATGTCGCGGTTGACCAGCGGGCAACCCGGATATTGCGCCGCGTAGCTTTCCGGCGCGCTCAGCGCCAGGACGAAGGCGTTGATGTCGCCGAAGCCGACGCTGCCGTCGCAGTTCACGTCACCGCGCCCGTCCGGCAAGGTGCACTCCAGGGCCCGGATCACGAAGGCGTCCACCCCCGCCTCGGTGATCGAGTTGCTCGGGTTGTCGCTGGTCGTGAAGCGTACGCGGACCTGCGCCCCGGGCGTGACGTAGTCGTTGACGTTCCAGGAGCGGGTCGACCAGCCCGCGCCGTGCTCGACCGTCTCCACCGGCGCGTACGTTATGCCGTTGTTGCCCGACACTTCGACGGTCAGCACGTCTTCGCGGGTGTTGCAGGTGAACCAGCGCGCGTACGACACCTGGTAGATCCGCCCGTCGGACATGTCGAGCGTGGGCGAGATCAGACGGGTCGGCCCGCCGTCCACGTCGTTGTCGCCTCCGGCGCGACCGGTCACGAAGCACGAGCCCGACCCGTCATAATCCACCGTCGGATCGCCGCGCGTGCCATCGCCGGCCGGCACTCCCCGTTCCCACGCCCCGGTGATCAGGTTCACACTCTGGACCGACCAGCCCAGGTCGCTCTCGAAGTCGTCCGCGAGCACCACTCCCAGCTCGCCCGGCGTCGCCGTCCACACCTCGTTCGGCGCCCCCGCCGGGCTCACCACCACCGCCCCCCCATCACCCACCGCGCTGAAGTAGTACTCCGGCACGTCGCCACAGGTCACGTACGGCAGCACGGCCCGGAACCGACCCTCCCCCAGCGGCGTCAGCGGCCACGTCCCGAACTCTCCGCCACCCGTACGGAAATGCAGCGCCGGAGTGCCCGCTACCAGGTTCTCCATCACGCTCACGATCTCCACCTCGACCGGCGTGCACGTCCCGGGCGCGATGAACTCGGGCAAGCCCGCCGGAAACGTGATCCGCAGCGGCACATAGTTCACCGCCAGCGCTTTCAGGCAGAAATTCGCCGTCGCGTTTACCTCCGTCAGGTCCTGCCATTCGCCCCCGTCCCAGAAGTAGCTCTGCCCCGCGGCCGCGGCCGATTCCACCCAGACCCGCCCCGACGCGCCCAGCAGCACCGGAATGTCCGAGCTGCGGTCGAAGGCGTGGCCTCCGACCGACAATTCCACGTACACGTAGAAGTCGTCACCCGGCTGAAAACGCTGCGGCACGGGGAGATCGAAGGTGTGATAGCCACGATGCGCGACCACCGCGGTCTGCTCGCACCGAAGATCGAGCAACGCCCCGCCCTCGAACCGGTCGTAGATCCGCACCGTGCAGGCCACGTCTTCCGCGGCGGTGTAGAACCCCACCGCCTGCACGACGTGGTCGCCGTCGGCCACGAAGCGGTTGAACGCGGCGGCCGCACCGGCCAGCGTGTCGCGCCAGCCGTGATAGTCGTGGCTGTAGATGCGGTCGTAGCTCAGCGGCTCAACCCCCTGGAACGAGACGGCGCCCATCTCGGGGTGCTGTCCCGCGCACTTGTCGTAGTACGAGATCCAGAAGTAACCGGCCAGACCCCAGCCGGCGCCCCAACTGTTCTTGCACAGCCACGCGCCCGGCCACGGCGCCTGCGTCACTTTGTTGTCGTTCCAGCCGATGATCGCCACCGCGTGGTTCGGCGGATCCGGGTTGCCCGGCGGCTGGTAATGGCAGTAGTCCCCCCACATGAAGGCGTCGTTGTACGACAGCGCCGTCCCAACCACGCCGTGCTGCATCACCGCGTTCTTGATGGTGTCGATGTTCGCCAGGTCGCCGCCCGCCACGTACCACTCGATGTCCCGCACGTAATAGCGATGAAACTCCGGCGTCAGCCGCGGGGGCGGCGTCTGATAAGACTGGCCGTCCTCCTCGCGCACCGCGCCCTCGCCGCGCGTCAGGTACGCGGCCGACACGAGGTAGTCCCCGCCCATGTGCACTTCCAGACCGCCCCCCGTGGGCGGGCTGGTGTCGTCGTTGTTGAACTGATTAAAGCCGTTCCACCAGTCCAGATGATACTCGGCCAGGTCGGGCTCCCCCCACTCGCCGGCCGCCTCCCACACTCCGCTCAACAGCAGGTTCCCCTCGATGGCCGCCATGGCGCCATGCGTCCAGCATGTGCCGCCGAGCTGGCTCTTCACGGAAGTGACGTAGTTCTGGCCGTTGTAGTTCCGCAGGTCGAACGTCGGCGGCGGGTCGGCCGCCGCCAGCGCCGCCCAGGCCAGCGCCCCGAACACGGCCGCAAACCCGCCGCCGCCGCGAGGGGTTGGCGTGATTTCCACATCCTTCGCGCACTGCGCCGGCACCGGGCGGCTCGCTCAACCCGGTGCCCCTAGCGCTACCGCGGCCCGGCGCGCGACACCCCTCCCCCTCGGCGCCAGCCGCCGGCCCGCGCCCGGACTGCGATTCCAATGGCTATCATGCCGGACCGCCGCTCAGGTTACAAGGATTTCTTGATCCTGAGAGCCGGCCGGCCGGGGTCCGCGCAGGGACGTTCAATCATTAGTCTGTTTGCAACAGAGACTTGCAGCCATCACCCCGTCGCCGCGCGTCACGCCGGCGCCCGCTAGTCCACCAGCAGTTGCCGCAGCTCCGCCACGTGCTCCGACTCAACCACGATCTGCGACCGGATGAACTCCTCCAGCGGCACGTTCCCCTCCACCCGCCGCAACGCATCCTGGTACGCTTCCAGCGCGGCCTCCTCGAACGTCAGGGCCAGCTCGAGGGCCTGCCGCGCGTCCACCGACTCCGGCCCCAGCGCCAGGTTCACGTTCAGGCTTGGGACGGCCCCCAGCGCCCGGATCTTGTGCGCGATCACTTCGGCGTGCTCGACCGTCTCCTGAAACGCCTTCGTCAACACCGGTCCGACCACCAGGTGATCGATCCCCCGCACCGCATGTGAGAGGTGCAGGTAGCGCAAGGACGCCTCCACCTCTTCCGCGAACAGGCGGTTCAGTTCGGCCACGACCTCGTTCCGCGATAGTGCGCTCACGACCGCTCTCCCGGCTCGTCACCCGCGATCCGCCGCGCCAGGCACTCGGCCTCGCAGCTCGGACACTCCTCCGCCCGGCCGTCGCACGTCTCGCTCCCCTGCCAGCGTGCGATCAACTCCCGCCCAGCGGGGCTCAGGTCGAGATATCGCAGGAACGAGAGCAGCCGTTGTGCGGTCGCGTTGCTCACCAGGTGCTCCAGCTTGCAGGCGTCGATCTCGGCCTGCCCGCCCTGTACACCCAGCACCTCGGCCAGCAGCCGCTGGATCAGCAGGCGCTTGGTCTTGATGGCCGCGACGAGCCGCTGCCCCGCCGGTGAAAGACGCAGATGCCGGTTCTCGTCCTGCGTCACGAGCCCCGCCTTCTTCAACGGCTGAAGCGAGATTGAGACGCTCCCGCGCGTGATGTTCAACTGCCGGGCGATGTCCGACACCCGCGCATATCCCAATTGGCCGATCAGATCGTCGATCGCCATCAGGTGGTGCGCTGCGCTGTGGGTGATGATGTTCTGGTCGAACTCTTTCCAGGTGTCGCCCGCCGTCTCCGGCTTCGTCGCGTCCGGCCGCGGCGGACCGGCTTCGCCCCCGTTCACGGCGTGCGGGCCGGCGTGTCGCCGGCGCGGCCCGCGGGCTCGGGTTCGACGGGGGGCGGCGGGGCCTGAAGATGGTCCGCGAACCGCACCAGGCCGCGGGCGTAGGGGAATTCGCGCAGTTTGTCGGTCAACGCCTTCGACACCACCTCCTGGGCCGCCAAGCGGTGCGCTTCCGCCTGCCCTCGATCGACGCGCGCCAGCAGGTGGTGTACGGCCGCCAGCGCGGTCTGCGGCACCCAGCCGCTGGTCTTGAAACGCTCGACCATGCCGCTGTACAGATTGCGGGCCGCTTCGAGCGTGTCGCGACCCGCCGTCTGGGCCGCTACGATTTCATCGTCGTATTTCGTGCGGTCGAACGCGAACTCCGGGTCGTCCTCCACGTACGCGAGCAGGTCACGGCTGAGCGCGAGTGCCCCGTCCAGGCGCAGGGCGTGGATCCGCCCCACCAGCACGCGAGCAGCCGCCTCGGCTGCCCGCGGCACCTGCTCGAAAAGCGCGTCGCGCGTCACCAGCCGCAGCCGGTCATTCTTGCCTTTCGCGTCGGCCGTGCTCTGAAGCTCCTTCTGGGCCCGCATCCAGGCGTCGGCCGCGCTGCGCGCCTGTGTGAACGCCCGTACCGCGTTTTCCCCCGCCTGGAGCGCCTCGCTCTCCTTCGCGAACGCCCTCTCCGCCAGCCCTACGGCCTCCTCCGCCGCCGCCCGCCGTTCCGTCGCCAACTGCCGGACCCGGTCCTGGAACCGCCCCGCCTCGCGCTCCGCCCGTTCCGCTGATTCCCCCACGAAACGCACGTGCGCCTCGAGCGCCTCGTGGCCGCTCGCCGTCCGGCGCGCACGCTGCTGGGCCGTTTCGAGCCGCCGTTTCAGCTCCTCGAGTCCCACCACCTCCTGCCCGCCCTCCAGCGGCGCCGTCAGTGGATCATCCTCCGTCAACCTCGCCCCTCGTCGCCCCCCGAACCGCAGTTCCTGTTCCGCCAGTTGCAGCTCGCCGATCCGGGCCAGCAGCGCCGTGTACGCCGCGCGGTACGCCGCGAACGCCGCATCGTCACCGGCCGCGAACCCCCGCGACTCCAGCTCGCGCAGTTCACGTGACGCGCTCTCCAGCTGCGCCGTGACGTCCGCGACCTCTCGCTCCCGCGCCGCAACCTGCTCTTCCAGGCTCTTCCGCGCAGCCGCCGCCTCCGCGTCCAGTCGGGCCAGTTCCCGCAGGTCGGCCTCAAGCTGACCGCGGATCGGCGCCATGTCCAAACCCCGGTAGTGGTCCAGGTAGCCGCTCGCGGCCCGCCACTGCGCGTTCAGCGTCACCAAACGCTCCTGCGCAGCAAGCTGCTCCGCCCGCAGCTTTCCCGCTTCCAGCAGCAGCCCCGCCGCCCGCGCGTACTCCGCCAGCCCGACCGTCTGCTGCACACCCAACGCCCCCGCATCCGTTTGCGCCGCCGCCCGCGCATCCGTCAGCGCTTTGTTCAACAGGTCGGCATTCGCCTTCGTCTGCGCCTGGAACTCGCTCAGCGCCCGCTGCGCACCGGCCGCATCACCCGTTAGCGGAACGACCGTCGGCGACGGCAGGTCTTGCGCGGACGCCAACTGCTGCGCCCGCCGGACCAGCTTCGTGTACTCCTCGCTCACTTGCTGGAGCCGCGGCCGCGCCGTCTCCGCCGCCCCCGGCAGTCCCACTTCCTTGAGCTTCTCCGCGTTCACGCGCTCGGCTGCCCGCGGGAGCATCAGGCTATACCGCGCCAGCTCGCGCTGCGCCAGTGCCGCCTGCTGCTGGGCTCGCTCCGCCTTCCGCTTGGCCGAATCCCGCAGCAATGGTGCGAGCAAACCCGCCGCCAGCAGGACCACGGCGATCACGATTCCGACAATCGTGGGGAGTCTCAAGTCCAACCTCCGCCCGCGGCGCACCGGCTACCCGCTGCACCGCGCAAACCAGCGTCCCCTCGGCGAATGCGCGCCGCGTCACGCTGTGTAACCCCGGCAGCCGCCCCTGTCAACGAGCGTCCGGCGCCCAACCCGGCGCTCCGCCCGGAGCCGGCCGCCATTCCGGCTCACCCGCACGCACCAGCCGGCCCTCGGCATCGATCTCGAACTCGAAGGGGATACGATCCACGCCCCACGCCCGGACGAACTCGCCCCCCCAACCCAGCCCGTCACAGACCACCCAGTGCCGCAGGCCCGCTTGCGCGGCCGCCGCCTCGGCCGCGGCCGGATCCTCGTCCAATTGGATGCTGATCACGGCCCGGCCCCCTCCGACGCCCTGACCGCCAACCCGGGCTGCGTACGCCCGCGACGCGCGATCGAATCCGGCCCAGACCAGCAGCAGCACGCGCCGCCCCGCAAAACCCTCGCGCTCCAGGGCCCGGCCCGACGTCAGGCGCAGCGCCGGCCAGAACGGCCGGCCCACGGCCCGCGTCCGCCGCAACTTCGCCTCCAGCGCATCGAGCATCGGGTCGCCCGCGTGGTGCGGCCGCAACGGAGCGATCAGCGTCTCCAGTACCGTTGGATCGTGCTGTTCCTCATCAAACAGGACTGCGGCCAACTTCGGCGCGTATCGACTCTCCGGGTATTGCTCAACGTAGGCCCGGACCGCACGCCGGCACTCCGGACCGGCTGCGCGGCCCTGGCCCGCAACCCGACGACC
>CAZMCT010000125.1:0-10769 GCA_964564785.1 uncultured Planctomycetales bacterium
CCCCCGCCCCGTGCAGCTCTGGCTGTTCACGCCCGACGTGGTCGAGCTCATCCCGCGGCTGGCGGACGAGCGGGTCGTGTATTACTGCGTCGACGATTTCGCCGCCTTCTCCGGCTACGACACGCGGCTGATGGAGGCGCTCGAGGCCCGCACGCTGGCCGCCAGCGACCTGGTCATCGTCACCTCGCCCGAATTGCTCGCGCGCCTCGGCTCGCGCCACCCGCGCGTGCACCTCGTCCCGCACGGCGTCGATTTCGAGCACTTCGCCGTCGCCCCGCACCTGCCGGTCTCGGCCATCCCGCCCGAGCTGTGCGACCTGCCGCGGCCGGTGCTCGGCTACATGGGCCTGATCAGCGATTACGTCGACCTCGACATGCTGGCCGCGGCCGCCCGCGCCCGGCCGGACTGGTCGTTCGTGCTGCTGGGCGACGTGCGCTGCGACGTGTCCGCGGTGACGGGCCTGCCCAACGTGCATCTGCCGGGCGGGCGGAGCTACCGCGAGCTGCCGGCCTGGTGCCGCGGGTTCAACGTCGGGCTGATCCCGTTCCGCATGAACCGTCTGGTGCGCTCGGTGAATCCGATCAAGCTGCGCGAGTACCTCGCGGCCGGGCTGCCGGTGGTGTCGTCGCCGATGGACGCGGTGCGGCCGTACGAGCCGGCCGTGCAGATCGCGGCCACGCCCGAGGAGTTCGTGCCGGCGTGCGAGCGGGCCCTGCGGCTGGCGGCCGAGCGGCGGGCGAGCGAGTTCCAGGATCGCGTGCGGAGCGAGGGCTGGTCGGCGCGCGTGGCGCACCTCTCACGGCTCGTCATGGACTTACCGCTGCCCCAGCCTGAGACCCGAGTCCGAAGCGCCAGCGGGGGACAGCTCGTCGGGGCCCTGAGCACCAGCGACGAGGCCGGGCCCCTAGCCGGCTCTAGCCCACCCCCATCGCGACGGTGAGGGAGCGCGGCCACGTCGTTATGATGCGGGAATGGCCGAGCCCCCGCTGCCCCCCGTCGTCCACGCCCACGGCCTGACCAAGCGTTTCGGCGCGCTGACCGCGGTCGACGGCGTCGACTTCGATATTCCCGCCAACGCCTGCGTCGCGTTTCTCGGGCCGAACGGGGCGGGGAAGACGACGCTGATGCGGATGATCTACAGCGCGATCGAGCGCACGGAGGGCGAACTGGCCGTTTTCGGCCTCGAGCCGATGCGCGACCGCAAGGAGATCAACGCCCGGCTGGGCGTCGTCTTCCAGGACAACAACCTCGACGAGGAGCTGCCGGCGCAGCAGACGCTGCTCGTGCACGCCCTGTACACCGGCCTCGACTTCGCGACCGCCCGCAGGCGCATCGCGGCCCTGCTGGACTGGCTCGGACTGACCGCCAAGGCGGGCAGCACGATCCGTTCGCTGTCCGGCGGCATGGTGCGGCGGCTGATGATCGCCCGCGCCTTGCTCAACAGCCCGCGGCTGCTGATCCTCGACGAGCCGACCACCGGCCTGGACCCGCAGGTGCGGCACACCATCTGGGCCGCCCTGCGCGAACTCAAACGCCAGGGCCTGACCATCCTCCTCACCACGCACTACATGGAAGAAGCCCAGCAGCTCGCCGACCGTGTGCTCATCATGGACCGCGGGCGGATCATCCTGGCCGGCGAGCCGGCCGCCCTGGTGGCCGAGCATCTGGAGCGCTATGTGCTTCAGGTCTCAGGACTGGCGAGCCCGCCGGTTGTGGGGGACAGCTTGCGCCACGAGCGGGCCGGGGACATCGATTACTTCTATTCCAGCAGCGAGGCGGCGCTCCAGGCGTTGTACGAGCGCTTCCCCGGGCAGGCGCTGCTGCGGCACGCCAACCTCGAGGATGTGTTCCTCAAGTTCACGGGGCACGGATTGAATGAATAGCATTGGCCGGTACGGCCGGTCGCCGGGGGGCACGGTCCGTCGCCGGGGGGCACGGTCCGGAGTTGCGGAGCAGCGCAGGGCCGTGGTCTTCGCGCTGAGATGCAACGCAGCCCGCCACGGCCCGGCGCGTCGCTGACGCGACGCTGGGACCGTGCCAGCCGTTCCCGGCTTCCCACGTTCCCAGCTCCCGACGCATCAGCTATGCTGAGGCGTCCGGGCGTGCCGGCTCGGCTTCGGTGAGGTGCCGCGCGTGCGCAAGCTCCTGCTGTACGTTCTCTTTCTGTGTTCCGGGGCGGCGGGGCTCATCTACGAGCTGGTCTGGGTCCGCGAGCTGATCTTCGTCTTCGGCGGGACGACGTACGCGATCACGACGGTGCTGGTGGCGTTCATGGGCGGCCTGGGGCTGGGCTGCTTTCTGTCGGGCAAGCTGTCGCACCGGCTGAGGCGCCCCGGGCGTCTCTACGGCATCGTTGAAATCGGCATCGGCATCTACGCGCTGCTGGTGCCGCTGCTGCTGAACGTGGCCGAGCCCGTTTATCGCGCGCTCTACGCGCAAACCGCGAGCACCCCGCTGCTGCTGAACCTGGTGCGGTTCGGCGTCGGCGCGCTCGTGCTGATCATCCCGACGACGCTGATGGGCGCGACGCTGCCGATCCTGGTGCGGTACGTGACGCTCCAGGGCGGGGCGCTGGGCCGCTCGGTGGGGCAGCTCTACGGGATCAACACGCTGGGGGCGGTGGTGGGCACGGTGGGGGCCGGGTTCGTACTGATCCCGGCGTTGGGGCTGCTGCACACGACCTGGCTGGCGGCCGGGTTGAACATCGGCATTGGGATCATGGCCGTGCTGCTGCTGGGGCAGGCGGGGGCGCTCGGCGCGGCGCCGGGTGCGGCGTCCGCGGCGGCGCGTCCGTCTGCGGCGGGTGGCACGGCGGGTAGCGCGGCGGGTGGCACGGTCCGGAGCGGCGCAGCCGCGTCGGGCCGTGGTGGCATGAGGGAGAGCCCCGCTCCGCGTGGTCCGCGAGCCGCGGAGGAAGGTGTCAGTCCGCACCTGCGGCTGGCGCTGCTGGTCGGGTTTGCGATTTCGGGCTTCGCGGCCATGGTGTATCAGATCACGTGGTCGCGGGCGCTGGTGCTGTCGCTGGGCTCGACGACGTACTCGTTCACGTGCATTTTGGCGGCGTTCATTCTGGGGCTGGCGCTGGGCAGTCTGGCGGTTGCCCGGTGGGTGGACCGCTGGCGGAACCCGGCGTTGGTGTTCGGGGTGCTGGAGATTCTGATCGGGCTGGTCGCGGTCGTGATCGTGCCGATCCACGGCCGCGTGCCGCTGATCGTTCGGGAGCTGGTCAGCAGCCAGTTCCAGGACTACGGCAAACTGATGGCGAGCCAGATCCTGGTGGTCATCGCGGTGACGATCGTGCCCACGCTGCTGATGGGGGCGATTTTTCCGCTGGTGACGCGGGCGTTGGCCGCGACGGGTGACGACGCGGGGGCGGCGACCGGCCGGGCGTACGCGGTGAACACGCTGGGCACGATCACGGGCTCGTTCCTGGCCGGCTTCGTGCTCATTCGCAGCGACGTGCTCGGCGTGCAGAACTCGATCATCTTCGCCAGCGTGCTGAACGGCCTCGTCGGCTGGACGCTGGTGCTGCTCGCCGGCCAGCGTGTGCCTGCTCCGCCGGCTGCGGTCCGGCACCACCCGCCGCCGCCCCCCGCGCGCAAACCCCACGCGGTCTTCGCCACCCTCCTGCTGCTGGCCATCCCCGTCGTCGCGCTGGCCGCCGGCCGCTGGGACCGCGAGAAGCTGACGGCCGCCCCGTTCCTCAACCGCCCCACGGTGCCGCAGCGAACGCTCGCGTTTTATAAGGAAGGCGTCGACCTGACCGTGACGGTGGAGCACCCGCCCGACCAGGCCAAGGCCCTCACGCTGACCGTCAACGGCAAGCCGGACGCCTCGACCTCGATCGAGGACATGACGACCCAGCTCCTGCTCGGCCACCTGCCGGCCCTCCTGGCGGATGGTGCCCGCACGGCCTGCGTCATCGGCCTCGGGTCGGGCATCACCACCGGCGCGCTGCTGCGGCATCCGGCGATCGAGCGCGTCGACTGCGTGGAAATCAGCAGCGAGGTGATCGAGGCGGCCGCCTGGTTCGCCGAATTCAGCGGCGACGTACTGCATGACCCGCGCGTGAAGATGATCCGGGCCGACGGCCGCAACCACCTGCTCCTTTCGGCCGACCGTTACGACCTGATCGTCTCGGAGCCGTCGAACCCGTGGATCTCGGGCGTGTCGAACCTGTTCACGCTTGAGTTTTTCGCGCTGGCCCGCGCCCGGCTGACTGAGCGCGGCGTGCTGGGCGTCTGGCTGCACGGCTACAAGATGTCGCTTGACGACTTCCGGATGATCGTGCGGACGCTGTTCGCCGTCTTCCCGCACGTCTCGCTTTGGGAGCTGCACGACCACGATTACCTGCTCGTCGCCTCCGACCGGCCGATGCGGGTCGACCTGCCGCAATTCGAACGGCGGCTGGCCGACCCGCCCGTGCGGGCCGACCTGCACCGCGCCGGTCTGCGGCGCGTGTCCCACATCCTGGGCCGCTATATGAGCGCGGACGAGCCCCTGCGGCAGTGGGTCGCCGGCGCCCCGCTGAACACCGACGACAACGCCCGCCTCGAGTTCTCCGCTCCGCGGCACATGTTCGACACCGAGCGGGCGGTGGCCCAGGCCCTGATGACCGTCCAGCGCCGCGCGCTCGACGACCTCGTGGCCGAGCCGCCCGCCGATCCCACGCTGGCCTCTGAGATCGAGGGTTTCGTCGGTGGCCGCCGGGCGCGGAACCAGTCCAAGGCGCTGGCGCAGCGGGGCGAGTTTGCCCCCGCTTTGCGGCAACTGATCGAGGCGTACCAGCGCAGCCCCGAAGACGTGCTGCTCTACCGCTACCTGATCGTCTCGGCCCGCGTCGTCGACGACAGCGGCCTGAGCCGCGAGCCGGACATCGCCCCGCTGATCGCCCAGATCAGCCGCCTGCGGCCCATCCTGCCGGCCCCCGCCGGCGCGCTCACGCTGGCCGCCGTCGCCGAGTACTACCGCTCCTCCGGACTGCTCGCCATCGACCACGGGCAGTTGCCCGCGGCCGTCGCCCTCCTGGATGACGCGTGGACGCTCGCTCCCGACCGGGTGGACATCGTCCGCGACCTGGCCGACGTGCTCCTGCGGCTCGAGCGCGCCGACGACGCCCGCGCGGTGCTGAACGCCTTCCTCCGCGATCACCCCATGCAGGCCCCCGAGCTTGAGGCGGACGCCCGTTTTCGGGCCCTGCTCGAGAACCAGCCGCCAGCGCCCTAGCGCGCCGCGTGGCACGGCCATCCGGTAGCGGCCCGCGCCCCGCGCGGCCGCCCGGTGCCACGGCCGTGTCGGCCGTGCTCCCTCGCGCGCTCGCAGGACACTCGTCGGTGCATTTCGCGAATCGCGCTTGATTTCAACGCAATTCGGGTCCTAATAATACAGAGTCCGGCCGGCGACACTTCGCACCGGCCGTCGGGAGGCGGGTCATGCGCAGGACATCGATGGCCGCGGCGGCCGGGCTGCTGGTTCTATCGTGCGCGCTGACGGCCGCTTCGGCGGCCGAGGGCCGGCTGTTCGTCACGAAGCTCGGCGATGGCCCGGGCCTGGTCGACCCCAACAACGCACTGCGGCCGACCTTCAGCACGGTCGACATCTACCACAACGACTACAACGCATACGACTACAACTTCGGCCAAGGGCCATACGTCATCGCGGCCTTCCCGCCCGCCGACGCCCCGGGCTACTATGGCGCGGTTATGCCGGGCGACATCCTGTACATCTGGACGCAATTCGACGCGTCGCAACCCAAGAACATGACCATTAACGCGCTTGAAGTGCGCGCCACCGTCAACGGCGTGCTGGTTCCCGATGCGCAGATGAACAACGCCTTCTACCTCTGCAACGATTCGCAGGCGCAGGAGGGATTCGCGAAGCGCTGGAACGGCACCGCGACCGCCCCGAACTACCCGGAACTCGCGGACAACAGCTCGCAGATTCTCATTGCGGTAACCGCAAGTGGAATTGTCAAGGCTGGCAGTCCCCAGCTCTGGAACCTCTACAGCGGCACCGCGGCCGGCGCAGTCACTTTGCTGGGGGCGATGCAGGTCCCCGCGATCTACGGTCTCGGTGAGGTGTACTACATCCAGGGAGGCTACACCAGCGGGCCGTTCAACCCGGCCCAGTGGGGCCACGCCACGTTCACGATCATCCCCGAGCCGGCCGCCGGGCTGCTGTTAACGCTCGCCGCGCTGCGTGCCCGCCGCCGCTGACGCAGGCACTGCCTCACCTTCTCACGTTCCCACCTTCCCACGTTTCCACCTCCCGACGCATCAGCTATGCTGAGGCGTCCGGGCGTGCCTGCCCGGCTTCCGCGAGGTGCCGCGCGTGCGCAAGCTCCTGCTGTACGTTCTCTTTCTGTGTTCCGGGGCGGCGGGGCTCATCTACGAGCTGGTCTGGGTCCGCGAGCTGATCTTCGTCTTCGGCGGGACGACGTACGCGATCACGACGGTGCTGGTGGCGTTCATGGGCGGCCTGGGGCTGGGCTGCTTTCTGTCGGGCAAGCTGTCGCACCGGCTGAGGCGCCCCGGGCGTCTCTACGGCATCGTTGAAATCGGCATCGGCATCTACGCGCTGCTGGTGCCGCTGCTGCTGAACGTGGCCGAGCCCGTTTATCGCGCGCTCTACGCGCAAACCGCGAGCACCCCGCTGCTGCTGAACCTGGTGCGGTTCGGCGTCGGCGCGCTCGTGCTGATCATCCCGACGACGCTGATGGGCGCGACGCTGCCGATCCTGGTGCGGTACGTGACGCTCCAGGGCGGGGCGCTGGGCCGCTCGGTGGGGCAGCTCTACGGGATCAACACGCTGGGGGCGGTGGTGGGCACGGTGGGGGCCGGGTTCGTACTGATCCCGGCGTTGGGGCTGCTGCACACGACCTGGCTGGCGGCCGGGTTGAACATCGGCATTGGGATCATGGCCGTGCTGCTGCTGGGGCAGGCGGGGGCGCTCGGCGCGGCGCCGGGTGCGGCGTCCGCGGCGGCGCGTCCGTCTGCGGCGGGTGGCACGGCGGGTAGCGCGGCGGGTGGCACGGTCCGGAGCGGCGCAGCCGCGTCGGGCCGTGGTGGCATGAGGGAGAGCCCCGCTCCGCGTGGTCCGCGAGCCGCGGAGGAAGGTGTCAGTCCGCACCTGCGGCTGGCGCTGCTGGTCGGGTTTGCGATTTCGGGCTTCGCGGCCATGGTGTATCAGATCACGTGGTCGCGGGCGCTGGTGCTGTCGCTGGGCTCGACGACGTACTCGTTCACGTGCATTTTGGCGGCGTTCATTCTGGGGCTGGCGCTGGGCAGTCTGGCGGTTGCCCGGTGGGTGGACCGCTGGCGGAACCCGGCGTTGGTGTTCGGGGTGCTGGAGATTCTGATCGGGCTGGTCGCGGTCGTGATCGTGCCGATCCACGGCCGCGTGCCGCTGATCGTTCGGGAGCTGGTCAGCAGCCAGTTCCAGGACTACGGCAAACTGATGGCGAGCCAGATCCTGGTGGTCATCGCGGTGACGATCGTGCCCACGCTGCTGATGGGGGCGATTTTTCCGCTGGTGACGCGGGCGTTGGCCGCGACGGGTGACGACGCGGGGGCGGCGACCGGCCGGGCGTACGCGGTGAACACGCTGGGCACGATCACGGGCTCGTTCCTGGCCGGCTTCGTGCTCATTCGCAGCGACGTGCTCGGCGTGCAGAACTCGATCATCTTCGCCAGCGTGCTGAACGGACTGATCGGCCTGCTGCTGGTCGTGCTGGCGGGCGGCCGCGGCACGCTCCTGCGCCGCAGCGCCATCCCCGCCGCGGGCGTCCTGCTGATCCCCGTGGTCGCGCTCGGCGCCGGCCGCTGGGACAAGGAGGTGCTGACGGCCGGCCCGTTCCTCAACCGCAAGAACCTGCCGCCGCGCGAGCTGGTCTACTACGAGGAGGGCGTCGACCTGACCGTCACCGTCGAGCACCCCAAGGACATGCCGACCTCGCTCAGCCTGACGGTCAACGGCAAGCCCGACGCGTCGGTCTCGGTCGAGGACATGGTGACCATGCTGCTGCTCGGCCACCTGCCGGCCCTGCTCGACACCGACGCCCGCAGCGCCTGCATGGTCGGCCTCGGCTCGGGCATCTCGCTGGCCGCCCTGGCCCGGCACCCGTCCTTCGAGCGCATCGACTGCGTCGAGATCAGCGAGGAGGTGGTCCGCGCCGCCGAGTATTTCAACGACTTCACCTACAACGTCATGCACTCCGACCCTCGGGTGCGCCTGCTCTTGGCCGACGGCCGCAACCACCTGCTGCTCACCGACCAGCGCTACGACCTGATCATCACGCAGCCCTCGAACCCCTGGATGAGCGGGATTTCGAACCTGTTCACGCGCGAGTATTTCGAGCTCGGCCGCAGCCGCCTGACCGACGATGGGCTGATGGCCGTCTGGCTCCAGGCCTACAAGACCTCGGTCGACAATTTCCGCATGGTGATCCGCACGCTGTTCGAGGTCTTCGAGCACGTTTCGCTCTGGGAGCTGGGCGAGGACGACTTCCTGATGATCGCGTCACGCGGGCCGCAGCGGATCGACCTGGCCGAGTTCGACCGCCGCTTCCGCGTGCCGACCGTCCGAGCCGACATCTTTCGCGTCGCCATTCGCCGGCCGGCCCAGATCCTCGCCCGGTACGTCGCGTCCGACGAGGCCCTCCGCCGGTGGGTTGCCGCCGCCCCGGTGCACACCGACGACAACGCGCTGCTCGAGTTCTCCGCCCCCCGGCACATGTACAAGGGCAGTCGCGACGTCGCCCGCGCCGTGATGGAGTTGCAGTCGGGCGTCCTGCGCGATCTCGGCGACGGCCCGCCCGACGAGGCCCTCGCGGCCGAGATCGACGCGGCCATCGAGGCCCGCTGGGCCCGCATTCCGGCGCTCGAAGCCGGCGAGCGCGGCGACATCACCGGCGCATTGCGGATCTTGATTGAAAACTTCCGCCGCAATCCACAGAACGTCCTGCTCCACCGGTTCCTCATCAACTCGAAGCGCAACGTCGAGTCCGCCGGCCTGGCCACACGCGCCGACCTCGCCCCGCTCCTCGCGCAGATCGCCGCCCTGCCGCCGCCTTTCAGCGCCCCGCAGAAAGGCGCCCCGCTCCCGCAAATCATCAGCGATTTCCGAGGCATGGCCGGGCGCTTACCGCCGCTCACCGCGGCTGCACTGTTGACAGCGGCGCACGACCTGGATCCGAGCGACGCTGAAGTGGTCCGCGAACTCGCCGAGTTGTTGATCCGCCTCGAGCGGCCGGACGAGGCCCGACGCATCGTGCACGAGTTCCTACAGGGAAACCCAAAAGCGGCTGATACGCTTCGTTCGGATCCGCGCTGGCAGAGTCTGCTGAGTGGCCCCGCGCCGGGGTCGGGCGGCTCGTGAGCCTCCGCGGGAGCCGCGCACGAGCTCGCGGGGTCAGCCTCTCCGCATCGACCGCAAGCATCCGCAGCGGGGCGGCACAATCAGGGTCCTGGAAGGCGCTAACCGAGTCTTTCGGGCGCCGTTCCGGGGGGCTTCAGGGGCGGAATTATCCGTATGCTATCGGACTCTTCGACCCTCTCCGACCGGTCCAAACAATCCGCCGGTCCGTCCTGGGTGGGCTGGCGGACCGGGCCACGGACCGGTTGGGCGAGTGTTGCTAGTTATTATTTCAAAGAAACTTATGATGCAGTCCGCGGCGGGCGGCAGACAGGGGGAAAAGGGGGCGGCGGCCGGCCGCGGCCACCAGCCGCGGCAACGAAAATTTAGCCAAAGTCGCGCTTGCAATCGCCAAAACGCGGGGGTATAAATGACAGGCGTGAGAGGAAGGGTGAGCGTCACCCACGTCGGAAATGGTCTTAGGAGGCTGGAAGAACACACCTCCACTGGCACTTGATGGGAGATGAAGAACATGAAGAAAGCATTGTGTGTGGCTGCCGTTCTAGCACTCGTGGCCGGTGCGTATGCCGCCGAAGGCCGGCTTTTCGTCACCAAGCTGGGTGACGGCCCAGGCCTCGTGAACCCGGCAAACGCGCTGATCCCGACCGCGAGCACGGTGGACATCGACAACAACAACTACAACGCCTACGACTACTACGAGGGGACTGGTCCGTACGTCGTCGATCAGTTCCCGGCCGCCAACGCGCCGAGCAACTACGGCGACGTCAACCCCGGCGACATCCTGTACATCTGGCACCAGTTCGACGCCGCGGCCCCCAAGGGCAAGACGATCAACGGTCTGGAAGTTCGCACGACGATCAATGGCGTGCTCGTTCCGGGTGCCCAGATGAACAGCGCGTTCTATCTGTGCAATGACACGCAGGCGCAGGGCGTTGCCAGCGCGAAGCGCTGGAACGGCACTGCCACGGCTCCGAACTATCCGGAGTTCTCCCACAACAACCCGCAGTTCCTGATCGCAATCACTTCGACCGGTATCGCGAAGGCCGGCGCTGCGCAGCTGTGGAACCTGTATAACGGCGCGAACGCCGGCGCGATCAGCCTGTTGGGTGCGTTTGAGGTTCCGGCGATCTTCGGCCCGGGCGAGATCTACTATCAGCAGATCAACTACACGAGCGGCCCTCCTGGCGATCCCGCGGAGTGGGGCCACGCGATGTTCAACGTGGTGCCCGAGCCCGCCAGCATGCTGCTGCTGGGCCTGGCCGGCCTGCTGCTCCGCCGTCGCTAAGCGACGCCCGACGTAGGCTGACGATTTTAGAAGGAGCCGGTCGCAAGGCCGGCTCTTTCTCTTTTCTGTGGTTTCGGCTTCCAGCCGGTCGAGGGGTGGCACGGTCCGCAGC
>CAZMCT010000126.1:0-10732 GCA_964564785.1 uncultured Planctomycetales bacterium
GCCGCGGTCCTGAAGATTCTGCCCGGCCTGCTGCTGCTGTGGCTGCTGGTCAAGCGGGAGTGGCGGGCGGCGGGGGCGATGGTGGCGGCAGCGGCGATCCTGGTGCTGCTGCCGCCGCTCATCGCGTTCGGACCGGAGCGGACGCTCGCGTACCACCGCGAGTGGTGGGATTACAACATCCGCGGCGACTCCGCGCGCGGGCTGGTGAGCCCGCAACTGGCCGAGCACTTCATCGACCGCCGCAACCAGTCGGTGGCTCAAGTCGTGGCCAGGCTGGCTTGGCCGGAGCACCCGTACCGAGTCGGGCCGCAAGTGGCTCAACTGGAGCTGGAACACTGCCTGGCGCTTGCGGCGGTGATTACCGGCGCGTTGCTGATCGCGCTGCTCGGCGCGACGCGCCAGCCCGCGGCCGTCCTGGGCCTCGATCGTCGTCGGGCCGAGGCGGCCACATATCTGGTCGCGATGCTGGCCCTCGCGCCGCTGGTGCGGCAGTACTACCTCGCGTGGGCTTTGCCCGCGCTGGTGGTGCTGGCGCGGGCGGCGCACGCGAAGCGGCGCTGCGGGCAGGCTGGTCTGCTGGTCTGGGTCGCGGGGATGCTGCTGTGGATGTGGCCGGCAGCCCGGCTGGTCGGTGCCCACCTGGTGATGTTGCTCGTGCTGGGCGGGCTGGTGCTGGCGTGCGCCCGCAACGCGGGGAATGAGCGTGGAACAAGCGGTGCGTCGCCGGCCGGATAAGACTCGCGCGGCCTGCCGTCCACTGGGGGCCGGCCGCGGCGGCAGCGGTGCTTGCGGGGGCACGCGCGGCCGCGATAATTGCGGTGGCGCTCGAGAGGTCCGGCATGGCGATCGAGTTTCACTGCCACCACTGCGGCCACCTGGTGCGAACCGCGAACGAGCACGCGGGTCGGCGGGGCAAGTGTCCGCACTGCCACAACAGCGTGTACATTCCGACGCCCAGCGAAGAAATCGAGCCGCTCCCGCTGGCCCCCCTGAACGAGGCCGACGAGCGGGAGAAGAAGCGGCTGGAAGAGGAATCCCGGCGGCTGGCCCGCGCGCTTCTGGAGGACAAGACCGAGCTGCCGCCCGAAAGCGCGAGCCGGGCGCCGGCCGCCCAGCCGCTGGGCGACGTCCGCCTGCCGGGCGACATGGAGGTGCTCGTCACGGAGTACGTGCTGGCGATGGCCGAGGGGCGGCTGGCGGAGGCGGAAGACCTCGCGCTCGAAATCCGCATGGACATGAAGCGGGCCGAGGAGTACATACAGCGACTGAGCATCGACCAGATTCCGCCGCAGCGCCTGGCCAAGATCCCCCGCCCCGTGCTGCTGGGTTTTCTCAAGCAGCTTCGCGGCCACTGACCGTTGCGTGGAGAACCGGGCGAACACGGCGCCGCGTGGCGCCGGCAGCAGAGCGAAACCCGGGGGCGTTGAGCCCTCTGCGGTTTGAGATTGCGTCCGCCGCGACGCGGACCTTTGAAGCGGCGCCGGCGGCGCGAGGAGCGACCATGTCAACCTGCATCGTGCCACGGCACCGGATCGTGATCTTGGCCATACTGACGGCCGCGCTGCCCGCGTGGGCTCAGACCCCCCGCCCGGCCACCGGGCCCGCTACCGCCCTCGGCGACCCCGAGGTCCAAAAGCGGGCCCGGGCGGTGATCGACGCCGCGCTCGAGAAGTACCGCGGCGCGAAGTCGTATCAAGACAAGGTCACACTGCACTCGGAACGCATCGCCCAGGACCGGAACCAGGAAGATCTCAGCCAGATCGAGGACTTCATGGCCACCCTGAGGTTCGCCGCGCCGAATCGGGTAGCGCTGCGGACGGATGACTACGCGGTGCACTCCGACGGTAAGCGCTACTGGAACTCGGTTCCCATGCTCGAGCAGTACACGGAGACCGAAGCGCCGGCCAGACTCTCGCACGAGGACCTGGTCCGGAGCATGCCCGCTCAGCCCTTTCCCCATCCGATCCTCTATGTGCTCCTCGAACGCGACCGGAAGTTCGACGAGCTGTTCCCCGACGTGCAGGGCTTCACCGCGGTCGAGCGCGAGCAGCGCGATGGGCGGGCCGGGACGCGCATCCGCGGCCTGACGCGCGGCATCTTCGGACCGGAGGCGGTTGTCCCGTTCAGCCTGTGGTTCGACGAGCAGACCGGCCTGCTCGGCGAGGTGCGGCTCGAGCTGCTCGACGTGCTGAAGCAGGCCCTCGGTCTGACCGAAGACGCCACCGAGGAGGAGAAGGCCCTGTCGGACCAGCCCGGCATGCCGAAGACGATCTCCCGCGCGTTCATGACGCTCAGCCTCGCCGATGTGAAGCTCGATGCCGAGATTCCGACCGACCAGTTCACTTTTGTCCCCGCCTCGACGGACAAGAAAGTCGACCGGTTCTCCGATCCGTCCGAGATGCCCGGGACTGAGCAGCTCGTCGGCCGCACCGGTCCGCCGCTCGAGGGCACCGGCCTCGACGGTCAGCCGGTGAAGCTCGAGGCGCTGCGCGACAAGGTCGTGCTGCTCGATTTCTGGGCCACCTGGTGCGTCCCCTGCGTGCAGGCCATGCCCGGCCTGCAAAAGCTCTCCGAGCAGTACAAGGACAAGCCCGTCGTCGTGATCGGCGTGAACCAGGACTCGAAATCGCAGGACAAGAAGGTGCGCCAGTTCCTGGAGGACAAGAAGATCACCTTCCGACAGGTGCTCGATCCCGAGGGCAAGAGCGGCCGGGCCTACAAGGTCGTCGGCTTGCCGACGACCGTGCTGCTCGACAAGCAGGGCGTGATCCAGGCGGTGCACATCGGCTCGTCCCCGACGCTGCACGAAGAGCTGGCCAGGCAGATTGACCGGCTGCTCAAAGGCGAAAGCCTGATCGAGGCCGATCGGAAAGCGCCGGCGCGAACGGAACCGCCGGCCGGCACCCCCGCCGGAGAAAAACGCGGATGAGACCGACCCGTTCGGCACGCGGCAGTCCGGAGCTGTTCGACCGCGTGGCGGCGCTGGCCCGCGACCTGTGGTGGACGTGGAACCCGGATCCGCAGCGGCTGCTGGCCGGCCTCGACCCGGTCGCGTGGGAGGCGGTCGGTCATAACCCGCTCGCGGTCCTGGCCGACCTGCGGCCGGAGCGGCGGGCCGCGCTGCGGGAGGCGTCCGAATTCGCGCAGCTCCTGGCCGACTGCGAGCGGCAGCGGCGGGAATACCTGTCCGCGGCGACCTGGTTTGAGCGCCGCATGCGTGGGCCGCGGCGTCGGCTACGGGTGGCGTATTTCTGCGCCGAATTCGGCCTGCACGAGTGTCTGCCGATCTACGCCGGCGGGCTGGGCGTGCTCGCCGGCGACCACCTGAAGTCTGCGTCGGATCTCGGTGTGCCGCTGGTCGGCGTCGGGCTGCTGTATCGCAACGGCTATTACCGCCAGGAGTTTCGCCACGACGGCAGCACGCGCGTCACGTACCCGGCGCTCGATTTCGAGCGACTTCCGTTGACCGACACCGGCCGGCGGGTTCGCGTGCCGCTCGGCCGCCGCGAAATCGTGGTCCGCATCTGGCGCGCGACAGTCGGACGCGTGCCGCTGTATTTGCTGGACACGGACGTACGCGAAAACCGGCCGGCGGAGCGCGCGATCACCGGCCGGCTGTACGGCGGCAACGAGGAGCTGCGCATCCGGCAGGAAGTCGTGCTCGGCATCGGCGGCGTGCGAGCGCTGGCCGAACTGGGCGAGCGCGTCACGGTCTTCCACATGAACGAGGGCCATGCGGCGTTCTGCAACCTCGAGCGGCTGCGGCAACTGCGGGCCGCGGGGATGAGTGTACCGGCGGCGCTGCGTCGCGTGCGGCGATCCAGCGTGTTCACGACGCACACGCCGGTGCCGGCCGGGCACGACCGCTTTCCGCCGCGGCTGATGCTCCGCTACTTCGAGCCGTACCTGCGCGCGCTGAAGCTCGACCCGGCCGCTTTTCTGGCGCTGGGCCGCGAACGTCCCGAGGATCGGAATGAGCCGTTTTGCATGACGGTGCTCGCGCTGCGCACGGCCGGCCGCTGCAACGGCGTCGCCCGGCTGCACGGCGCGGTCTCGCGGGCCATGTGGACCGGCGTGTTCGCCGTGACGGACCCGCGCAAGGTCCCGATCACGCACATCACCAATGGCGTCCACTCGCAGACCTGGCTCGCGCCCGAGATGCGCCCGCTATACGACAAGTACCTCCGGCCGCGGTGGCTCGGGGCGGGTCCCGCGGACAACTGGTGGCGGCGGGCCGACCGCATTCCGCCGGCCGAGCTCTGGCACGTGCGGAACCTGCTCCGCCGGAAGCTGGTGGCGTTCGTCCGCGCCCGGCTGCAAGCGCAGATCCTGCGCCGCTGCGAACCGGTCAGCGAATACATCGCGGCGCTCGAGACCTTCGACGAGAATGCCCTGACGATCGGCTTCGCCCGCCGCTTCGCCACCTACAAGCGCGCCCCGCTGATCTTCACCGACCCCGCCCGCCTCACGCGGATCCTGAACGACGCCCGCCGCCCGGTGCAGCTCGTCTTCGCCGGAAAGGCCCACCCCGCCGACGCCGCGGGCCAGGCCTTCGCCCGCGAGATCTTCTCCCGCGCCCGGCAGGGCGAGTTTCGCGGCCGCGTCGTCATTCTCGAAGACTATGACCTGCACGTCGGCCGCGTGCTGACGGCCGGCTGCGACGTGTGGCTGAACAACCCCGTGCGGCCGCAGGAGGCCTCCGGCACCAGCGGCATGAAGCCTCCGCTGCACGGCGGGCTGAACTGCTCGATCCTCGACGGCTGGTGGCCCGAAGCGTATGACGGCCGCAACGGCTGGGCGATCGGCGAGACCGCCGCAGCACGCCGTGGCCGTACCGCGATCGCCAGCGACGACGCCCGGCCACTGACCCCGCGCGCGCAGGCCGCGCGTGACCGGGTCGATGCGGCGTCGCTGTACGCCGTGCTCGAGCGGGAGATCGTTCCGCTGTTTTACACCCGCGACCGCGCCGGCATCCCGCAGGGCTGGGTGCGGCGCATGATCCACTCGATGCAGACCGTGTGCGGCCGGTTCAACACGCACCGCATGCTGGCGGAGTACGTCGAGCTGTACTCCGGCCCAAACGCGTAGCGGCCGACGGCTCATCGGCCGGTGGTCACCCGACGGCTCGTTGGGCGACGGCCTGCGAGCCGCAGGCCGCTACTCGCATATTCCGGCGTTCACACGTTCTCACGTCCCGACCTGCCCACGTCCTCACGGGCACTCGCACCCGCCGCCCGAGAGGCAGACGACGAACGGGTTGATGTCCGCGAAACTCACCTCGCCGTCGCAGTTCACATCGGTGTTCAGCGGGTCGCAGCCCGGGAACTGCGCGTGCCAGGCTTCCGGGTTCGTGAGCCGCAGCACGAACGCGTTGATGTCGCCGAAGCCGACATCGCCATCGCAGTTCGCGTCGCCCGGCAGCAGCGGCGGCCGGCGATCCGGCCCGGCCGTGTAGTTTTGTAGCACCTCAGCCGGCGTCAGCGCCCGACTGTAGATCGCGACCAGCCGGTACTCGCCCAGCCACGGTCGGGCGCCGGTGATCTCGTTGCCCAGCGCGAGCAAGTGCGTGCTGTTCCAGCCGGTGAACCAGCCACCGACCGTGGCCGTCAGCACCTCGCCCGCGTTCTTGTAGATTCGCACCGTGCCGTCGGCGGCGCGCGTGTAGACGACGTGCATCAGTTCGGTGTCGGCGATACCCGTCGGTGTCGTGACCGAGGGCGTGCCGTTCAGTCCGGTCAGCGTCGTCCGGAGCCGGACGTCAAACTGCGTTGTGGCCGCGCCCGAGTCGCTGCCGTGGCCGAGCGTGAAGTTGCGGGCCGCGATGTTGCCCGAGCCCGTCCCGCGGGGGGCCGGGCCGCCGTGGCCGGCCAGGGCCGGCGCGATCCACGCCTCGATCGTCAGCGCGTGCGTCTGCATGCAGGCACTGATGACCTTCGTGGCCGGAACGAGCGAGCTGACGATCGTCGCCGACTCGAGCACCAGTCCGCGGGCCGTCCACGCCGCGCAGTTCGGGTCCGCGATGACGAGGTTCAGCGGTTCGCCCACGCCCGACACGTCGTACACCACGTCGCCGGCGCCTTCCTCGAACTCGTACAGCACGGCCAACCCGCTAGTGATGCGATCTCCCACGTGATAGACGAACGTCGCGGTCGTGTTCGGCGGCACCGGCTCGCCGCCCGCGTCGAACACGCCGCTCACCATCAGGGTGTACAACACCGCCGGTTCGAGCGCGGTCGTCGTCAGCCGCACGCTCCGGCCGTCCGGCTGGAGCACCGCCGCCTGCACGGCCACACCATGATCGATCGCGTAGTGCCCGGCCACCTCGGCGGACGCCTCGTCAACCGCGTCGGAGAACTCGACCCGCACGGTCGTGTCGTCCAACGCGGTCACACTCGCGATGGTCAGCTCGCATTCGTCGGGGATGCCCGTGCCGTTCTCGTCGTGGCTCGTGCCCGCGGCCAGGTCGCACTCGTCGGGGACGAGGTTCGCGTTGCAGTCCGGGCTGGTGCCCGCGGCCAGGTCGCACTCGTCGGGCACCTCGTTCTCGTTACAGTCTTCGCTGGTCCCGTTCAGCAGATCGAGATAATCCAGCACGCCGTTGCCGTTGCAGTCCTGCTCACACACGTCGCCGATGCCGTTGTCGTTCGCGTCTTCCTGCCCCGGGTTGAACACGGCCGGGCAGTTGTCGGCCCCGTCGAGCCAGCCGTCGTCGTCCGTGTCCGGGTCGTTCGGGTCGAGGTTCCCCGCCTCCTCCACCCAGTACGGCACGCCGTCCTGGTCGCGGTCGGTCAGCAGCCGCACGGTCGGATCGCCGTAGAGGTTGAAGCGCAGGGCATCCTCGAAGTACCCGCCCCAGCCGTAGTAGTTGTTCGCGGCGGCGTCGGCGCAGGTCCGGCCATAGACCACCCCGAACGGCTGGTTCTCATGGACCAGTTTCGGCATCATCAGTTGATAGCCCATATCGCCCCAGCCGTAGGAGACGCGCGTGGCGCCGACGGCCGCGATCCCGCCGTGGAACAGGAAGCTCGCGCACAGGTTGTCGGCCGCCTCGGGATAGGCCGTGCTGCACGCCTTGGAGAAGATCCACGAGGGGTGCGTGTCGTCGAGCTGCGCGCACTCGCTGGACGTGATGATGTCGGACGCGCCCTGCGGCCAGCCGTGCGTGTTGTAGTACACCACGCCGTAGCCCTGCTGCCACTGCGGGATTACGTACGGCTGAATCGAGGCCGACTGCTCCGTGTAGCCCAGAAACTCGTTGATCCGCACGCTGGCCTGCGGCGCAGCGCCGGTGTACGTCAGTCGCAGGTAGCGTTTGCCGCCGACGCGATTGAGCGTCGCCGGGGTCTCGTACCGCAGTTCCCAATACCCGCCCGAGGCGACCGCGTGGGCATAAGCGTCGCTCTCGGTCGCCACCACGAACGCGTCGGCGAAGTTCGCCGCGTGGGCCATCTCGATCCGGAACTGCTGCGGGAGCTGCGCCCGGTCGCTGCCGCGGACGACCAGGCGGTAGGCGCAGTAGGTCCAGCCGTCCTCTGCCCGATTGCTCTTGAACTGAAGGAAGGAGCCGGGGGCGAGGTTGCTCGCGGTCCAGGCCGTGCTGCTGCTGCCGTCGGTCATGGTCGTGATGGGGTAGTCGGCGATGTTCTCGCTGGCGACGTTGAAGCCGGCCTTGAAATAGGTGCTGCTGTCCCAGCGCGTGAAGCACACGTAACTGAGCGGCGCGGGAATCCGCTCCGGCGGCGGCGATACGTTCAGCGGCGGGTAGTCGAAGTTGTGCTCGTAAATCCGGTAGTACGCGAAGCCCTCCGGCTCGAGCACCTGCTCCTTGATCCACTCGGCCATGGTGATCGGCGACAGGTTGCCCTCCGCCCCGTATGCGTCGCTGTAATCGATCGGATTGGGCATGAAGCAGCGCCGCTTCCAGCTCTCGTCGGCGCCCAGCTCGAACGCGATGATCTTCTCGAGAATCCCGTCCAGCACCGCCAGGTTCGCGCTGTAGTAGGGGATCCGCCCCACGACCAGCTCGGGCGTCGCCAGGTCGATCCCGCCGCTGGCGCGGTCCGCTTCCTCGCCAAACAGCCCGTTCTCGTTCAGGTCCCAGCGCCCGGTCAGGTCCGTGTAGAACTGGTCCGTCGGCGCGTACTTGTTGCCGTAGTGATTGTCCGGATAGCAGAACTTCATCGGCACGTTGCCGACCGTGTCGGAAGCCGTCAGCGCGTCGTCCGGATCGGGGTTGCCGATCAGCAGCACGGTCTCGAAGCCGTGCGCGAGATGCTGGTCTTTCAAGAACGCCTTGATGCGATCCGCCCGTTCGTCCGTGGTCTCGAAGAGGTGCGGCTGCCACGCCCGGCGATACTCCGCCTCGATGTCCTCCACGGTCTTGACCAGGATCGCGTGGCCCTGCGCCGATTTGTGCGCGATGTAGTCGTCCAGCTTCGCCGAGCCGCTGGCGATCGCGCCGGCGGTGATGATCACGTAGTCGTACGTCGTCCGCGGGCCCGGACTCGCGGGCCGGTAGGCGGCCGCCAGATCCGCGTAGTTGGGAAGCGCCCGCGCGAACCGCTCGCCGGCCGGGTCCGAACACGCCGGCCGCACCATCGGGTCGTACTCGTACGTGAGTTCCACGACGGCCGCGCGCAGCACGTCGACGGTCCCCAACTCCGGCTCATACTGCACCGGGGCCACGCGCAACCGCGCCACGCGCCAGTTGCGCTGCTGCCCCGTACCGAGCAGTTCGACGAATGCAACCGGGCGGTGAGTCTCCCTGGAGATCGTCCGCGAGTCGCTCGCGACCGCGTTCCCGCCGGGCGCCGTCGGCCACGGCACCTGTTGGATGCTGTGGCGACCGGGTAGTCGCACAGTCTCGAGCTCCTTCAACGCGACGCGGAGCGTCGTCGGATCGACGCCCGGGTGCAGCGCCCGCGTGAGCAGCCGCTGCGGCAACCGGGGCCCCCCCGGCACGCCGCCCGCGTGATATCCATCGATCGCGATCTGCGTCCACCCGTCGGCCGGCGTCATCACGGTCGGCGCGGGCACGACCAGGTCAAACGTCTCGGTCCAAACCTCTGCCCGTGCCCCAACGGCAAGCACCAGCGATGCGGCGGCCCCGCAGAGGCGAAGAAGGGTTCCAGGCATCCAACATCCTCCGGGTAGTCAGCGGGCGGCACACGTGGGGGGCTCGTGGTGATACCGACGGTCCTGAAACGGTTCAGGCTGTCGCGAAACAAACCACTACGTCGGATTCTACGGCGTGGACCCTCCGCCGGTCAACATTCACCGCCGCCGGCCAGCACCGCCTCATGCCCCGACCCGAGCGGTCCTGCTTACAATGCCTCTGCGGGTCAGTAGCCCAACTGGCAGAGGCAGGGGACTTAAAATCCCCCCAGTGCGGGTTCGAATCCCGTCTGACCCATGAACGTCGGGCCGTGCCTTGCCTCGCGACCGCGCAACGCGCTCGCGGCTGGATCGAAGTTGCACGCGAACCGCTTCGTGGCGCGTACTGGCCGCCGCGTGCGGCGCGGGCTCTCGGCCATCGCGAGCGTTTTCCGGCGTCGGGGTCTTACGGCCGGGCGAGTGACGGAGCGGGGCCTGTCGCGGCGGAACGCACGTCCGGATAAAGAGGTTTGGGCCCGGAATTGTATTGTGCAGCGGCCCCTCGGCGCGGTATCCTGCACTGGCCGTAGACGAGGCGCGCCGCCCCCGTGCGGCGATTTCATTTCACGCGGACATGGAGGAGGACAAGCATGAAGGGGTTCCTGCCAACGGGTCTTGTATTTGCATTGGCGCTGTCCGCGGGCGCACTCGCGGATTGGTACGACGGGTTCGAGGGCTATACGCTCGGCCCGATCGTGGGACAGGGCGGTTGGGAAGGCTGGGCCGGTGATGCCGGCGCCACGGGCTTCGTCACGAACACTATGGCCCGGACGGGCACGCAATCCCAGGATGTGCACGGCAACTCAGACTCGGTGCATCAGTATTCCGGCTACACCTCCGGGCACTGGCTGTACACGGCGTGGCAATACATCCCGGGAAACCTGGTCGGCAAGCAGTACTTCATCATGCTGAACCGGTACCAGCCGCCGAACTACAACTGGTCTGTCCAGATCACGTTCGACCCCACCACGGATACGCTGTCCGCGGACGCCGGGTCGAGCAGCCCGGTCGTGATGCCGTACGTCGCGAACCAATGGGTCCCGATCGTCGTGGACATCGATCTGGATGCCGACTGGACCAAGGTCTACTACAACGGCGTGTTGATCGACGATCCCGCAGTGCCGGGCCAGGGCTATCAGTGGACCAAGGGCGTGTTCGGCAATGATACGAACGGCCTGCTGAACATCGGTGCCGTGGACCTGTACGCCGGTGCGCCGCAGACGCCGGCCTCGACGGCCGTGTACTACGACGACATGTCGCTCACGGTCTTCCCTGAGCCGGCCGCGCTCAGCATGCTGCTGCTGGCGGTCGCCCTGCGGCGGCGCTAGTCGCGCGCGCCGCCGTACGGAAAATGGAGTGAGCCGGCTGGGCACGCCAGGGGGCGTGCAGGCCGGCGGGAAGCGGGGGGGGCCGGGGGCGCGCACCCCCTTTTTTCTATTCTGACTCGGTGGGGGCCGAGGTCGTGCTCCGCCGGAGGGCAAGCGCGGCGCGCCAGCTTGGGCGCGGCGGGGGCTCGCGGATCGTCTTCGGGAGAATGGACCGCCGGGGGTCGCACACCGACCCCCCGGGCGGTCCGTTT
>CAZMCT010000127.1:0-10706 GCA_964564785.1 uncultured Planctomycetales bacterium
CCCGTGAGCCGGCCCATGTTCCGCCGCAGGGCCTTGCTCTGGGCCGCGTGCCGCCGTCCGTCCGCCAGAACCGCACTCGCGTCCATTTCGCCCAAGCGCTTCCGGGCCTCCTGGACGAGCGCGGCCGGCCAAGCGGACCCCGGCCGGGGGTCGTACTCGAGCGGCCAGCGGCCGACGCTCTCGAGCAGCGGCAGCAGCGTGCGCGAAAGGGCGGCGGACGCCGCCAACCGCTGGTCAGCGTCGCCATGTTCGGCCCAGTGCAGGAGGGCGTCAAAGGCATGGGGGGAGCCGATCTCGGCCAGTCCGGCCGCGACGCCGATCTGATCCCAGGGCGAGCTGGCTGTCGAATCCGAGGATGTGTCTTTTCGGAACCGATCCCGGTCAGCTCGCGCGGCAGCAAGCCAAGCAATGTGACGCACATACGGCTCGCCGTCAGTTCGTGCGACGCGGTGCAACAGGTCATAGTCGACCGGGGCCCCCAAGGTTCCGAGGGCGCTCACAAGAAAACCGCGGACGTGCGGGTCCTGCTCAGAGCCCGCTACCAGGGTGGCCCGCAGTGCGGCCAGAGCGCGCGCTCCGCGATACTCGACCGCAGCCAGCCCCGCCACGCGCCGCTTTGCGGGATCGGGGGATCGCAGCCCGGCGGTGATTCGCCGTTCTTGCCAGAGATTCGCGCCGAAGATCGCCCCGGCGGCGAGAATCAGGGCGGCCGCTCCCCCGGCGACCCAGATCATGCGCGTCCGGTGCGTCATGCGCAGTTCGTTTCTTGAACGCTGGTTACGCACTTGGCCCTGGCTGCCTGCCGGGGCATGAGCGCGAGTCGGCGTTGAATTCGAGCGCGATAATACGCTCACCTCGGACGATCGGCGAGTCGTTTGCGGCGCGATTGCCGCGCCCCGCTCGGGGCGGTATGCTGGCGGCCCAAAACGCAGGCAGGCAGCGGACTCTTCCCATGGCGCAGGTGATCTCGGCTCAGCTCGACGCGGCGACCCACCGCTTCGCCCTGGTCGTCGCGCGGTACAACGACTTCATCACCTCCCGGCTGGTAAGCGGAGCGCTCGACGAGCTGACCCGACACGGAGCCGCGGCCGAGAATATCGACCAGGTCTGGGTTCCCGGATCGTGGGAAATCCCGCTGGTCGCCCAGAGACTGGCCGGGTCGGGGCGGTATGCGGCCGTGATCTGCCTGGGGTGCGTGATTCGCGGGCAGACGCCGCATTTCGAGTATGTGGCCGGGGAAGTGGCGAAAGGGGTGGCGCAGGCGGCGCTGACGACGGGTCGACCGGTGACGTTCGGGATCATCACGGCGGAGTCGCTCGATCAGGCCGTCGACCGGGCCGGGGCGAAGAGCGGGAACAAGGGGGCGGACGCGGCGCGGGCCGCGATCGAGATGGCCAACCTGATGGGGATGCTGCCGGGCAAGTAGGAGCGAACCACCGGTTCGGCCGTGCATGTCGTTTCGAGATCGCACTCAGGCCCGGACGTTGGCGTTACAGGCTCTGTGTCTCTACGACGCGCTGGGGGACAGCTTCGACGAGCAACTGGATTCGTTCCTGCACGACACGGTGAATTACGCGGATCTGGGGCTGCGGCCGAGCTTGGCCAGTACCGTGTTGCCGCTGGCGCGTGAGCTGGCCCGGGAGACATGGCGTTTCCGCGCACGGACGGACGCGTGTCTGAAAGAGCAGGTTCCGGACTGGGCGGTCTCGCGGATGCCGCCGGTGGACCGCAACATTCTGCGGCTGGGGCTCTACGAGCTGCTCGAGCAGCCGCAGACGCCGCCGCCAGTCGTGATCAACGAGGCGGTGGAGTTGGCGCGGCGCTTCGGCGGGACGGACTCGCCCGCGTTCGTGAACGGTGTGCTGGACGGGTTGCGCCGCCGGCTGAGCCCGCAGACCTCCGGGGCGGGTCGGCCGGCGCCGGACGCGGCCGAACCGGGGAGTGGCGATGGGGCTGTTTGACGCGTTCAAAAAGGGGCTGGCAAAGACGCGCGACCGGATCGTGTCGGGCTTGCGCTCGGTTCTGCCGATCGGTCGAAAGATCGACGAGGTGCTGCTGGAGCAGTTGACCGACGCGATGCTGGCGGGCGACATGGGGCCCCGGGCGGTGACGGGACTGGTCGAGGAAGTCCGCACGGCCTGGCGCGCGGGCACGATCAGCGAGGCCCAGGAAATCCTACCGTTCATGAAGCAGCGGATCGCGGGGACGTGGAGCGCGGCCGACCGAGCGCTGCACTTCGCCGCAACGCCGCCGACGGTGATCTTCGTGGTCGGCATCAACGGCTCGGGCAAGACGACCAGCGTGGCCAAGCTGGCCTGGTGGCTGAAGCAACAGGGCCGCAGCGTGCTGCTGGGCGCCTGCGACACGTTCCGCGCCGCGGCCATCGAGCAGCTCACCATCTGGGCCCAGCGGGCCAAGGTGGACCTCGTGAAGCATGTGCCGAACAGCGACCCGGCCGCGGTCGCGTTCGACGCCTGCGAAGCCGCGATCGCCCGCAAGGCGGATGTGCTGCTGATCGACACGGCCGGGCGGCTGCACACGCAGGAACACCTGATGCGCGAGCTGTCGAAGATTCAGCGCGTGGTTCAGAAGCGGATTCCCGCGGCGCCGCACGAGGTGCTGCTGGTGCTGGATGCGACCATCGGTCAGAACGCGATCAACCAGGCGAAGATCTTTTCGCAGTCGGTGGAGGTCAGCGGCCTGTTCCTGGCGAAGCTGGACGGCTCGGCCAAAGGGGGGATCGTGGTCGGCATCCGCGACCAGCTCGACATCCCGGTGAAGTTCGTGGGGCTGGGCGAGACGATCGAGGCGATCGAGCCGTTCGACCCGGCCACGTTCGTCGAGGCGCTCTTCGAGGGGCTGTGATCCGCGCGTGTCGGGTCCACGCAGGGAGACGGTGAAAGCCGGGCCTGGTCAAGAGGCGGCGATGTAGGCCGGGCTCAACCCTCGGAAAAAAAGACAGGCGCCGCGGCTCAAACGCTCATGGCACTGCGGCCGGTTTCTCGGGGAGTCGGAGATTCGCGGCGCGCTCGCCGGCCACGCGCCGCAGCCAGTCTTCCGTATAGCCCTGCTCCTGGGGCGCGCCCTGTTCGTCCTGGACGTAGCCGTCGTTGTATTTCGTCAACAGAAGTTCCGCGAGCTGTCGCCAACGCTTGGTCACCTTCTCGCCGCGGCCGACCGAGTAGTCGGTCAAGTACCGCCGGGCCAGCTCCGGATCGGTCTCCAGTAGCGCCACCGCCGTCCGCTCGATCGCCGGCTGGAGCGCGAGCATCTCGCTCTCCAGCTCCCGCTGCACCTTTTGGATATCGCCCCGCATGTCCGCGTAACGCACGTTCGCGTAGTTCGCCACGAAATTGAACACCCACCACGCCGAATCCCACGTGAACCTGTTCAGCGATCCGACCGTGTACGGCTCGGGCAAGGCCGTGATCCCGCAGTACAGCGGCACGTAGCACGTGAAGTACGTGTCATCCACCCCGTACCAGTACACCCCCCCCACCGGGTCCGGCATTCCCGCCCGCGACTGCGAGACAAACGAAAAGCCCGTCTGCTGTGTCGAGACCGGCCGCTCCCAGGCGTACTCGGCTCCGTCGATGCTCCAGTTGATCGGCCGGTTGCGGTTCGGCGTGCCGTAGGGGCCCGCGTCGACACCGCGCGTCATGTCGAACTCGGTCCCCTCGTAGTGGTCGCGCATCAGGGCGAACACGTCGGCCACGCTCAGCTTGCGGTCCGGCCGCACCCAGAGCGGATACGGCTCGGCCCCCTCGACCCCGCGGTGATAATCGGGCGAGAGATTCAGCGACGGGGCCGCCCGCCGCAGCAGGCTCCAGACGCGTGTCTCAGCGTAGCGGCGGTTCTTCGGCGTCGGCGGACAGTAGACGTCGCAGAAGCGGAAGGGCACGCCGCTGCGCGGGTCGTAGTAGCCCTTCTCAATCGCGAACGACACGACGTTGCCCGAATGCAGGCAGTTCTCGGGATCCTCGAGCGGAAACTCGCCGATGCGGGCCTTGTTCGCGTGGCACGCGACCATCCCGTCCGGCACGCGCACCGCGACCCAGATTGCGCCGCGTCCGCCCGGCCCCGGCCCGATGATCTCGAGAATCCACGCCTCCTGCGGGTCCGCGATCGAGATCGACTCGCCCGTCGAGCGGTAGCCGTGCTCCGCCACCAGGTCGGTCATTACCCGAATCGCCTCCCGGGCCGTCTTCGCCCGCTGGAGCGCCAGCCGCATCAGGTCCCAGTAGTGCAGGAGGCCGTCCGGGTTCTCCAGCTCGGCCCGGCCGTCGAACGTGGTCTCGCCGATTGCCAGTTGATGTTCGTTCATCAGGCCGACGACGGCGTACGTGCGCGGCGGCTGCGGGATCGCGCCGCGGACCTTGCCCGACCAGTCCTTCAACTCGAGCCGCTCGCCCGGGGCGTGGTCGGCCGCGGGCGTGTACTGTAGCCGCGGGTGGAATTCCCCGTCGCAGGTGTAGGTGATAATCACCGACCCGTCCGCGGATGCCCCGCGCGTCACGATGAGGTTCGTGCATGTCTCGCCCGGCAACGCGGCCCACAGAACCGCCACCGCGGCCATCCTTCGTGCAAACATGCGCATGTAGTTCTCCCTACTTGACTTACAGTCAGGATCGCCGTCTCGGCACAGGTGCACATCAGTTCGCGCCGCGAAGCCTACGCGCTCCTCCCCAAACGACCCTCTTCGCCGCGCAGCAGCCGCCGGATGTTGTCCCGGTGCCGGACGATGATTACCAGCCCTAGAACGATGCTCACAACCTGAAGCGGCCAAGACTCGCCCGTGGCATGGCCGGCCAGCCGCGAATATATGAAGAACGCCAGCGGGAACACCGTCGCGATCGTCAGTGAACCGACCGACACCCGCCCGGTCGTGAAGCGCACGGCCGCGTACGCGAGCACCGCGGACCCCATCGCCACGGTGTATTCCGGCCAGATGCCCAGCGCCACGCCGACCGTGGTCGCCACGCCCTTCCCACCGCGGAAACGCAAATACACCGGGAACACGTGCCCCAGCACCGCGGCCAGCGCCACGAAGAGCACCAGCCCCTGGCGCTGCGTGCCGCCGTACCGACCGGCCAGCACCAGCGACGCCGCCAGCGTCGGCAGAAAGCCCTTGAGGATGTCCAGCGCGAGGCACAGGTAGCCCCACTTCCGTCCCAGCACGCGCCCGACGTTCGTCGCGCCGATGTTCTGACTGCCCCGCGTGCGGATGTCGACGCCGTGTGCGCGGCCGATCAGCACGCCGAACGGCACGGCGCCGAGCAGATAGGCCGCCATGATTAGCAGAGCAGCATCCATACCGGGTTTACGGGCGGAAAAGAAGGCATCTTAGCGGAAAAGGGAACATTCTACTTTTCAGGCGGCGGTGGAAACGAGCAGGCCGAGCCGCAGCCCCGCCGCAAAGGTAGAATGTCCCCTGTTCCCGCGTGAATCATACCGCCCCCGCCGCCGATTTACCTCCGGCCGCCGATTCCCCCCCCGACGCGTACGTGCCGGCCCCGCCAGCCGCCGGTATCCTGCTCCGCGGCGGCCCGAACGGGCGAAAGGTCCACGTGGGCATGGCGAAGCACGCTGACGGACAATCCGCCGCGCCGGTCGCGGCCGCGCCGCGGATGCCGGCGGCCGAGCCGTTCTGGTGGCCGGCCGCGGCGCTGCCGCTGCTGGCACTCGCGGCGTTCGTGCCCGGTCTGGGCAACGGCTTCGTCCACTGGGACGACGTGCCTTACATTCTCGAGAATCCACTGCTGCGTGACTTCGGCGGGCTGGCCCGCATCTGGCAGCCGCTGGGCGGCACGCCGCAGTATTACCCGCTCACCTTCACGAGCTACTGGATGGAGTACCAGCTCTGGGGCGCGTGGGCGACGGGCTATTTCGCCGTCAACGTGCTGCTGCACGCGGCCAACAGCCTGCTTGTGTTTTACGTCGCCCGGGCGGTCGGGGCGGGGCGCGGGGCGGCGTGGCTGGTCGCGGCGCTGTTCGCGGTTCACCCGGTTCAGGTCGCGTCGGTCGCGTGGCTCGCGCAGCGCAAGAACACGCTCGCGGGGGTGTTCTATTTTTCGACAATTCTGATCTACCTGCGCTATTGCCGCCGGGGCGAACTCGCGCTGTACCTCGCCGCACTTCTGCTCTTCGCGTGCGCCCTCCTCAGCAAGACCATGACGCTGCCGCTGCCGCTGTCGCTCATCCTGGCCGAGCGCCTGCTGCTCGGCCGGCGAGGAGCCGGACCATGGCTCCGCGCGGCGCCGTTCCTCCTGCTGGCCCTCGGCGTCGGTTTCATCACCGTCCTTGCCGAGCGGGCCCTCGCGCCCGTCACCGCCCACATTCCGCCGCAGCCACTGTTGGCCGGGGCCGCTGTCTGGGCCTACCTCGCCAAGATCGCCTGGCCCGCGACCCTGCTGGCGCTCTACCCGCGTTGGACGATCTCGGCCGCCAATCCGCTCTGGTGGCTGCCGCTCAGCGCGCTCGTCGCGGCCGTGCTGGCCGTCTGGTTCTGGCGGCAGCGACTGCGGCCGGCGCCGACGTGGGGCCTGGCGCACTTCCTGCTCGCGCTGCTCCCGACGCTCGGTTTCCTCCCGTTCGGCTACCTGCTCAGCGCCCCCTACGCGGACCACTTCCTGTATTTCAGCCTGCCGGGGCTGTTTCTGGCGGTGGTCGTGCTCGCGGGGCGCATCGTCGCGCGCGGCGGCCAAGGCGCACGCGTCGCCGCCATCGGGGTCGGCGCCGCCGTGCTGGCAGCGCTGCTCGTGCGTACCTGGTGGCAGGTCCCGATCTGGCACGACGGCGTACGGCTCTGGTCGCACACGCTGGCACACAATCCCACCGCCCCTCCGGCGCACAACAACCTCGGCATCGCCCTGGGACGGCGCGGCGAGCTGGCCGCCGCCCTCGCCAGCTATCAACGTGCCGCGGACCTCGACCGCCACTTCTGGCTGGCCCGCTCCAACGTGGCCTTCGCGCTCCGCGACCTCGGACGCACCGACGAATCCCTCGCGGCGTTTCGCGGGATCGTCGCCGACGCTCCCAACGATGCGAACGCGCGCTTCAATCTCGCCTGCATGCTGGTGCGCTGCGGCCGGCCGGATGAGGCGTTCGCCGAGTTTGCAGCCGCCGTGCGGATCGACCCGCACTTCACGCAGGCCTATACGAACTGGGGCGTGGCCCTGTTGGAAAACGGCCGGCCCGACGAGGCGGTCGAACGGCTGACCACGGCCCTGCGTCTTGATCCGGCCGACTCGCTCGCGCATTTCAATCTGGCGCTCGCGCTCGCGGCCCGCGGCGACCTCGCCGGCGCGGTCGCGCACTACGAACGCGCGGCCGCCCTACAACCGGCCAATTCGCAGATCCGCACCAACCTGGGCTTGATGCTGGCCGGGCTCGGCCGCATCCCCGAAGCGGTCGAGAACCTCGAAGCCGCGCTCGCGCTCGACCCCGACGACGTCCTGGCGCACGTGAACCTGGGCGCGCTCGCGGTGCACCTGCGTCAGCCCGAGCGCGCCGAGCGACATTTCCGCGCCGCCCTCGAGCGGGCTCCGGAAAACGTGGAAGCCCTCAACAACCTCGGAACCCTGCTGGCCCAGCGCGGCCGCTGGTCGGACGCGCGGCCCTGCCTCGAACGAGCGGTGCAGCTCGCTCCCGACCACGCCAACGCCCACTTCATGCTCGGGGCCGTTCTGCTCGCGCTCGACCAGCCGGCCGACGCCCGCGCGCAGCTCGAACGCGCCGTCACGCTGCAACCCGACGATGCCGAGGCCCACGAGCGGCTGGCCGCCGCGCTGCACACGCTCGGCGAACGCGAAGCCGCCCGCACCGCGCTCGATCGGGCCGAACAACTCGCGCGCGACGCCGGAAACGTTGAGCTGCTGCGGCAGATCGAGACCCGCCGGGCGGAGTACACCGCCGCACCGTAAACCCGGACCGCACGAGAAACGCCACGGCCCCGGGTCGCCGCGCGACCTTTGGATCACGCCCGCGACGAAAACGGGCGGTAGCGGCCCGCCGTGTCAGTGCGGCGAACTCAAGCCGCGGGAGCCGGCCGGACGTTTCGCGCTACTCGAGCCAATCTCGCACGCGGCCGTACAGCTCCGGCTCGCGCTGCTTGAAATCCTGCCGGTCCTTGAACTCGTACTTCGTCTGAATCCCGTCTTCCTCGACCGCGACGGCCACGCTGCCGTCGGGGTTGACGCGCACCATCAGCTTCTCGCTGCGCTGCGGGTCGTCGCGTTCGCGCCGCACGATCACCTTCCGCTCGCCCGCCTCGCCGTCCTCATCCGTTCGGATTTCGATCTGATTGCGCTGCACCTGCTTCTTGAACTGCTTCAGGGCCTCCTGATACGTCTCCTTGGCCCGTTCGCTGGCCTCGCGGGCCCGGTCCAGTGCCTCCTCGACCCGCCGTTGAAGGTCGAACTTCAGCCGGCGCGGCGCGTACGCGTCGAACGGCTGAAAACGAAACATCATGCCGCCCGTCCCCGCGTGCCGCCGATAGAGCTTGAACGCCTCCGGATCCGCCTCTTCCAGCTCGCCGGCGTTCTTGTACGTGGCCTTCGATTCCTTGCCGTCCGCATCCGTCCTGGTCACGGTGATCTGCCCGTCGGCCTTGCGGGTCACGGTGGTCGTGGTCCCGTCGTCCTCGACTTGCACGCGGACCTCCACCCGCCGCTCGCCCTCCCCCTCCGAACCGAGGTAGTCGTCCAAGTCGCGCAGAATCTTCACGTCGAAGTCCGGCAGGTCGATATCCACGCCGATGTCCAGGTCCTTGAGCTTCTCGAGCGCCTCCGGGAGATCCTCCAGCGGCCCCAGGTCACGCAAAATCCACTCGCCTCCCGGCCCTTTCTCGAGCGCCCGTTGCCGCAGTCTCACGGCCGTATCGAACAGCACGTCGTCGGGCTCTTCGTACTTGAGCTTCGATTCCCCCAACGCCCGCTCTGGCCGCTCCGCCGGCCGGATCTCCAGCGTCTGCGCTTGCCCCCGGCGCACGATCTTCAATTGCACGGGCTCCCCTGCCGTCGCTTTTCCGACCGCTTCGGTCAGGTCCGCGGGCTCGTCGATCTCTTGCGCTCCGAACCCGACCACGACGTCGTACTGCTGGATTCCCGCCGCGTCCGCCGGGCTCTGCTCCACCACGTTGGCGACCATCACGCCGCGCTTGCCGATGTGCGCCGCCAGCGGCGCCGGCACCGGCGTCACGCGCACGCCGATCCACACCTTCGGAATCCGCTCATGCACGTCTTCCATACGCTGGTCGTCCCGGACGAACACGATCCCGGCGTGCTCGACATCGCCCGACACGTCCGCCGCAATCGCGTGGGGCGCTGGCCCCCACGACATCGTCAGTCCCATCAACGTCAGCAACATGTTCGATCCTCCGACTCGGCTTGAGGGATGCGGGCGTCGTGTCCGTCCTCAAGCAACCGTCGTGCCCCTTGTCAGAAATCCTGCTGTATCGTCACCACGTGCGTCCGCACGCGATCCACCTCGATCACCACATACTTGCCCGGCTGCCGGTTCGGGATCACGATCCAGTCCCGCTGCGTCCCGCGGAGCCGGACTCCCGGCCGCTCGAACTCCACCGGCACCGGCGTGACCACGTCGGCCGGCCGCGGGGAATGCAGCGTCCACACGCCCGCCTGCTGCCGCCCGCTTGCCCGCGGCGGCGACATCCGCGGTGGAAGCAGCCACGCCGCCAATGCGAGCGCCGCCGCCGCCGCGACCGTCAGGCCCTTCGCCAGCCGCGGCCGCAGGCGCGGAAAACGAATCCGCGACGGCTGTACAATCCGCGACCCGCGACCCAGGGCGACCCGCATCACGTCGCCGACAACCGTGTCTACCGCTCGGGTATCCTCAAACAGTCGCCGCACTTCCGCATCCTCGCGGACCCGAGCCTCGAGCGTCCGCCGCTCTTGCGGCGTCGCCTCGTCGTCAAGTCGCCGCGAGATCAGGTGTTCCAGCCTGTCGGCATCGCTGTTCATGACTCAACCCGGCCCTGCAACATCTCCCGCAACAGCCGCCGCGCCCGCACCAGCCGCGTCTCCACCGTGTCCACCGTCAGTCCGAGCACGTCGCCGATCTCCTGGTAGCTCCAGCCCTCAAGGTGCCGCAGCACGAACGGCTCGCGATAGATCGCCGGCAGCGACCGCACCGCCCGCAACACCAACTCACGCACCTCCGCATTCGCGACCGTTCCGGCCGGTTCGGCCGCTGGCGGCTGGGTGCGACGGCCCTCCGCCCCCATCCGCTCCGCGAACCCCTGTTGCCGCCGGTGCGACGCGCCGTAGTCGATGGCCGTGTTTCGCGCGATCGTGTACAGCCAGGCTCGGAGCTGCCGCGGGTTCTCCAGCGTGTCGAGCCGCTGCCAGACCCGCATCCACACCTGCTGGGCGATGTCGTCGACCAGCTCCGGCCGGCCGGTGGCAGCGTAGATGGCGCTGCGCACCCAGGACTCATGTTCGCGGACGAGCCGGTCGGCCGCGACGCGATCACCCTGCTGCGCGCCGGTAACCAGCTCTCGCACGGTCTCGGCGTCGATCGCCATGCTCGACATTTCACTCCTCAAGACGGCCCGGGTGCAGTTTCTCCGACAGGAATTTGCGCAACTCCGGCACCGGCATTCGCCGCCGCGAAGCCGAGCTTGCGAATCCCCCTCCCGTCCAGTGAAGGAGCAGGGTCAGGGTGTTCCGTGGCGCCCTGCGGCCCGC
>CAZMCT010000128.1:0-10450 GCA_964564785.1 uncultured Planctomycetales bacterium
GGAATATGTAGATGACGCCGAAGGTGGTTTCCTGCTCGGCGCGGATGCGGCGGGCGCGGATCAGCTCGAGCAGCGCTAGAAATCGGCCGACGATCTGCATGCGATCGGGCTGGTTCTCAAACAGGTCGGCGAAGGTGATCGGGCTGGCCCGCTCGAGGATGGCGAGCACCTCGGATACGTGCCGCTCGATGGGCACATCGTCATAGCGGACCTCGTGGAGGGCCGGGCCGCGGCCGACGGCCTGCATGACCTTGCCGAACGCGGTCAGCAGGTCCCAGACCTGCACCTCTTCGAGTTGCAGGCCGCGGAGTTCGGGCGGCAGGTCGGCCGGGCGGCGGACGAAGCGTCGGGCGCGGTCGTCGGCGGCGGTGCCGAGGGCGCGGGCGGCGTCCTTGAAGCGCTTGTATTCGAGGAGCTGGCGGACGAGGGGGGCGCGGGGGTCGTCGGCGGCGTCGGCGATCTCGGGCGGGGGCGTGGGCAGCAGCATGCGGCTCTTGAGCTCGAGCAGGGCCGCGGCCAGGACGAGGAATTCGCCGGCCGCGTTGGGGTCGAGCTGCTCGAGGAGGTGGACGTGCGCGAGGTACTGCTCGGTGATTCGCGCGACCGGGATATCGAGCAGGTCGACCTCGTCGCGGCGGATGAGGTAGAGCAGCAGGTCCAGGGGACCGGTGAAGACGTCGAGCTGTACGCGGTAGCCTTCTTCCATCCGATTACCGCAAAGACGCGGAGAGCGCGGAGGGCCGCAGAGACTAACTGGCGACTATGCGGCGGACGCCGTCCACCAGGCGCGGAACGTTGAAGTTAATCAGCAGGCCCAGCGTGTACCCTGTAGTTCGCAGGTACGAAAGCACCTGGGCCACGTGCACGTCGGCGATTTCCTCCACTGCTTTCAGCTCGACCACGAGCTGATCACCGACGAGCAGATCCAACCGACCCTGGTCGACCGGATGACCCTTGTACTGCAAATCAACGTGCGGCTGGCGCACAAACTGCGCCTGTCGCTCGGCCCGTTCGATGCGCAGGGCTTCCTCATACACGGACTCAAGCAGGCCCGGTCCGGGCACACGATGGACCTCGATTGCCGCTCCGATCACCGCGCGTGAAAGCCGGTTCGGCTCCGGCCCCGGCTCCACCCGTGCGGTTGTCATGCCCATTGCGCTGCCGTTTCATTCAGAGTTCTTTGCGGCCCTCTGCGCTCTCGGCGTTTCTGCGGTTAACGAGCGCAGACGATGCCGCACGCGTCGCGGACGTCGGCCATCACCTCCTGGGCCACGGCCCGCGCCCGCCGGCCGCCGTCACGGAGGATGTCCTCGACGTCGTCCGGCCGGGCGGCCCACTCGGCCCGGGCCGCACGGCGGCTGCCGAAGCGCTCTTCGTACAGCTCCGCCAGCCGCTTCTTCGCCTCGCCATAGCCCATCCCGCCGGCGCGGTAGCGCCGCTCCCACTCGGCCACCTCGTCCGGGGCCGCGAGCAGCTTCAGCAGCGCGAACACGTTGTCGGTCTCCGGGTTTTTCGGGGCTTCGATCGGCGTGCTGTCGGTCTTGATCGACATGATCCGCTTCTTCATCTCCTTCGGGTCGCCGAACAGGTCGATCGTGTTCCCGTAGCTCTTGCTCATCTTTTGGCCGTCGATGCCCGGCACCACCGCCGCCTCGTTGAGCCGCGGCTCCGGCCGCACGAACACCTCGCGGTAGGTCTGGTTGAAGTAGCCGGCCATGTCCTGCGTCATCTCGATGTGCTGCACCTGGTCGCGGCCGACCGGGACCAGATGGCTGCGGTAAATGAGGATGTCGGCCGCCATGAGCAGGGGGTAGCTGAAGAGCCCCATGGTCACCGGCAGGCCCTTGGCGGTCTTGTCCTTGAACGAATGTGCCCGTTCGAGCAGTCCGCGACCGGTCACGGTCGCGAGGATCCACGCCAGCTCGCATACCTCGGGCACGTCGCTCTGGCGGAAGAAACGCACCTTCTGAGGGTCGAGCCCCATCGCGAGGTAGTCGATCGCCACGTTGCGGGTGAGTTCGCGCATCCGGGCGGCGTCGTGGATCGTGGTCAGCGCGTGGTAGTTGGCGATGAAATAGAAGCACTCGTGCTCCTCCTGAAGCTCGATGTGCTGCTTCATGGCGCCGAAATAGTTGCCCAGGTGCAACGCTCCAGACGACTGGATGCCCGACAGGATCCGCATACCGCGCACTCCCGGAGCCGGAAAGCCGCGCCGACGACCGCCCGGCCGAATCATCGCAGTAGACCACGCCGCCCACACCCCCACAAGCCCCGCCCGCGCTCCGTTCCGCTCCCGTTCCGGCCGGCGAACCGAATGAGGCGAGCGCGCCGACCGGGGCGCTGCCGATCCCGTTCTGCGGCGGGTCGGGCCGGGGACGGTGGCGCTCATGCCGGGCGGGTTGTTGGGAATGGGGAGCCGGGCGGGGTAGGCTACGCGCATGACCCGTTTGCTCCTTCCGACGTGGAAAGCAGTTCGCACGCCGCTGATCGGGATGTTGCACGTGCCGGCGCTCCCGGGGGCTCCGCGGGCGCGCGAGTCGCTGCCCGCGATCCGCGAATACGTGCTGCACGACGCGGATGCGCTGGTCGCGGGCGGTGTGCACGGCCTGCTGCTGGAGAATTACGGCGATGCGCCGTTCTATCCGGGGCCGGTGCCGCCGGCGGTCGTGGCACAGATGACCGAACTGGCGGGCGATGTGCGCCGTTGCTTCGACCTGCCGCTGGGGATCAACGTGCTCCGTAATGACGGGCGGGCGGCGCTGGCCGTGGCGGCCGCGGTGGGGGCGGACTTCATCCGCGTGAACGTGCTATGCGGGGCGCGGCTGACCGACCAGGGGCTGATCCAAGGGGAGGCGCACGTCATCCTGCGTGAGCGGGCCGCGCTGAGGGCCGAGGGCGTCCGCATCCTGGCGGATGTGGGCGTGAAGCACTCGGCACCGCTGGGCCGGCCGCGACCGCTGGAGGAGGACGTCGTCGAGACGCTGGAGCGCGGCGGGGCCGACGCGGTGATCATCTCGGGGCCGGCGACGGGCCAGGCGGCGGAGCTCGAGCAGGTTCGCCGCGCGCGGAGCGCGGCCGGCGAGGCCCCGGTTCTGGTGGGCAGCGGCGTGACACCGGACAACGTGGCAGCGTTTGTACCGTATGTCGACGGGTTGATCGTCGGCACCGCGTTGAAGGAAGATGGAGTGACGGCGAACCCGGTCGATCGGTCGCGTGTGCGGGCACTGATTCAGGCTCTGCGGTGAAGCGCCGCCCTTGTCGGGCGACGGCCGTTCCCGAACAATTCCGCAGTGCGCGGCCGACGGCGGCGCGGTTTGACAGCGCCCCCCGTGGCGCTATAATCGCCGCCTGCTTCCGGCCGTTTCAGACGGCCGATGGGCAACCCCGCGCCGCCCCGACCGCTTGCCGGTCGGGCGATGGAGGTCGCTATGTTCCCGATCCCCGGGCGTCTACACGTTGGGGCCGTTCTCGGCGCGATACTGGTGCTGGCCGGCGCAGCCGGCGCGCAACCGCCGCCCGGACGTCAGGTCTCGGCGCGGCCGGAACCGAAGGCGGCGACGACGCAAAAGGCCCCGGCGGGCGGGGAGATGACGGGGCGGGCCCTCGCGGAGGCGATGCTGAGCGACGAGGAGGTGGGCACGGGGGACTTCATTACCGGTCCTGCGGCCCGGGCCTGGGAGCGGTGGCGGGCGGCGATGCAGGCCATCCTCGATCGCAACGCGGGGCAAAGCGAGGCGGCCTTCGCGGGTCTGCTCGAGCTGGACCCGTCGCCGTTGCGGGTGGCGCTGCTGGCCGATTACACGGTGCAACGGACGGCAATGGGCGGAGCCGTGCTGCTGTTCGAGCAGGACCTCGACGCGCGCTCGCTCGGACCGAGCGGGAGCGAAGTCGCCGAGCGGCTGCTGGCCGGGCGCGAGCAGTTGAACGAGGCCGGCGACGCGCTGTACTTCTCGCAGATCGGGCGGTTCGACGTGGCCGACGCGAATCTGCGGGCCCTGCTGGAGTCGCAACCGGACGCGGTGGCGCTACTGGAGTTCATGGACCAGGTGCCGCGGCGGCGCGAGATCCTCATCACGCTCGTGGCGAACCCGACGGTCGGCGAGGCGGTGCGTGAGGTGCTCAGGCTCCTGGATCGGGGCGAGCTGACGATCAAGGCGGATCCCACGCGAATCAAGGAGAACATCGAGCGTCTCGACGGTCCGCCGCGGGCGTTCGAGAATGCCCGGGCCGCCCTCCAGGACTCGGGCGAGTGGGGGATTCCGTTCCTGATCCAGACCCTGCGCAAGCCGTCGCGGGCGGAGCTGCTGCTGCCGATCGTGCGCACCTTGCCGACGATCGACCGTCCGGCGGTCAACCCGCTGGTGATGGCGCTGCGGGTGAACGACCAGGCGACGAAGCGCTACGTGATCGAGGCGCTCGGCGCGCTGGGCTACGCGCAAGCCGTCCCCTACCTCCTGAAGCTGCACGCCGATCCGCAGACCCCGGCCGAGGTGCGCCAAGCGGTTGACGAGGCGCTCGATGCGCTGCGGGCCCGCGGCGTGGCGGTGCCGCCGGGACTCAGCGTCGCACAGGCGTTCCTCAATCTGGCGGAGGACTACTACGCCGACAAGCGCTCCCTCGCGGCCGATCCACGGTTGGACACCGCTAACGTCTGGTACTGGCGCGACGACTTCCTCCAGAACGTCGAGGTTCCCACCGTCATCTTCAACGAGATCATGTGCATGCGGTGCTGCGAGGAAGCGCTGCTGGCCGCGCCCGATCTCAAGCCTGCTCTGGCCCTCTGGTTGGCAGCGAACTTCCGCCGCGAGGCCCAGCTCCTGCCCGGAGCCCGTGATGCGACCCGGCCGCCGGATTACCCGCCGGCGTCGTACTTTGCCCAGTCGGCCGGTGCCGAATACAACCTCATGGTGCTGGCGCGGGCGGTGGACACGAACGACCCGGCCGTGGCGATGGGGGCGATCGCCGCGCTGCGCGCGACCGCGGGGCCGGCCAGCCTGGTGAGCGGTGAGGGGGGCCGCTTGCCGCTGGCCGAGGCGCTGTCGCTGCCGGATCGCATGGTCCGCATCCGGGCCGGGCTGACGCTAGGGTGGGCGCGGCCGCTGGCGCCGTTCGTGAACTATCAGAACCTGATGCCGGTGCTGAGCGAATCGCTGATGATGCACAGCGGGGCGCGCAGCGCGCTGGTGGTCGACCCGGACGCGGCCTCGGCGAACGTGGTGATGGGGCAGTTACGGGCGCAGGGGTTCGAGGTGCGCAGCGACGCGGCACTGTTCCCGGGGCTTCAGAAAGCCCGGGAGGAGCTGCCCGCACTCGATCTGCTGGTCGTCGCTTCCGACATCCGGGATCCGGGGCTGGCGGAGGGGCTGGTGGCCTTTCGGGGCGAGTTCCGCTTCGCGTCCGTTCCAACGATCGTCGTGCAGAAGTCGGGCGACACGGACCTCGTGCGCGACCTGGTGCGGGCGGATCACCGGCTGGTGTCGATCCCGATGAATCCCACCGAGAACGACGTGGCCAAAGCGGTCGCCCTGGTGTCGCGCGCCGTCGGCGCACAGGCGGTCACGCCCGAGATCGGGCGCGAGTTGGCCCTGGAGACCGCCGAGGTGCTGCGGCTGCTGGCCCTGACCAACAACCCGATCTTCCCCCTCGGCGACGCCGAGCCGGCGCTACTGTCCGCGTTCGGCAGCGACGACTTGGAGTTGCGGGTGGCCGTCGCCGAGGTGCTCGGCTACCTGGGCTCGACGGAGGCGCAGCGGGTGATCGCGGTCGCCGCTCTGGATCCTGACGAGCCCGAGGACCTGCGCGTCCGGATGTTCGCCGCGCTGGCCGAAGCGGCCAAGCGGCGCGGCAATCTGTTGCCGGCGGACGTGATCCAACAACTCGTCGCGCTGGTCGAGAAGGACCCGAACATGGCGTTGCGCGAGGCCGGATCGCGGGCGCTCGGCGCGCTGAATGTTCCCGGTGCGCCGGCCAGTGAGATCATCCGAAATCAATACCGGGGATAGGAGCGGGTGATGTTGAGCCTGGCGCTTCCTCTGCTGCTGTTGCTGCCACAGGCGCCGCCCGTGGAGGTCGGCGCGGGTCCCGAACCCGCGCGGCATCCCGTTTCGTGGGAGCTGGAGTTCCGGTTTCTGGACCCCAAGCGGATCGAGGTGCAGCTTCCGGGAAGCAGCCGGCCCGATGCATATTGGTACATGGTCTACACGGTGAGTAACCCGAGCACGCGGGCGCGGCGGTTCTTCCCGATGTTCCAGATTGTGACGGACGATCTGAAAGTCTACGACACGGACATGGGGATCAGCCCCCTGGTGTTCGACGCAATCCGGGATCGGCACAAGATCATGTATCCGTACCTGGTCCCGCCGACGAAGGCGTATGGGACGTTGCTCTCGGGCGATGACTACGCCCGCGAGTCCGTCGCAATCTGGCGCGACATCGATCTAAACTCCAACGGATTCGTGGTTTACGTCACTGGTCTTTGCGGGGAGACGCGCTTCGTGCGAAACCCTGGGTACGATCCCGACCGGCCCGAGACGGAGACCATCGAAACCCCCGCCGGGCCCCGCGAAGTGACCGCGAACCCCAAGTATTTCACCCTTCGAAAGACGCTCGAGATCCGCTATAATCTGCCCGGCTCCCCTGCGGCCCGCGGCGCCGTGGTGCCCGAACGGGGCCACACGCGTTGGATCATGCGTTGAAACGACCGGGAGCGCGGCCGACGACCAGAGGGCATGGCCGCTTTTCCTCCAGGCTAAACGGAAGCAGCGATGGCACATAAGAAAGGTCAGGGCTCCACCCGCAACGGCCGCGACAGCAATCCGCAGTATCGCGGCGTCAAGCTCAGTGGCGGCCAGATGGCGAAGATCGGCAGCATCCTCGTGCGGCAGTGCGGTACGCCGTTCATGCCCGGCAAGAACGTGGGCCGCGGCCGTGACGACACATTGTTTGCGCTTGCCGAGGGAGTGGTCCGGTTTCGGGGGCGGGTCGTGTCGATCGAACCGGTTCCGGCCCAAAACTAAGCCGGGGCGCGTCCCCACCCGGTTGGGGAGGGGACGGGGGCGCGTGATCCTCTCGCAGTACGAGCAAGCATAGCCCAGCAAGCAGGGCGGCGTCGGCCGCGCCCGGGGTCAGAATGATCCCGGCCAGCTCCACTTGGCGATTTCTTTGAGCTGGTCGCGGGCGGTCAGGTTGGGCCGCAGGGGCGTAATTGTCACATAACCTTGGCGAAGGCCGGCGAGGTCGCCTTCCGGGTCGCCATCGTGCCCGGGCAGGCGTCCGTCGAGGAAGTAGACGGCCTGGCCGTCATGGTCCACTTGCCGCTCGTAGTACTCCTCCCAGTTGACCGGGGCTTGCGGGCAGCAGCGGACGCCGCGCGGCCCGCCGCGGTCGAGGGCGGGGATGTTCACGTTTAGACACATTCCCGTGGGCGGCGCGGCGGCGACGAACGTCTCAAACAGCGCGCGGGCGATGCGGCCGGCGCCGGCAAAATCCATCTCCTCGGCCAGTTCGAGCGAGAACGCGATGGCCGGGATGTTGAAGATCGCCGCCTCGAGGGCCCCGGCGACCGTGCCGCTGTAAAGCACATTCACGCCGGTGTTCGCCCCGGCATTGATGCCGCTGAGCACGAAATCGGGCCGCCGGTCGCGGAGCAGCTCCATCAGGGCGAGCTTGACGCAGTCGGCGGGTCGGCCTGCGACGCTCCAGCCGTGGAATTCGTCGTTGACGAGCAGGCGGCGGACGACCATCGGCTTGAGCACCGAGATCGCGTGGCTGGACGCCGACTGCGATGTCTCCGGCGCGACGACATCGACGTCGCCAAGGTCGGCGACCGCGCGATACAGGGCCTGGATCCCCGGTGCCAGAATGCCGTCGTCGTTGGTGATGAGAATTCGCACCGGGGGATTGTACGACGGGCCGCGCGCGTGGCACAGCCGCCCTCGGCTGTGTTCCCCACGAGCGCGTGTGGCGCTGTTGGCCGACGGTCTGTGTGCCCGTCAGCTATCGCATGGCCGCGCCGCATTCGGTCGCGAACGGCCGGCCGCCGCCCTCGTCGAACAGCCAGGTCTGATTGCGGCCGTGCGCCTTGGCCTGGTACAGCATCGCATCGGCGTCGCGGAGCATGACCTCGGTCGACGCGGCGCATGACCCGCGGCCGGCGACGCCGCAAGAGATGGTGACGGGGATGGCGAATTCGGCGCATCGGATCGGCCGGGCGGCGATGGTGTGGCGGAGCCGCTCGGCCACTTCGGCCGCCGGCTCGAGCGCGGTCGCCGGGAGGACGATCAGGAACTCCTCGCCGCCGAAGCGGCCACACAGTTCGGGCCGGGTGACGTTCTCACGGATCGCGCCGGCGACCGACTGAAGGACCTCGTCGCCGGCGGCGTGGCCATAGGTGTCGTTGACGCGCTTGAAGTGATCGATGTCGATCATGATGCAACTCAGGTCGCCGCCGACGCTCATGGTCGACCAGATCTCGTCGAGCCGGGCGAAAAGGGCCCGGCGGTTGGCCAGTTGCGTGAGGGTGTCGGTGTTCGCGAGCCGGTCGAGCCGCGCGGCCAGCACGGCCATCTCGGCGTTGACTTTCTGGAGCTCGACGGTGCGATGGAACAGTTCCTCCTGCAACCGCAGCATGCGCTCGCCGACCTGGATGCGGGCCAGGAATTCGCGGGCATGGAAGGGCTTCGTCAGGTAATCGTTGGCGCCGGCTTCCAGCCCCTCGACGACTTTGTCCTTTTCGTGGTGTGCCGTGACCAGGATGATGTAGACGTTGGTAAGGGCTTGAATCCGCTCGAGCTCACGCACCGCACGGCACAGGCCCAGCCCGTCCAAACCGGGCATGTCGAGGTCGGTCACGACGATCTTCGCGCCGAGCTCGGTGATCGGACGCAGAGCTTCTTGGCCGTTGGCGCACGTCCGGACTTCGTAACCGGCGCGCTCCAGCCGCCGTTGCAGCAGCTGTTGAGCCGCAGGGTCGTCGTCGACGACGATAATGCGGCGTCGGTCGGACTCGGTCATGAGTTTCCTGCGCTGGGCGACGAGGATCAATCCGCTTCTCACTCAATCGTCAGAATCCGGTCCGGGGCCGACTCGCGGGCGTCGGTGGACGGAAACGTGTCTCGCCCGGTAAAAGAAGGGCACGGGTCCGCCGTGCGACGCATCCGCCGCCGTGCCGGCGCGTCCGGCGACCCGCGCGAGCTTGCCCGTGTGCGCCAGGGCCCGATCATCCTCGCCGCGACAGCTCTGGCTGGTGCCCCACCCCGGAGAAAGCGGGCGGCAGCACGTCGCCGACGTCGCGGTGGACGTCCCGCTCGCCGGACTGCAAGCCTATGCCGTCCCCGCCGACCTGCTGGGCCGCGCCGGCCCCGGCGCCGTCGTGCGGGTCCCCTTCGGCCGCAGCGACCGCGTCGTGGACGGCCTCTGCATCCGTGTGACGGAGCGGCCGTGGGACCAGTCCTGCCGGCCGATCCTCGAGGTTCAGCCCGGTCCGGCCTGGCTGACGGGCCCGCTGCTGGAACTCGGGCTGTGGGTCAGCGAGTACTACGTTTGCTCGGCTTGGCGGACGTTTGCGGCCGTGCTGCCGATCGCGCTGCGCGCGGCCCCGCTGCGAAAGGTCCGGCTATTGCGGGCGACCGGCGCGGCTGTGCCGGGCGATTTGGCGCCGAAGCAGGCGGCGGTGCTGGCGGCGCTGGCCGGCGGGGAGCGGGCGCGCTCCGAGGTGCTGGCGGAGGTTGGCGGGGGACCGGCGTTGCTGCGGACGCTGCGGAAGCGCGGGCTGATCGAGACGGTCGTTGCATGGCGGCCGTGTCCACGGGAGCCCTTCCCGCGGACGGCGGTGCCCGCGAGTGCCGAAGACGCGTTCGAGCTGACGGCGGGGCAGCGTGCGGCGCTGGGGGAAATCGTGGGCGGGCTGGATGCGGGGTTCGGCGTCTTTCTGCTGTTCGGCGTGCCGGGCAGCGGAAAAACCGAGGTGTACGTGCGGGCGATCCGCGCGGTGCTGGGCCGCGGACGGCAGGCGATCCTGCTGATTCCCGAGATCGCGCTGGCGACGCAGATCGTGGAGCGGCTGGCGCGGCGTTTCGAGCGCGTGGCCGTGCTGCACAGCCAGCTTCCGCCGCGGCGGCGGCAGGACACGCTGGCGGCGATCGCGGCCGGCGAAGTGGACGTGGTGATCGGGACGCGGACGGCGGTGTTCGCGCCGTGTCCGCGGCTGGGGCTGATGGTCGTGGACGAGGAGCAGGAGGGGAGCTTCAAGAACCTCGCGGCCCCGTACTACCACGCTCGCGACGTGGCGATCAAGCGCGGGCAGCTCGAGGGGGTGCCGGTGGTGCTGGGCTCGGCCACGCCGGCGCTGGAGACGTGGCACAACGCGCTGCACCTGGGGCACTATCGCCTGCTGCGGCTGCCCGAGCGGGTGCCGGGCGCGGAGCCGCCGGAGGTCCGCACCGCGGTGCAC
>CAZMCT010000129.1:0-10177 GCA_964564785.1 uncultured Planctomycetales bacterium
GCCGACCCTCCACGGCCCTGCGCGGCTGCGCCGCTGCGGACCGTGCCACCCCGCCGGATCACCGCCGAGGGCGGTGCCACAGGGGCGGACGGCTCGCCGGCCGGGGTTGTAGCATGCGACGGCTCGTCGGCCGAGGTCCTGGCGAGACGGCCGTGGCACACTTAGGTGATTCGTTTCGTCTGGGAGAGACATATGCTTGCGCAGCGTAGATTCCCGATCGCGTTCGTGGCTGGGGTCTTGACCACCTTGGCGGCCCTGTGGCTGTGGAACTCACTGCCGGCCCCGCCGGCGGCGCTGGCCCAGGTCCCCGACAGCGGGGCTCAGCGGAATGAGCAGATCGCCGAGCAGCGGATCACGAACCAGAAGCTGACCGAAATCGCCGGCCTGCTGCGCGAAATCCGCGACCAGGGCCGCAAGGACGCGAAGGCGGCCGGGAGACTGTAACAGCGGAGTGGCGGGGAGGGCATCGCCAACCGCGAGTTACCGGCAGCGTGCCACCGCCGCGCTGGCAGTGCTTCTTCGCGTGGATCGCCGGATTCCTCGTCAGTCGCCTGAAGTGACCTCGCTCGGGATGAGAGGGGGGGGCAGAAGTCGTTAGACCCCGCCCGAGCCGGCGGCGCGCCCGGGGCGCCGGGGCGTCGGCGGCACGCCGTAGATTGTGCCCTCGGCGGTGATACGGTCCTGCGGGTGGCGCTTCATCTCCTCGGCCGTCGGCGGCACGCCCAGCGGCGCTCCGTGCCGCTCGTAGAACTCACACACATGGTTCACAGCCGCCTGGACGTCGTCCGTCGCCATGCAGAGGTTCAGGTCCTCGGCCGAGATGAACGCGAAGCGGTCGAGCAACGTGTCCTGGAACCAGCGCAGCAGCGGCGACCAATACTCGGTGCCGATGAGGGCCACGGCCATGCGCGGGGCCTTGCCGGTTTGGAGCAGCGTCATGGCCTCGGTGAACTCGTCGAGCGTGCCATAGCCGCCGGGGAAGTAGATCATCCCGACGGAGTACTTCAGGAACATCACCTTGCGCACGAAGAAGTAGTGGAAATCCAGAGTGATGTTCTGGTACGGATTCTGCTCCTGCTCGAGCGGCAGCGCGATGTTCAGCCCCACACTCTTGCCGCCCGCATCGGCCGCCCCGCGGTTGGCCGCGGCCATGATGCCCGGGCCGCCGCCGGTAATCACCGCGAACTCGCGCTCCGCCAGCAGCCGGCCGCACTCGATCGCCCGCGCATAATACGGATCGTCGGGTGGCGTTCGAGCCGAGCCGAACACCGCGATGGCCGGACCGACGTGCGAGAGCACGTCGATGCCTTCGACAAACTCGGACATGATCCGAAAGACGCGCCAGGTTTCCTCGGCCGCGGTACGGTAGGAGAGCTCGGAGTCGGTCATGCAGATAGAGTAACCGAGGGAGCAGCCGGTGGCGAATCGCGCGCCGCGCGTGTTGGCCGTCGCGGTCACGCGCGCGGGTGTTTCGCGCTTGGACAGGGTGGGCTTGTTCGGACCTTGCGCCCTTCGGCATGGCGCGTCGGGTTGATGCGCGCTGCCAGCGCGCGCACCCGGGCCAGGTTCAGCCGGTCATAGTCGCGCCCCGCCGCATCCGTGCCCTTCGGCGTTTCCAGGATCAGCGGCACATCGGCGAAGCGTGGGTCCGCCAGAACGTTCCGGAAGCCGGCCGTGCCGATGCGGCCGCGACCGATGTGCTCGTGCCGGTCCACGCGCGACCCGCAGTCGGTCTTGCTGTCGTTGAGATGCCAGCAGCGGACCCGCGGCAGCCCGACCGTCGCGGCCGCGCGGGCGACCAGCTCGCAAACCACTTCGGGCCGGCGGATGTCCCACCCGGCGGCGAAGACGTGGCAGGTGTCGATACACACGCCGACGCGCTCGGGCTGCTCAACCGCGGCGATGATGTCGGCCAGTTCTTCAAAGGAGCGGCCGAGGCTGCGGCCCTGGCCGGCAGTCGTCTCGAGGAGGATGGCGGCGCGCAGGTCGCGGCGGGCGCCGTACGCGCGGTTGATCGACTCGGCCGCCCGGCGGATGGCGGCGGAGACGGATCCGTCGCCGGCGGCGCCGGGGTGCAGGACGAGGGCCGGAATGGCGAGCGCGTCGCAGCGTTGGAGTTCGTCGGCGAGCGCTGCGCGGCTGCGGGCCAGGAGAGCGCGGTCGGCCGCGGCGAGGTTGATGAGGTATGTGGCGTGGGCGATGACGGGGCCGAAGCCGGGCGTGGACCGCAGCACATGCCAGCGCGCGAGGTCGTCGGCTTGCAGCGGCGGGGCGTGCCATTGGCGCTGGTTCTTGACGAAGACCTGGAGGGTCGGGCAGCGGAGTCGCAGGGCGGCCTCGAGGGCGTGGTGCATCCCGCCGGCAATCGACAGATGCAGGCCGATTCTTCGCGTTAGCGCTTTCGCCGGAATTGCTTTGACGCTCGGCATGGGCTCGGCTGTAATAAATGATGGGCAGCAGGGAGTGCGGGACTCCAATGGGTTCGACCCGGCGGCTGATTCTAGCTTCGGCCAGCCCGCAGCGGCGCGAGTTGCTGGCGCGGGTGTGCGGGGCGTTCGACGTGATTCCATGCCCCTACCGCGAGCCGTGCGTGCCTCCGCAGGGCGTCAGCCACCGGCGGTGGGCGCTTTCGCTCGCGCACCTGAAGGCCCGCGGCGTGGCCGAGCTGCACCGCGGTCGATGGGTGCTGGGCGCGGACACGATTGTCGCTTGCGCTGGCAGACTGCTGGGAAAGGCGGCCGACGCGGCCGAGGCGCTGGCGATGCTGGAGTTGCAGAGCCGCCAGGTGAGCGAGGTGATCACGGGGGTCTGCCTCCTGCGATGTGGGGACGCACCGCGTCGCCGCACGGGGGTGGCGGTGACACGTGTGTGGATGCGGGATGATGCGGCCGCGAGAGCGGCGTACGTGACCAGCGGAGATTGGGTGGGGAAGGCGGGTGCCTACGGGATTCAGACGGTGGGCGACCGGCTGGTGGAGCGAATCGAGGGGAGTTTCTCGAACGTGGTCGGGCTGCCGCTCGAGCTGGTGGTGCGGATGTTAGGGGAGTTGGGGCTGGGCGGCGGGGCGGTCCGGGCGGAGGTCGCGGCGTCGGAGGGGGCGGGTGACGCGGCCGACCGATAACGTCGGTTTACAGGATGACGGGCATGGTATGATAGGGATCAGATGAACGCCGCCGGGGACCGATCCGATACGGAGCGTGGCGGCGTTGGGCCGCGACGTCGGCGCTTCCGACCGGGGGGGTTGCGGAGCCAAGCGCGGGACTGGGTGAACGATGCCGTCGAAGCTTGATACGGCGCTCGGCGACTATCTGAAGCAGATCAAGCGGTACGCGCTGCTGACCGCCGAAGAGGAGCGGGAGCTGGCGCTGCGGATTCGTGCGCGGGCGGAAGCGGAAGCGCGGCTGGCGGCGGGGAGCATCAGTCTGGTCGAGTACAACGAGATCCAGCAGGCGGCGGCGGAGGCGCGGGACCGGATGATCCAGGCCAATTTGCGGCTGGTCATCAGCGTGGCGAAGAATTTCCGCAACCGCGGGCTGCCAATGGAGGACCTGGTCAACGAAGGGAACGTCGGGTTGATGAACGCGGTGGACCGGTACGACCCGGAGGTGGGGTCGCGGTTCAGCACGTACGCGGGATATTGGATCGATCAGTCGATCCGCCGGGCGGTGCAAAACAGCCAGCAGATGATCCACATCCCGAGCTACCTGATGGAGCAGATCGGGAACATGCGGCTGGCGGTACGGAAGCTCGAGGAGCAGCTCCACCGTCCGCCGACGATGAACGAGCTGGCGGAGCACATGCAGATCACGCCGCGGAAGGCGGCGGCGATCTCGATGGCGATCCGGGCGTGCACGTCCAGGATGCAAGGCAGTGCGACGGCCGACGGCGAGAACACGCTAAATGAGGCGCTGGAGGACACACGCACGCCGGCTCCGTTCGACGCCGTGTTCAACGAGTCCGACGCGCAATTCGTTTCGCAGATGCTCGCGCGGATCACCGAGCGCGAGGCGCTGGTGCTGAAGCTGCGCTACGGGCTGGACGATCGCCGCGGAAAGCGCATGACGCTGAAGGAGATCGGCGAGGCGGTCAATCTAACCCGTGAGCGCGTGCGGCAGATCGAGCGCGAGGCCAAGCGCAAGCTCGAGGAATACGTCAAGTCCTACATGTAGCCGGCCGCGGCGGGGCAATCACCGCGTCAACAGCAGCACGAACGGATTGATGTCCGCGAAGCCGAACACGCCGTCGCCGTTGATATCGCGGCGGGCCAACGGGCAGCCGGGATACGCTGCGGCGTAGGCGCCGGGATCGGTCAGCGCCAGCACGAAGGGGTTGATGTCACCGAAGTCGGTCGCGCCATCGCAGTTCAGGTCGCCCAGGCGGTCGCACTCGTCGGGAATACCGTTGCCGTTCAGATCGCTCGAGGTGCCCGCGGCCAGGTCGTCGGCGTCGCCGACCTCGTTCGCGTTGCAGTCGAAATCCCCGATGCGCAGGAAGTACACGTCCTGCTCGCCGTTGAAGGTGGCCGCGAACGCGACGTTGGCGCCGACGTTGTCCGACTCCATGTCGTAGTAGTCGCCGAGCTTCTGCTGCTGCGGATACCCGAGGTAGTGGTTGAAGGGCGCGCTCAGCGGCACGTTCGCCGACCACGTCCGCCCGCCGTCGAACGACGTGGCGTAGTAGAGCTCGGAGAAGGTCGGGTTCCACGGCGTCGGGTCGCCGCGGGTGTCGTTCCAGATCACGTCGAGCCGGCCGCCCGGGGCGATCGCGAGTGTGCCGAACCACTGGTACGCGTTGGTCGCGGGTGGATCGTCGTTGATCCGCAGCGGGGCGCTCCACGTCTGACCGCCGTCGGTGCTGCGGACGAAGTGGACCTCGAGCGGGTCCGCCCCCGGCGGATCGACGGACGCGAGCAGGTAAAGTTCGCCGAAGTAGGGCCCCGGCGCGGGGTTGGACACGATCCACACCTGACCCAGCAGTCCGACCGGGTTGACCAGCCCCGAATTGCCCACCAGGGCCCCGCCCATGTTCACGTTCACGAGCGTGAACGCCGGGTTGCCTACGGGGTAGGCGTTGGTCGATTTCGCCACGATGAACGTGCTATTCACCCAGGCCGGCTCGTTGATCCCGGCGATATACAGCGTGCTGTCCGACGTGATCGTGTGCGTGCCCCAGACCGGTGTATCGGGCAGCCCGTACGGCCCCTCGAAGGACACGCCGCCGGTGCGCGAGCGCGTGAACGGCTGGGCGGTGTACGGCCCGGCCGCGTTGCTCCAACAGCCGTAGATCAATCCGAACCCCGGCCCGCCGAGGCGGTCGATCGACAGCCACTGCTTGTCACCGCCGAACGCGGGGACGGCGGCGGACCAGCTCCGGCCGCCGTCATACGAGCGGAACATGTCGCAGGTGAAGTTGCCCTGCAAGCTGTAGTAGTAGAACGTGCCGGCCGCGTCGGCCCGCACGACCGGGTCACTGCGAAACACGTTGTTCTGGAGCACGCCTGGGAAGGTCCAGGAACGGCCGGCGTCCGCGCTCCAGGCCCAGCCGGCCTCGCGGAAGTTCGACGTAATGGAGTCGAACTGCCGCCAGCCGATAACGATGTTGTTGGGATTCGTCGGGTCGACGGCCAGCGAGGGTTCGTTGGCGGCGTCGCCGACGATGTTCTGGCCGGTGGCGCTGACGTTGACTTGGGTCATGAAATTACGGCCGAGGGCGGTGCGAGCCGGGTCGGCCGGCGGCCTGAGCCGCAGTGTACCGGGCAGGGCGGCCGGCGGGTCGTGGGCCGGATCCTCGTGCAAAACCTGCGCGTGGGCGGCGGCGGCGAGGACGATAACGGCTAGCGGAGATCGGATGCGCGACATGCTCTGCCCTCCAGCGCGCGTACGGGCGTTATCGCAGAACCGCGGACAGGCGCATTATACCGGATCGGTCAGGGGCGGCATGCGCGCCGGCAGGCCGGCGGTACAATCCGCCCGCAATCGGGGTGCTGCGGAGCAGACACATGGCTGAACGGCGTAAAGTGCGGCGAATCGGGATCATGACCGGCGGCGGCGACTGCCCGGGACTGAACGCGGTGATCCGCGTGGTGACGCGGGCCGCGATCTCCAAGCTCGGCATCGAGGTTTACGGGATCGAGGACGGCTTCCTCGGCCTGATCCGCAACCGGATGCGGCCGCTGACGCACGACGACGTGTCGAACATCCTGACTGCGGGCGGCACGATCCTCGGCACGAGCAACAAGGCCGACCCGTCGCACTTCGCGACCTCGAACGGGGAAGACGGCCAGCCGATCTTCGAGGATGTGACCAGCCGCGTGCTGGAGCACGCGTCGGACAACGGGCTCGACGGCATCGTGTGCATCGGCGGCGACGGCACGATGACAGGCGCCGCGCGGCTGGTCGAGCGCGGGTTGCCGTTTATCGGCGTACCGAAGACCATCGACAACGACCTGATGCACACCGACCTGACGTTCGGTTTCACCACGGCCGTGCAGACGGCGACCGAGTGCATCGACAAGATTCACAGCACGGCCTCGAGCCACCACCGCGTGATGCTGATCGAGCTCATGGGCCGCAACGCGGGCTGGCTCACGCTGCACGCCGGGCTAGCTGGCGGCTGCGACGTGATCCTCATCCCCGAGATTCCCTTCTCGCTCGATGCCGTCGCGGCCGCGTGCGAGCGCCGCAGCCGCCGCGGCAAGCGTTTCACGCTGATCGCCGTCGCAGAGGGGGCCGCGCCGGCCGGCGGGCAGCAGGTGGTGAACAAGGTCGTGCACGACAGCCCCGACCCCGTGCGGCTGGGCGGCATCAGCACCGTGCTTTGCGAGGAGCTCGCGCACCGCATCCACCGCGAGACGCGGGCCACCATCCTCGGCCACGTGCAGCGCGGCGGCACGCCCGTCGCGTTCGACCGCGTGCTGGCTTCGCACTTCGGCTACCAGGCCGTCGAGCTCATCGCGGCCGGCGAGTGGAACCGGATGATCGTGCGGCAGGCCGGCCGCACCGGCACGGTGCCCCTGGCCGAGGTGGCCGGCCGGCAGCGCACGGTTCCGCCGGATGATCCGCTGGTGGCCATGGCGCGGGCGGTGGGCACGAGCATGGGCGACGCGTAGCGTGGCTGCGGGCAGCAGCGGACCGGAAGCGGTGGCATCCGCCGCCAATGACACCCCAGCGCGGGTCGGCTTCCCTCTGCGGCTGCTCGGCGGAGGCGTCGTGGGGCTAGGGGTGGTCTTCGCGTCGCGGGCGGTCCGGCACGTGCCCGAGGAGCCGTGGCGCTGGTCGGCGGTGCTGATTCTGTTCGCACTCGGGACCGCACTGGGCGGGCTGGCGCTGGCCGGCCGGCGCGTGGCCGTGCGCGGACTCGTACGCGGAGTGAGCATCGGGATCACGCTCGTCTTCCTTTCGGGGCTGGTTTTGTTGCGGCGGCAGATTCTGGACGCGGTGCTGCCCGGCGTCCCCCGGAGCGACGTGGAGCTGCGCGCCGCGATCGAGGGCTGGGTTGTCTTGTTGGCGTGGCTCGCGCTGGCGGCGGGTCACGTGGCCGCGGGCTTGGCGGTGGTGCCGGGCAGGCGGCGGCCGCGATCACCGGGTATAGTGCGGGCCGGCGAGCCGAGGTGTGACCATGCCGGGCATCCTGTGTGAGCACTGCACGGCCGCGTGCTGCCGGTACATCGCGCTGCCGATCGACGAGCCGGAAACGCGGTCGGATTTCGAGGACCTGCGCTGGTTTCTGCTGCACGAGCGGGTCTCGATCTTCGTCGAGGACGGCGACTGGTACATCGCGTTTCAGACTCCGTGTCGGCACCTGCAAGCGGACTTCCGCTGCGGGATCTACGAGACCCGGCCGAAGATCTGCCGGAAGTATGGGACGGACAACTGCGACTATCACTCGGGCGATTACGGGTGGGAGCACCATTTCGCCGGGCCCGAGCACCTGGACGAGTACCTGCGAACGCATCCGCCAGAGAAGCCGGGCCGTCGACGCGCGAAGACTCGCACGCCGGTGCGGCGGGCGGGCCGCCGGCCGCGGGTAGTGGGCGGAGCATCCTGCGCGGAGGTCGCGCCGGAGCGTGATGCGCGTGGCGTGCCGTTGCCGCAGTTGCCGTACGGCACCGGCATGTAGCCCGTTGGACGGCGGCGTATGACGCCCCCCGCTTGGGGCCGCTTCGGAATGCTATTCACATCGGCCCGGAATGTCGCCCCGTGGCCGGGGGCGTAAGACACCCTGCCGGCCCCGAGGACGAGAGGCTTGCGGCTGCGGGGCGCGGGCAGGAGCTGCGGCGGGCGCGCAGGCCGGGGGGGCAGTTCAGCGTGTGCCGTCAGAGCCACACTGGCGCGGTAGCGCTCTTCATCCGCTGCCGATCCGCGGCGTGGAGCAAAACTCGTCGGCGACACGCCGGCGAAAGTTGCGACAGAGCCCTTCGCCGGACTCGAGAGGAGCGCGGACGAGCGCCCGCCGCGCGACGCGGCGCACGTTCGCCAGCGCGGTGGACACACCGAAAGGGCGCGCCAGTCTCCAGTCTATTGTGCACGCGGAAAAAGGCGACGCTGCGCGAGCGGGCGCGGCGCCGGGCGTGAAAGCCACCGCGGGGACTCGAACCCCGAACCTGCGGTTTACAAAACCGAGAGCATCGCACGGAAGGCACGCAACCGCAAGAGCTTACGAGCGACCCGACTAACGCTTGTACCAGTGCTTGTACCGACGGAGCGGGAATCGGGCACGGCGGGCCGGCTGAGGCGACGCCGGCAAACGTGGGCGGCGCGGTGAGCGCGGGCACCGCCGACGGTGCGGGTGAACACTTCGCCGCTGCCCTGGTGATGATCGCCGCGCTACCGCTGACCGACGCCGAGAAGGCCGAAGTGGTGCGCCGGCTACTCGCCGACCTAACCGCGAAGGGAAAGCCGTGATGCACGCACGGAAAGGCCGCGCCATTGAACGCAACGGGGCCGACCCGACCCGACGTACCAGACGGCACGTCGAACGCAATAGCGGGCCGCGGAACGCGAAATACGGGCATTTGTGCCAACGTGCGACACGGCTTGACGTGCTGCCGTGGCGGGCATCGCTGCGGAACACGCCCGCCGCCGGTGTTCACGGGTCCTTCCAGACGGTAAACGCTTCCCGACCGCCGCGGGAACACCCGCCGTACTGGTTTGAATCGTACTGACAAGTGGTGGCACGGATGCCGAGCGACTACCGGGCCAAGCTGAACGCCGACAACGCCGCGAATCTCCGGCGCAGCCGCAACGCCCGCGACGTTGCCGTGGACTACCCGGCGCCGGGCGACCTGGAACGCCGCGCCGGCCCCGCCGCCCAAGCCGACGAAGATCAACATATCCGCGGCGAAGGGCCGGCCGATGCTGACGTGGGTCGGCAAGCGGCCGTTGACGCACGTAACCGCCTTCCCCGCCCAGCTCGTGGAGCGTCACGACGCCTTGCGCATCGTGGGCATCGACGGCGAGTGATAGCGCCGGCCACCTTCGCACACCTTCGTACACCTTTCCCCACCGCGCCACACCTTTTATCGCGCCTGACGAGTGCGTTTCACCTTGTAAATCACGGTGTTTTCGCGACGTTCGGGGCGCCTTTTTTCGATCGGCTACGACGCTCGTGACGAGCAAGCACGGTGCTTGCCATTCCTGGACACGTAGCGTTGAGGCGAATCATGAACCCTACTTGGGCGAACGCTGCCGACGGGCGGACCGTCGGGCCGGATGCGCGGCCGGCCGTACCCGCGGAACTGCTGGGTATCCGGGACGTGTGCGCGCTGCTCGGCGGGTGCTCGGCCCGGTCGGTGTACCGGCTCTGTGACGCCGGCAAGATGCCGTTCGGACTGAAGCTCAACGGGATGCGACGCTGGCGACGCGCCGAGCTGGTCGCGTGGCTTGATGCCGGCTGCCCGCCGGTGCGGGCCGCGAAGGGGGTGGCGCGATGAAGACGACCCACCGCTACCGCACCTTCAAGCCGCCGATGCTGCTATTTCACCTGACGCGGCCCGAGAACTTGGAGCCGATCGAACGCGACGGCTTGCGCGCCGACCGTGAAGGCAACATCTTCGCCTTCACCGACCTGATCGTGGCCGACAGCATCGCCGCTGAACAGGTTTTCGCCGATCCGTACGTGCTGCTGTGGATTCATCCGCACGGCATCCACGGGAAGCTGTACGCGGATGACGTGGCGG
>CAZMCT010000130.1:0-10135 GCA_964564785.1 uncultured Planctomycetales bacterium
GGGTGCGGTGCGCGGCCGGGTCGTCAGCCACCATGTTTGAACTTGATGAGCACCGCCGGGACGAGCTGATCGAGCGCTGGGCGACCGCGCTCGTCGGCCGCGGGCTCGCCGCGCCGGCGGTGTTCCTGCTCGAGGCTCACAAGCCGGTCGCCTCGCTCGGGGCGCACGGCGTGCTGGCGTTCGGTCCGATGCTGCGACTGTTCGTGGCGCTCGATGCCGAGGAGTTGGCGGCCTTCCTGTATCGACCGGAGAATCTCGACCGGCTCATCCAACGGATCGAGGAGTTGAACACGGCCCGCAGCGCGAGACCCCCGCGCGAACACGGCGGGACAGACCCGCGTGCGACAGACAGCGCGGAAATGCACGACTGACGCCCCGGCCGCGCCGCCGGCGGTTGTGCCTTGGGCGGGGGCCGCGCCCCCTGGGGCACGAAGCGCGTTCCGCGCCGGTGCTTCGCACGCGGTTCGCACTTCGGTTTCGGGCGAAGTCTCCCGGGCGGTGCTCGCGCTGGATGCTATCGGGGGACGCGCTGCGATTCGCCGCTGCGCAGGACCACCTCGCGGCCGGCGACGGTAATGGGGAGTTCGAGGGGGTGCTCGCGGCCGGTTTGCAGGGTGACCTCGTCGGGGGTGATCGCGACGCGGACGGTGACACCGCGGAGGACGAGGTTGAAGCGCAGCGCGGTCCATTGTGGGGGGAGGTTGGGATTGATGCGGAGGGCAGGTAGCTTCTGTGCAATGCCCTCCCTTTTGGGGCGGGGGTAGGGAGAGAGTTCGACGGCGGATGCGACCCCCTCGCTGCCCGCTTCCTGGCAGGGGGAGGCAGGCGAGTCCGGCAGCCGCAGGTGCACACCACCGAAGCCGAAGACCGCGGCCATCCAGGCGCCGCCGGACGCGGTGCCGTGCAGGCCGGCGTAGGTGTCGCGGCGGCCGGTGAGACCTTCGTCGAGGTCTTCGCCGCAGGTGATGATGAAATGTCGGTAGGCAGCCTCCATGTCGCCCATGTCCGCGGCCATGATGCAGTTCAGCACGAAGCTCATGGATGAAAAATCCATGCTCTTGTCGCGGTAGAAGTCCCAGTTGGCGCGGCGGACGTCGGGGGAAAAGTCGTCCCGGAACAGGACCATGGCCATCAGGACGTCCGGCTGATTGAGGGCCTGGTACGGAGCGACGGTGACGAACCAGACCTTGCGGTTTTCGAGCAGGTCCGGGGGAATCGGTTTGAGCTGGTAGAACCCCTGACACTGCTCGTAGACCTTCGTGGCCGGGTTGTAGAGCAGCACGAGGCCGGCCGCGACGTCGCGCCAGCGCTGCGGTTCGTCGGGGCGCAGGGCCAGGCGGCGGAGGGCGGCGGCGTGGGCCTCGGGGTCGATCTCCGCCAGGTATGCGAGCATGTTGGCGGCCCAGCGCAGATTCCGGATGGCGAGGTAGTTCGTGTAGAAGTTGTCGGTGCTCTCGCAATGGCCCTCGTCGGGTCCGGCGACGTCGACCAGGTGAAAGGCGCCGTCCGCGTCGGGCTTGGCCCGCGAGGCAAAGAAGCGGGCGGTCTCGACCAGCAGGTCGATGCCGCGCTCGGCCAGGAAGCGGTCGTCGCCCGTCGCGGCCCAGTACTGCATCAGGGCGTACGAGACGTCGGCGTTGATGTGGATGTTGGTATGGGTGAAGCGCCACCAGCGGCCGAGGCACTCCTCGCCGTGGGGGCCGGCCTGCCAGGCGAGCTTCGCGCCGTCGTAGCCGAGGCCGCGGGCGATCTCGCGGCCCGGGCGGAGACCCTCGTAGCGGAAATTCAGGCAGGTGCGGGCGAGGTCGGGCAGCAGGAAGGAATAAACCGGGACGATGTAGGTGTCGGTGTCGTAGAACGTGTTGCCCTGGTAATACTCGCCGGTGAGGAGCTTGACCGGGACGCTGAGGCGGTCGGTGAAGCGCGGGGCGGCCTGAAGGATGTGGAAAATGCAGAAACGCAGCCCGAGCTGGGCCGGGTCGTCACCATCGATCTGCACGTCGCAGCGGTCCCACAGCTCGGCCCAGGCGGCCCGCTGCTCGGCGAGGGCGGTGTCGAAGTCCTGGGCCGCGGCGGCGTCGAGCTCGCGCTCGAGGTCGACCATCTGGCCGTGGCGCAGGTCCTCCGAGCAGGTGAGGACGACGGTGCGGTCGAGCGTGACGGACTGGCCGGGCCGGAGTGTGAGGTCGTAGTACGTCCAAACGGCGTCGTGCTCGATCATGCGACCGACTTCGGCGGGCGGCGGGGCTTCGCAATCTCCCGCGTTCTCCGGCAGGGGGCAGGCGGAGGGTATCAGCCGGTTCACCACGCCCATGCGGACAAGATGCTCGCGGGCCGGGGTCTTCGCGGTGAGTCGCAGGCGCTCGCAGGGCTCGGCCCACAGCTCGGTCACGTCGAATTGCCGCTCGCGGGTTGTGTTGGAGAAGACCTGGCCGGTGATGCCGCTGCGGATGCGGAGCGGGGCGTCGTGGTCCACCGCCGTGACGCGGTAGCGCATGAAGACGCGGTGCGCGTGGCGCAGGCAGGCGAAGCGCTGCATCTCGATGCGGGTGGTGTGGCCGCCCCCATCGCGGAACTTGAAAGCGTAGCGGTACACGCCGCTGCGCAAGTCGAGCTCCTGCACGAAGTCCTCGAGCGTGCCGCGTTCGAGGGCGAGCTCGCGGTCCGCCACGTAGACCTGCACCGCAAGGGGGTTGGGGAGGTTGGCGACGGCGGGGCTGCGGCCGGCGGTGTCGAAGTAGCGCGGGTCGAGGTAGCGGCGCTCCTCGGCGGAGGCGCGGATCTGGCTGAACATGTCGAGTTCGTCGTATACGCCGTTGATGAGCGTGACCGGCGAGTAGCCGGCGCGCTGCTCGGCGAGGTTGCCCTTGAGGCCGAGGTAGCCGTTGGAGATGGTGGCGACGGAGTTCCACTGGCCCAGCGTGTGGGGGTGGGGGGTGGTGTTCACGACTTTCCAGGTATCGTAGGGCATTCGGCTTCCTCGTTTCCGGCCTCGCGGGAACGCCAACGTTACCTGCGGATGCTCCGCGCGCGAAGGCGTGGACGCGACGTGAGGAGTGGATCGGGGGCCGGCACGGCGGCCCGGGGGGCCGGCAGGCCGTTGAAAAAGGGGGCTGGCGCCGCGCCCGCCGCCCATCACGGTGGTGCCATTCGCCACTCCCGCGGTGTCTGTGCCCGTGTTCAACGGTCCGCTCTTTCAACCGACTATCAGACCCTGACGCTGCGGCGCCGGAGCCGCTATATTCGCCGCGCATGGGACGTGACGCACGCGGCTGGCCGCGGCTGGGGCGCTACGTGACGCTGTTCGCGGCGCTGGGCGCGCTGTTCGCGGCCGGCGTGCTGCTCAACCCGCCGTCGCAGCCCGGCGAACCAAACATCTTCCTCTCCATCGCCAACCAGCGCGACGTCCTCGGGCAGGTCGCGATCAACGGCATCCTCGCGGTCGGCATGACGCTCGTGATCCTGACTGCGGGCATCGACCTCTCGGTCGGCAGCGTGCTGTCGTTGTGCACCGTCGTCTGCGCGATTCTGCTGATGCAGCGCGGCTCGGCAGCTCCGCTCCGCCATGCGGCCGCAGCGGTCAACGCCGCGATCCTCGCGTTCGCTGCCGCGCTGGCGTGGGTCTGGGGCACGCGACTGCTGGCGGCGGGTCGGCGGAAGCTCGCGCTGCTCGTCGTCCTGGTACTCGCGGGGCTGACGGTCGGGGGCCTGTTGTGGGTGAGACACCATGCCGGGCATGGATTCTCGACGGTTGGGGTGCTGCTGGTCGTGCCGCTGGTGGGCGGGCTGCTGGGGATGATGAGCGGGGTGATCATCGCCCGCACGCGGTTGCAGCCGTTCATCGTGACGCTGGCGATGATGATCACCGCGTACGGGCTGGCCAAGTACATCGCCGGGCAGGGCGGGCAGATACACACCATCGATCGCGACGCTCCGGGGCAACCGGGCGCGGCGCCGTCCTTCCAGCAGCTCGGCGCGAGCATCCTCACCGTGGGCCGCGAGAGGCTCCGCGGCGACCGCGTGCACGAAGTCAAGCTGCTGCCGGTGCCGGGCTTGTTCCTCCTCGGCGCGTGGGTGGTGGCGGCGTTCATCCTGCATCGGCTGCCGCTCGGGCGCTACATCTACGCCGTCGGCGGCAACGAGGAGGCGGCCCGGCTGGCGGGGGTGCCCGTCCAACGCGTGAAGGTATTCGTCTACACCGCCAGCGGGCTGCTGGCGGGCCTGGCGGCCGTGCTGTACGCGGCGCAGTACACCCAGGGCAAGCCCGATGCGGGGATGGGCAAGGAGCTGGACGCGATCGCGGCCGTGGTGATCGGCGGCACGAGCCTGATGGGCGGGCGGGGCAGCATTCTGGGCACGCTGGTGGGTGTGATGATCTTCGGCTACCTGACGAACATCCTCCAGCTCCGCGCGGTCTCGACCGAAATCCAGGACATTCTCAAAGGCGTGATCATCGTCGGCGCTGCGGCGGTGCAGAGCGGGGATGTGCTGGGCGGGCTGCGGCGACTGACGCGGCCGCGGACCTAGCGCGGTAGGATCGTGCCCGGAGGTGCGCCCATGTTCAGCAGTGCGTGGGACCGGATCGAGCTCCAACAGGGCGATATCACGAAGCTGGCGGTCGACGCGATCGTCAACGCGGCCAACGAGCGGCTCGCGGGCGGCGGCGGGGTGGACGGGGCGATTCACCGTGCGGCCGGCGCGGCCGAGTTGCAGGCGGCCTGCCGACAGCTCGGCGGGTGTCCGACGGGCGCGGCGAAGATCACGCCCGGGTTCCGGCTGCCGGCCAAGTGGATCATCCACACCGTGGGGCCGGTGTACGCCGGCGGGCAGCGCGGGGAGGCGGAGCTGCTGGCGTCGTGTTACCGCCGGTCGCTGGAGGTCGCGGTCGCGCACGGCCTGCGCGCGGTCGCGTTCCCGGCCATCTCGACGGGCGTCTACGGCTATCCGTTCGAGGACGCGACCACCATCGCGCTGGAGACGGTCGCCGCGTTCCTTGCCGAGTGCGGCGAGATCGAGCGGGTCGTGTTTGTCTTCTTCTCGCCCGCCGACTACGCCCGAGCGGTGGGCATCGCCGAGCGCCTGCGGCCGCGACGCTCAGTCTGATGACGACGAAGCCGCGGCCACGCGTGGCGGGGTCGCGTGCGTGTCTGCCGCCGGGGGCGGCAGGCGCTTGCCGTACGTCAGCGCGTAGATGGGGGTGTCGTGCACGCCGGGCAAGCGTGGCATAACGTCATAGCCTGCGGCCTTCATGGTGTCGGTGAAGGGGCATTGCAGTGGGTCGGCGATGCGCCGCTGGCCGTCGGCGCCGCGCTCGAAATACGGGCAGATCAGTATCACTCCGCCGGGCGCCAGATGACGCTCCAGGTCGGCCAGCAAGCGCCGCAGGGCATGGAGCCCGACCATCGAGAAATACTCGACCACCAGCGACCCGGTCGAGTTGATCAGCTCGAAGAGCTGGCCGCCGAGGACCCGCGTGCCGCGCAGAATGTTGCCGCGCAGGGCCAGGTGCCCGCGGACCTGAAGCCAGCGGACAACGAACGGGTCGTAATCGACGCCCAGCGGGATTCCGCCTCGCTCCCGGACAACGTCGAGGAAGTCTCCGAAACCCGGTCCGATATCCAGCACACGTCGGCCGGCAACGTCGATCGCGTACGCGTCCAGCACACGCGCGATCTGCTCGCGCTTCTGACGCGACACTTCTTCCCCGTCGGATACGTACGCCGGTTGCAGACCTTCGCGCGCAAGGAGCTTGCGGAACTCCGGAACGCTGGTCACCCGTGCCAGCGCGGCGCTGTGACGCACCCAGAGGCGCCGCTTTCTGATATGCCGAACGATCTTGTCCCACACGGCGCACTCCTTCGGAGTCGCCCCGATTATAACGTTCCCGCCCGCCGGTCGCTGTTACCCCCGTCTGGGCGCCCCGCTCACGCGCCGCTAGCATGTCGCCGGCGTCCCCGGGCGCTTCACATGGTGAATCCTGATCCAGTCCGCCGTTACTTCGACAACGCGGCCACCAGCCATCCCAAGCCGCCCGAGGTTCTCGCCGCCGTCCGCGACTACTTCGAGCGCGTGCACGCCAGCGCCGGCCGCGGCGCCTATCGTGAGGCGATCGAATCCGGCCGGTTGCTCGACGACTGCCGGACGGCGCTCCGCGAGCTGTTCCAGTGCCGGCCGGCGGATCACGTCATATTCACGTTGAACGGCAGCGACGCGCTGAATCTCGCGCTCAAATCCGTCCTGCGGCCCGGCCAGCACGTGCTCACGACCGCCATGGACCACAACTCGGTCCTGCGGCCGCTCAACGCGCTGGCGGAGCAGATCGGCGTGCGCTGGACGCCCCTGCCGGTCGATCCGCAGACCACACGCCTCGATCCGGCCGCGCTCGCCACCGCCATCGGCCCCGATACGCGGCTGGTCGTGATCAACCACGCAAGCAACGTGACCGGTGTGCTTCAGCCGCTCGACGCGCTCGCGGAGGTCTGCCATCGTCGCGGCGTGCCGCTGCTGCTGGATGCCGCGCAGTCCGCGGGCCACGTGCCCATCGAGTTCGGCCGGCTGCCGATCGACCTGCTCGCCTGCCCCGGCCACAAGGGCCTGCTCGGGCCGCTGGGGACGGGAGTGCTCCTGATTCGCGAGGGCTTCGAGGCTCGCATGCGGACGGTCCGCGAGGGCGGCACCGGCTCGCGGAGCGAGGACCCGGTCCAACCGCCCGAGCTGCCGGACCGTTTTGAGGCCGGCAGCCACAACGCCCCGGGAATCGCCGGCCTGCTGGCAAGTGTCAAATGGCTGCTTGCCACGGGCGTGGCGAACGTCCGACGGCACGAACTCGAGCTGATCGTCGGCATGGCCGAGCACCTCGACCGCATTCCCGGCCTGCGCTGGTTCGGCCCGCGCGAGCCGGAGCACCGCGTCGGCGTGTTCAGCGTGCGACTCGGGGACGCGGACCCGGCCGAGGTCGCCGCGCAGCTCGAAACCCGTTTCGGAGTTCTGACCCGCAGTGGCCTGCACTGCGCCCCGCTCGCCCACCAAACCCTCGGAACACTCGCAACCGGCGGGACCACGCGGCTATCGCTCGGCCCATTCCTGGGGTCTGAGGATGTGGCTGCCGCCGCAGCCGCCCTCGAGTCTGTTGCAGCCGCGCCGGAGCTGATCGCCCCGGCCACCCGGGTGCCGTTGCGGACGCCCGGGTAACGGTGTATAGGTATGTTTGCCGCCCGATAAGAGTGGGTTCAGATCTCGTTGCGGCGAGGAGGAACACGCTTGGCTGAGATCAGGCTGGCGATCGCGGGGGTGGGCAATTGTGCCAGTTCCCTGCTCCAGGGCCTTCAGTATTACCGTCGGCCGGTTGCAGCGGACACGGCCGGGTTGGTGCATCCAAACGTTGGCGGGTACACGCTCTGCGACATTCGACCGGTGGCGGCGTTCGACGTCGACCGGCGGAAGGTCGGCCGGCCGTTGCACGAGGCGGTGTTTGCGCCGCCGAACTGCACGAAGGTGTTTCAAGCCGAGCTGCCGGACTGGGGGGTAACGGTGGAAATGGGGCCGGTTCTGGACGGGGTGGCGGCGCACATGCAGGAGTACCCGGAGGCCTGGGCGTTCCGGGTGGCGGACCGGCCGGCGTGCGATGTGGCGGAGGTGTTGCGGGCGACGCGGGCGGATGTGCTGGTGTGCTACATGCCGGTGGGTTCGGAGCAGGCGGTGCGGTATTACGCGCAGGCCTGCCTGGACGCGGGAGTGGCGATGGTGAATTGCGTGCCGGTGTTCATCGCGTCGCATCCGGAATGGGCCGAGGAGTTCCGCCGCCGCAACATTCCGGTGATCGGCGACGACATCAAGAGCCAGCTCGGGGCGACGATCGTGCATCGCGTGCTGGCGCGGCTGATGTGCGACCGGGGCGTGAAGCTGGACCGGACGTACCAACTCAATACGGGCGGCAACACCGACTTTCTGAACATGCTGGAGCAGTCGCGGCTGCGCTCGAAGCGGATCTCGAAGACCGAGTCGGTCCAGAGCCAGCTCGACGTACCACTGGAGGACGGGAACATCCACATCGGGCCGTCGGACTTCGTGCCGTGGCAGAAGGACAACAAAGTCTGCTTCATGCGGCTGGAGTACCGCGGCTTCGGCGACGTGCCGATGAACATCGAGCTGCGGCTGTCGGTCGAGGACTCGCCCAACAGCGGCGGGATGGCGATCGACTGCATCCGCTGCGCGAAGCTGGCCCGCGACCGGGGCCTGGGCGGGCCGCTGGAGGAGATCTCGGCCTTCACGATGAAGCACCCGCCTCGGCAATTCCGCGACACGGAGGCCCGTGAGCGGCTCGAACGCTGGATCGGCCGGCTGGGATGAGACCGCCGGGGTCTCCAAGCCGGGCTGGAACCGCGAATCTGCCCATCGTGTCGAGCCCCAAAACGCTCGCAACCAGTGGCGCGCCCCGGCTCGTGGCGCCCGCCCCACGCGGAGCTCGCGGCTTGGCGGCGTCAGTCGCCGGCCAGCAGTGCGACGAACGGGTTGACGTCGAGGAAGCTGACGCGCCCGTCGCCGTTCACGTCGGCGTTGTACCAGGTGCAGTCGGGCCACACGGTCACATATTCGAGCTCGCCGGCCAACGCGACCACGAACGGGTTCACGTCCCCCATCGAAAGCACGCCGTCGCAGTTCAGATCGCCCGGCACCGGCGGGTCGGCCAGCTCCGCCTGGAAGAAGGCGAGCACGTACGCATCCTCACTGGTCGGCAGACCGTGCCCCGCGCCGGGCACCAGCCGCAGCGTCGCCGGCACACCCGCGACCGCGAGCGCCGCTGCCAGCTCCACGCTCTGGCTCGGCGGCACGGTGCTATCCTCCGTACCATGCGCGATGTGGAACGGCGGGTCGTCGCCCGTCACGTGATAGACCGGGCTCGCGGCCTCCACCAGCCCCACCCACTCCGCCCAGTTCGGGTCGTCCAGGTGGGCCTTGATTTCGCCCAGGCATTCGCCGATCAGCCGGGATTCCGGTGACTCGCACTCGTCATGCCAGCCCCCCATCGTGAACAGGTTCGCCGGACCAAAACAGTCAGCCGCCGCCTGCACCCGGCTCGAATACGTCAGGTTCCCGCCCACGACCCCTTCCAGCCCGACCTCGTTCCCGCTGACGCCCACCAGCGCGGAGAGGTGTCCGCCGGCCGAAGACCCCCACGTGCCCACCCGCGATGCATCCAGGTTCAGCGCGACCGATTGCGCCCGCAGCCAGCGCACCGCGGCCTTGCAGTCGTGGATCTGCGCCGGGAACGTCGCGTCGCTGCTCAGCCGATAATTGATACTCGCCACCGCGAAGCCCGCGTTCCGCAGCGGGCCCACCTTGTTGGCCGGGTACTTGTCCCCCGCCTGCCAGCCCCCGCCGTGGATCCACACCACCAGCGGCCACGGCCCGCCGGGGCCGGGGGGCAGGTACAGGTCGAGCCGCTGGCGCGGGTGGGAACCGTAGGACAAGTCTGAAAAGGTCGGTTCGATCTGAGCCAGAGCCGAGGCGGACGCGATCAGCACAAGCACGCCGCAGCAACTGCGCGGAATCCGACAGCTCATGGGAAGTCCTCCATTTTCCTGGAACCGACTGGTACAACGCCTGGGTCCGCGATTTATTCGCCCCGCGCGCTGCGCTGTGCGGTTAGCACATAGACGTACAGGATGGGCCGATACGTACTGCGGCCGCCTGGCGTTGCATGCGGGCCGCGCCCCCGCGGGGGCTGCATGAGGCATTGATGTCGGTCTTTCGTCCGCCGAGGCTCAAACACCGCGTCCTCGGTCTGCTTGCGCTGCTGGTCGGCCTGTCTCTGCCGACCACGGTGCTGCTGGGCCGCAGGCTGATGGAGCGCGCGGACCGGTCGGAGCGCGACGGGTCGCAAGCCGGCACGGCGTGGTGGCATGGGCCGGCGGCGGGTCTGCTCGTCGGCGGGCTGATACTGGCAACGGGCGGGCTGGGGTTGGCCGTTTTCCGCCACCTGGCCGACCTGCGACGCGGGGGGGCCCGGCTGCACAACGCCCCGGGTCGCGGGACCACGGCCTGGTTCGAGGCCGACTCCGCCCCCGCGGAGCGCGAGGCGGAGGCGGTCGCGCCGGCCGAGGTTCGGTCGCCGACGACGCCGGCCGAGGTGTGC
>CAZMCT010000131.1:0-10064 GCA_964564785.1 uncultured Planctomycetales bacterium
CCCCCAGGCCGCTCCGGTTCTCCGCGGGCCGCCGGCACCTCGCGCGCGGGCTCCGCCGGTCGAACCGGCGGCGGTGCCGGCTCGGGCGGTCGGGGCGGCGCGAAGAATGGCGGTGGGGCGACCGGTGGGAAGCGGATCACGATCGCCTCGTCGGTCTGCTCGACCTGCGCTTCGCGCGACAGCGTCGCGATCTTGGGCGCGGGGGGCGCGTCCGTTTGCTTGCGTTTCCGCGCCGGCCCCGCCGTCGCTTCCGACGCCGCCTCCGCCCCACCTTCCGCTGCGGCCGTTACGAGCGTGTCCGCTTCGGCCGTCTTCTTTGTCCGCCGCGGAGCGCGCTTCGGCGCCGCCATCTTACGTTCCGACTTCTTGTGAGTAGTGCTCTTCTTCGCCAAGTTCAATCCTTTCGCTGGTTGCGAGGGCCGAACCCGGCCCCCACAACTCCGTGTCCCATTGGACCGCGACACGCCGGAGACGATGCACGTAGCTCCCGCGGTCGAGTCCCAGTTCCGTGATGATCTCGGACGGCCGCGCCGCCGGCTGCACCCCCGCCCGCAGCCGCATTCGCAGCACGCCGTCCGTCCAATCCACACTCTCGATGCCCGGCCGCAGGTCCACCGCCCGAACCGGCCGCCCCGGCCCCAGCCGCCGCGGAACGACCACCTCCGCCCGCGCCAGCAACGCCGCCCCGCGCTCCGGCAGCCCGGCCCAGTCTCTCGGCTCCACCTCGACCTCGTACACCGCCACTACCGGCCGCGGCTTCGCCCGCGGCGCCGGCACCACCACGCGCTCCAGCGTGCAGCCCGCCGGCAACTGCCCTGCCAGACGCGCAAACAGGTCGCCCGGGGCCGCGTCCGCGACCAGCTCCACGCGGGCTACCTGCCCGTCCGCGGCGGTGCCCACGCTCCGCGGCAGCACGATGCTCAGCCGCGGCCGCGGGTTGAACCCCTGCGTCCAGCTCAGCGGCCACTCGGCCCGCACCAGCGCGCGGGTGAGCATCCGCAGCTCGTCGTGATGCGCGAGATAGCGCAGATCGCCGCCGATCGCATACACGCACAGCGCGCCCCGACGCGCGACCTCCGGCGGCGGCACGGCGGGCGTCTCCGGCAGCGGTTCGGCCATCAAAACTCACCCTCCACGTCGAGGCTGCGGCTCTCGTCGCGCAGAAAGTTCAGCACCTGCCGGTCCGAGTCGAACCGGCTCACCTTCCGCGCAATCATCTGGCACCGCTCGATCGTCGTCGCCCGCACCACGCGCTTGACCGGCAGGATGTTCTTCGGCGCCATCGACAGCCGCCGCAACCCCAACCCGATCAGTAGTTGCGAGTAGATCGGCAGCCCCGCCATCTCGCCGCACAGGCTCACCTCCACCCGTCGTCCGCGGGTCGAACGCACCACCTGGTGCAGCAACTTCAGCACGGCCGGGTTGTGCGAGCTGAACAGATGCGCCACACGCTCGTTCGAGCGGTCGACCGCCAGCGTGTACTGCGTCAGGTCGTTGCTGCCGATCGACAGGAACGATACCTCGCGCACGAACGACGACGCCAGCAGCGCCGCGGCCGGCGTCTCGACCATGATGCCGATGCGCACGTCACGGCGGAAGGGCAGGCCCTCTTCCTCCAGATCTTCCATCACGTCCGCCAGCGTCGCCTTCGCCTGCCGCAATTCCATCAGCGTCGTGATCATCGGAAACATGATCCGCAGGTCCCCGTCCACGCTCGCCCGCAGAATCGCCCGCAGGTGTGTCTTGAACATGTCCAGGTGCAGCAGACAGTAGCGCAGCGAGCGCAGACCCAACACCGGGTTGTGCTCCGGGTGCGCCGCGAGCGCCGGCGCCAGCTTGTCCGCCCCCAGGTCCAGCGTCCGAATCACCACCGGCCGCCCCGCCGCGCCCCGCAGCACCTCTCGGAACGCCTCGTACTGCTGTTCCTCGGTCGGCGGCCGCGGGCTCGACAGAAACAGCAGCTCCGTGCGATACAGGCCGATGCCCTCCGCACCGGCCTCGATCGCGCTGGCGGCCTCCTCCGGCACTTCGATGTTCGCCAGCAGTTGGATCGGCACTCCGTCCCGCGTGACCGACGGCTCCGTCCGCAATTCGCGCAGGCGCCGCTCGTAGTCCCGGTACTCGATCTGCCGCGCCTGATAGCGCTCGATCGTCTCCCTGTCCGGACTCGCCACCACGATCCCGTTCGTGCCGTCGACGATCAGCACTTCCCCCCCGGCCACGTCGGCCGTGATGTCGGCCAAGGCCACGACCGCCGGGATCCCCAGCATCCGCGCGATGATCGCCATGTGCGACGTCTGGCCCCCCACGTTGATCGCGAAGCCCAGGATGTGCCGGCGGTCCAGCGACACCGCCTGCGACGGCGTGATGTCGTTCGCCACGATGATCACCGGCTCGCTCAGCCGCGTCATGTCCTCCCGCGCCCGCCCCAGGATGTGCCGCAGCACGCGCCGCTCGATGTCCACCAGGTCGCGCACCCGCTCCTTCAGATACGGGTCGCTCACGTTGCGGAACTGCCGCTGCCGCTCACTCAGTACCTGGCCGAACGCGTACGCCGCCGTGAAGTGCCGCTTCTCAATCAGCTCGGCCACGCTCTGCCGCAACTTGGGGTCGGCGATGAACTGCTCGTGAAAGGCGAAGATCACGGCCGTCTTGTCGCCGAGTTTGCGCGCCGCCGCCACCCGCAGCTCGGCCACCTCCTGGCGGGAAGCTTCGAGCGCAGCGTCGAGGTTGCGGAGCTGAGCCCCGACCTGCGAGGGATCGATCGTCCGGTGCGGGATCCGGTACTCTTCCGTATCCAGTACCAACGCCGGACCGATCGCCACCCCGGGCGAGGCGTTGATGCCTTTCTTGGTAATCATGAGCCGCGGGTTCCGCGGCGCTGGCGGCCGCCGGGCGGCCGCGTCGTGCCGTTGTCCTCGTGTAAGGGCCGGCGCCGCGCGGGGCCGGCCGGTGATCACATTTCGCCGAAGCCCGATTCCACCAGATTGGCCAGTGCCGACACCAGTTGCTCAGCATCCGCCCCGTCGGCGACCAGCCGCACCTTGCTGCCTTGCGTCGCGACCAGCATCAACATTTCCATCGGGCTCCGCCCGTCGGCGGCCCGGTCCGCACAGTGAACCGTCACGCCGGCCTGGTAACGCTGGGCCACATCCACGAACTGCATGATGGGCCGAAAATGCAGGCCCTCCTTATTCGGGATAATCACCTCGCGTACCACCGCCACCGTCAGTCCATCCTGCGGGGCCCGCTCAGGCCGCCGGGGCCTTCTCGTCCGCCTCGTTCAACAGGTCGTAAATCTTGTCGACCGTGTCCGACTGCCGCAGAAACTTCCGGAATTGCTCCTGCTGCAGGTGCCGGAAGATCAGGTCCATCGCCCGCAGATGCTCCTCGGGCTGATCCGCGGGGCTGACGATCAGGAACACACTGTACACCGGCTGGTTGTCGAGCGAGCCGAACTCGATCCCGCGGGCCGAGCGCCCCACCGCCGCCACGATCCGCCCCAGCCCTTCAACCTTCACGTGCGGCACCGCCACCCCTTTCCCGAATCCCGTCGTGCCTCGCGTCCGCTCGCGCGTGATGATCGACCGGATGATCCCCTCCACCGCGCTCTCGTCAATCAGCTTCGCCGCCGCCAGGCACTCCACCAGGTCCCGCACCGCCCCGTTCCGATCCGTTGATTTCAGGTCCGCGATGATGGACCTCCGGTCGATCAGGTCGAGCAACTTCATCTCGCCTCTCGCTTTCCGTCGCCCCGACGGCTACTCCTCCGTCCCCTCTTCCGTTCCGCGAGGGTGCTTCCGGTTCCGGTGACGCTCCTTGTACCGCCGGAGCTGTTCTTCCACTTTGTCCACCAGCAGGTCTACCGCCGCGTACGCATCCTCATGAACCTCGTGCGCCACAAACGGCTGTGCCCCTGCCGTGTGCACGATAATCTCCAAACGTTGCAACCCGTCCTTCCCGTCCACAATCACTTCGATCGATTGGATCCGGTCCAGGAACCGCGGCAAGCGCTCCGCCTTCTCCACGCAATACGCCTTCAGGGCGTCGCTCACCCCCATGTGCCGACCCTTCACCGTGATCTGCATACGGCCCTCTCTGGCAGGCTCCGCGGTCGGCACGTCCCGCTCCTTCTCCCGACGGACGGGGGCCGCCAGCGGAGAGGCCGCACCGTGTCGCGCCAAACCGGAACCGGTGCGGAATGTAGCCGATGCTCCGCGCAGCCGTCAAGCCGCACGAGCCTCACCCCCTCGGAACCGCCGGATTCCCCCACCCCCGCCGGATCGCCGACTCCTAGGCACGAAAAACCCCCGCGCCCACGGACGGCCGCGGGGGCTCTCAAACGCTTCACTGAACCGCCGGCGTCGTTTCGCGCTGTACCAGCACCGGCGGCACAAGTACTTGTTGGAACGTGTCCTGCCGAGTCTTGCTGATGCGGGCCAACGCAATGTCCATCGCGCGCTGTCCGATCTCCTCGCCCACGTAATCGACCGTCGTCAGCCCCGGCGTGATCCGGCCGCCGAACAGCGCGTTGCCGTATCCCATGATACTGTAATCGCGACCCGCGTGCCGGCCCTGCGCATATGCCACGAGAATCAGCTCAAGTGCCAGTACGTCCGTCGTCACCGCCACCGCCCGCGCATCCGCAAGCCGCCCGCGAACTCCATCCAGGCGCGCGGCCTCGTTCCCGCCACCTCGCGGCGGAACCTCCACGATGACGCTCCCGGGATCAACGCCCGCCTGTTGGCAGACCTCTTCGAATCCTTGCCGTTGCTTCTCGGCCTCAATTGTCCCCGGCTCGTGCGCGTAGAGCAGTTTCCCCGGGTCGCAAACTCGCAGTAGATGCCGCGCGGCCAGGCGACCGGCCTCCACGTAGTCTGGCCCGATAAGGTCCGCACTGACGCCCTCCGCACCCACGGTGACGACCAGCGGCTTGCCGGCCGCCACTTCCGCAAGTTGCCGCGCCACGTCGGCCGTGACCGGCGTTGCAATCAGCAGGCTGTCGACCCGTTCGGCCAGCAGTGAGCGCACGTGATCGATTGCGCGCTCCGGTTCCGAGCCGAGCTCCGAAACGTGCACGGTGTACTGCTGCGCGCGCGCACGCGCGCCCGCCCCACGCAGATAGCAGCCGGAGTATTGCGAGCGCAAGTCATCAACCAGGACTGCGACGGCGTAACGCCGCCCGGTCGCCAGCGAACGCGCTGCATGGCTCGGCACATACTTTAGCTGCTGGCACGCTTCAAGAACGCGATGCTTTGTCTGTTCGCTGATATCCGGACGGTCATTTAGTGCTCGCGATACCGTCCCCCGCGATAGACCGGTATGCCGGCTGATATCTTCGATTGTTACCTTATGCATATCACCGTCCCACCGGGTATGGTCCCCCCGCGGACGAGGAACCGCACCGTGGTCGCGATCTGCGTGCCTTAAACCCGTCGAACGCCCATTCTATCCGATAATGTCTACGGATCAATGCGTAACCGCAAGGTTTTTAGCAGGAACGCCAACATTTTCGGAACCGCGCCCGGATAACCGCCCGCGCGCGCAACCGGGGCCCCTTATCGGGACCCCGGTCGAATCGCCCACTTCAATTTATTACGACGCTGCTAATCCAACCCGAACAGCTCGGTCAACAACAGGTCCGCGTCCTGAACACCGATCGCCGACAGGCCGTACGGCGACGCCAAGTCAGCCTCGGTGAATACCAACCCTGCGTTGTCAACCTCGCTCGCGCTTGAGGTCATGATGTCGTCGATCTCACCCGCCGGCTGAGTCGTCTCACGCAGCCCCGACAGCAGACCGACGTGATGCACGACCGCGTTGCCGATGTATAGCCCGAGCTGCCCGGCCGCCACGCCCGGGAAATCCTCGACGAGCTGCGAGACCGAGATCACCGCCCGGCCTTGGAGGGTCGTGTTCCGCGGGTCGATGTAGTTCGTCAACCCGTAGAATTGCAAATCGTCCACGTCGGAGAAGCCGTCATTATTGCGGTCCGGAATATCGGCCAGGAGCATCGCGCCGCTGATGTCGAAGTAGATGGTCAGCCGCGGCGTGATCGAGCTGTCCGGTGCTTCGCGCGACACCGTGACCGCGTAGGGGCCCAGCAGGTCCTCGACCCGGGCCTCGATCGCCGACTTCAGCGCCTCAGGGTCGTACCCACCGTACTCCGGTTCCTCGATCAGGTCGAACGGCAGCAGCGAGAACCCCGTGGACCCCGCGACCGTCAGGTCCGTGACGGTCGTTTCGTTGAAGTTCAGCCACACGTACTGTGCCCGCGGCGCGCTGTCGTCGGCAAACGCCCGCTCGATCCGCACGTGGAGGCTGGGCACCGGCGACGAGCCCCGCGCGTCCGACACGATGAAGTAGCTGTTGCTGTCGTGCCCGATGATCATTTTCGACGCGCTGCTGAACAGCGCCTCGCCATCCAGATACCACGCGTACAGCCGTTGGGCGCTGTCCAGGACCGTCAGGCTGTAGTCCTCCTGGAAATACGCCTTCCCGTATCCCGGCAGCGTCACGAGGCTCAGGTGCAACCGATCACCCAAGTCGAGCGGACCGAGGTCGAAGATCTGCCGCGTGCTCGAGTACGGCAGGATCACGTACGCCTCCGAGTCACGCAGCGGAATCACCGGCGGCGGCGCTTCGTCTGTGATGTCGGTCGCGAACTCGGGCAGCACGTTCACCACCGCCCGCGCGTAATCACGCGTGGGGCCCGTCTGGTTCGTGTCGATCTCCGCCCACAGGTAGTACGCCCGGCCTTCCGACCCGCTCGGCACCTCGCTCAGGTCCAGCGCCACCGGAACCGACAGGTTCAGGTCGTTCCCGCTCGACGGGTCGGTGTCCAACTGAATGTCGTTCCGCGCGGCCACCGCGACGCTCAACGTCCGACCATCGGGGGCGAACGCCACGGACGTGATCGGCGACTGGCAGGGCTCCAGCGTGCGCACCTCGGCACCCGTGCTGACGTTCCAGACCCGCGCCGTATCGTCCGCACTGCCGCTGGCGATCGTCACGCCGTCGGGAGCGAACGCGACCGCGTTCACGTCGCCTTCATGCCCACCCCAGGTGCGAACCTCGGCCCCCGTCCGCGCGTCCCAAAGCTTGATCGTGTCGTCGGCGCTGCCGGTCAGCACCTCGCTGCCCGTCGGCGAAAAGGCCACCGCCAGGACGGCGTCGGCATGGCCCGCCACGAGCACGCCGTTCGCCACCGGCGCAAATTCTTGCAGCAGTGAGCCGTCGGTCGTGTCCCACAGCCGCGCCGTCGCGTCCTCCGCCCCCGTCAGCGCCACCTCCGGGTCCACCGGCGAAAACGCAACCGCCAGCACGGCCGCACCATTGTGGTCGATTCGCAGCCGCTCGCTGCGGTCGGCCGCGTTCCAAACGATCGCAAGGCCCGAACTGTCGCCCGTCATCACCCGCGACCCGTCGGACGAAACCGCCACCGCGCTGACTGCGACGTCGTGGCCGACGAACGAGCCCAGGATCGTGTCGCTGCCCGTCTCCCGCTCCACGACCGAGCCGTCCTCATACGTCACGATGAAGCTCTGCCCGTCCGGCATGAAGGCGACGTCCGTCACGGCCGCGCCCGCCCCCTGATAGCGCCTCACGAGCGCACCGGAGATCCAGTCGTACAGCCGCACGTAGCCGTCATCGCTGCCGACCAGCAACGTCTCACCGTCCGGAGCGAACACCGCGACCCCGATCGGCTCGCTCGGGCCCTGCAACCGGTTCACCTCGGATCCGTTGCTGGTCGCGTAGAGCGCTACCAACGTGTCGCACGCATCCCGATCCCCGTCTAAACCGACCCGGACCGTCCGCGGCACGCCCGGCTCGGACTCGTACACCGCGTACACCCACAGCGGCGAATCCTTCGACACCACGATGTTCTCGACCGAGTCCGGCGGCGTTCGGATCTCGATCTCCGGCCGCGGGATGCCCACCTCGATGATCCGCTGCGCCCTGCCCGTCACCCCGACGGCGTCGGTCACCGTGAGCTGCACCCGATACGTCCCGGCGGTCCCGTAGGTGTGGTTCACTGTCGCCAGGACCTCCTGCGAGCCGTCTCCGAAGTCCCACCGAAACCGCAAGTTGTTCGGATCATCGTCGTCCGGGTCGTAGGACGCCGAACCGTCGAACGCGAACGTAGCCGGTGCCGACTCGGCGGATGTTCGGTCCACGTCGATGATCACCACGGGCCGTTCGGTCACGCTGATGACCGTGGACTTGCTCGACGAGAGTCCGCCATCGTCCGTGAGAGTCAAACGCACGGTGTACACGCCGGGCTCCGTGTACACGTTCGTGGGCGAGATCTCTTGACTGGTCGTACCGTCCCCGAAGTCCCATCGTCGGGTGACGATCACCCCGTCGTCGGAGCTGCCCGACGAGCTGAATTGCACCGTGAGCGGCGCGACGCCTCGCGAATTATCGACCGTCAACACGACCGTCGGCGGGAGGTTCGCCAGCCCGCCGCCGCCGCCGCCCCCCTCGCCCGGCAGGCACCCCAGCGGTGCTGTCTGGGCCAGCATAATTCCGGACAGCACGGCCGACGCACAGATTCCGCATCGCATCGGGGACTCCTCGGGAGTGCAATTATCAACCAGTACCCGGGTAAGTATGCGGTCGACAAGGAGTCGTATCAAGTGGCCGCCCACCGGGGGTATAATGGGCATGATGCTTCACGATCCTCAGAGGTCCGCTTTCGTTGTACAGCCCCGCGGGGTGCCGATCCTCGCCGGGCTCCTCTGGCTGGCGCTGACCGGCGGCTGCCCCTTCCCGGCTGCTCCCGAGGACGTCACCGCCCCCCCCGGCCGTGTGGGTTTCGAGCCCAGTCGCTCCGACCCCGTCGGCCCGCCGGCCAGTGACAGTGACGGCGACGTCGGCGAGACGAGCACCGGCGGGGAGTTGCCGACGGCGGCAGTCGGCGGCACTCCGTCCGATCCGCAGCCCAACCCGGACGATCTGACGGTCGAGTTTCCCGGCTGCGAAGACCCGGTCGAGGGCCAGCTTTGGAAGGATGAAGTTCTCCAACTCGTGAACCGCGAGCGCGCCGCGCGCGGCGTCGCTCCCGTCGTGTGGAACGACACGCTTGCCGCTCAGGCCGCGGAATACGCGTGCGAGCTCATCTTCTACGACTTCTTCGACCACGTGAACCCCGTCAACGGCAGCACGCTGGCCACGCGCACCGCCGATTTCGGCTATCCGTACTGGATCGTCGGCGAAAACCTCGCCGCCGGACAACGGACCCCGACCGAAGTCGTCGCCGACTGGATGAACAGCCCCTGCCACCGCCAGAACGTGCTCAACCCGGCGTTCACCGAGCTCGGCGTCGGCGTTCGCGCCGGCGGCGATTACGGCCTCTACTGGGTGCAGGAGTTCGGGCGGCCGATCGAGCTGGGTGATCCCGGCCCGCCCTTCCACGACCCCGAGTGCGACCACGACGACTAGCCACGCCCCCGGTCCTCCCTGATTACCGTCGCCGAGCTGCACGCGGCCGCGGCACGCGCCGCCGCGGCCGCACCGCACGTCCGATCGGATCGCGGCCGATAACCGCACCCCCTCCGATGTTTGCGGAACTTTGCCCGGCGACCCGGCTGCGAACCCACCCGCGCACCCGCGGGCCGCGTCCGCGCCTGCCGGCCGCTGGCCGTGGTTGACCCGCCTTGAACGCGTGCGTACGACTAGGTGCGGCGACGGGCTGCCACCCCGCATCCCTGTCGCCCGCAAGGCCTGTGGAGGCGGAAAGACAATGCGCTCCTTCTGGACAGCGCAGCGAATTCGCATTGCGATCTACTTCGCGGCCGCGTACCTGGCGCTCTGCTGATGGCGCCCGGCGGCCGGGAGGTGCGCCGTGCGGTTGAAGATCGCCGACCTGGCGCCGTGGATCGAATTGCAGTTTGATCCGGCGAGCGGCCCCGGGGGACAGAACGTCAACAAGGTCTCGACGCGCGCCACGCTCCTGCTCGACTTCGGCGCGTGCCCCCGCTTCTCGGCCGCCCACCGCGAGCGGATCGCCGCCCACTGCGCGCGGCGGCTCAGCCGCGACGGGCGGTTGCGCGTGGTCGCCC
>CAZMCT010000132.1:0-9897 GCA_964564785.1 uncultured Planctomycetales bacterium
TCGGTGTAGAGGTACCATTGCGTGCTGCCGCACGCGCCGGTGTCCTGGCCGCAGATCGAGCCGGCCGGGCAGTCTTCGCCCGCGCGGCCACTGTCGGCGCCCGGCAGAACCGGCACGCCACAGGCGTCGATGTCGTCTGCGACGAAGCCTTGCAGCGCGCCCTGCGTGCCGAGCGCGTTACCCGTCAGATTCGACGGCGCGACATCGGAGCGGCTCACGGCCGCCGAGTCGGACTGAGCCAGCACCAGCGTGCAGCCCAGTACCAAGGTACACAACAGACCCAGTTTTCGTGCCATAATCGCGTGTCCTCCTAAGTTCGCAGCCAACCTGCACAGCTCCAAATGAACGCACTGGTCCGACATCCCAGCCGGCCCGGAACGAACCGGGCCCAGATGTGTGCCGGGGAATGTCAACACCTTGGAGTCTCGAACGTGCGCCCGGACCGCGGGCGCATGTAGATATTCGGGCATTTCCCCCGCCGGGTTGAGGCTCCGACGAGGAGGGATGGGGGCCCCGTAGCGCCGGAGCTGCACAGCGCGATCGGTCGAGGATAATCGCCCCACCGGACCGAACGTCCAACAACGCGAGCCGCGCATGTTCACCCAACGCTTGCGCAATTGCGACCTGGTTACATGTGAGCGGACGGAACTGTCGGCCGCCTAATCGGCCGACAAGACGAGATGACGAGCAAGGGTACCAGTCCCAGCACGCACTTCCTATCCTCCGCTCGATACCTTGTACCGCTGCGTAAAGGTCAAGTCAATATCGCGGCCGGAAAAAGGACCGTGATCGCGCACGCTCTCTTGCGGTTATGGGAACCGGTTAGCGGCGCGTAAACCCGACACCGGATGAACTGCAAATCTCTCGAACGGAGCACGTCCGCGTATTTGGCGCGCGTCTGGCGCAGAATCCGCGCTGGGTCGGCCGCCTCACGAAGCACGGGTTTCAGGCGGCGTGTTACAAGGTGCGGCACCGGCACCGCGGGTGAGCAGCTCAGCCACGGTGTCAAGAAAATGTTTGGGAGACAGCGGCTTGTCGAAATAGGCGTCGACGTGCAGCGCGGCCAGCTCCTCGGCCGACCGCGGGCGGAAGTCCAACCCCATCTGGCTGCTGGCCGCGGTTGCGATAATCACCGGTATATTCCGATAACTCGGATGCTCCTTGATCTGTCGCGAGAGGGAAAAGCCGGAGTCGAGGTTGGTCATCATCAGGTCGGTGACGACGAGGGCGGGCGGCTCGGCCACGAGGCGGTCCCACGCCTGCCGCGGGTCGGAACAGCAGGTGACGCGAAAGCCGCGCGCGGTCAGCAGGAGGCGGACGATTTCCAGGAAGTCGGGGTCGTCGTCGACGAGCAGGATGAGCGGCGACTCGGCCATCGCGTGTATTGTACTGCCCGCAGCATGAGCCCGGGAGTGCGGCCGGAGACCCGGAAACAGCGGCCGAGGGGACGGCCCCTCGGCCCGTTGACCGCGCGGCGCGGCGGATCAGACCCGCTGGCGCGGCGTGTACTTCGTGTGCAGCAGGTGGTGCGACTTCTCGCTCAGCGGCCGGCCGAGGAACTCCTGGTAAAGTTGCTGAACCGCCGGGTTCTCGTGGCTTTTGCGCAGCGCGCGGTGCTCGTCCTCGCGGTAGATGGCCGCGATGCGGGCCTGGCGCACGGCGTCGTCGGTCATCCGCGGCTGGCCACCGCCGCCGATGCAGCCGCCGGGGCAGGTCATCACCTCCACGAAGTGATAGTCGGCCTGGCCGGCCTTGATGCGCTCGATCACCTTGCGGGCGTTGCCCAGGCCGTGAGCGACCGCGACCTTGAGCGTTGCGCCGTCGAGGAATTGCCACTCGGGCCGGGCGCCCGTAATCGTGGCCGAGGCCTCTTTCACGCCGTCGAGTCCCGCGATGGGCCGGACGTGCAGGTTCTCGAACGGCAACGGCTGGCCGGTCACGATTTCCCAGGCGGTGCGGAGTGCGGCTTCCATCACGCCGCCGGTGTTGGCAAAGATGTCGGCCGCGCCGGTCGACAGCCCGAGCGGGGCGTCCATCTGCTCGTCCGGCAGCTTGGCGAAGTCGATGCCGGCCTGCTTGATCATGCGGGCCAGCTCGCGCGTGGTCAGAACGGCGTCGACGTCCCGCACGCCGCTGTCGTCCATCTCCGGCCGCTGGCACTCGAACTTCTTGGCGGTGCAGGGCATGACGGCGACGACGAAGATGTCCTCGGGTTTCTTGCCGATCTTTTCCGCGTAGTACGTCTTCGCGACGGCGCCGAACATCTGCTGCGGGCTCTTGCAGGTCGAGAGGTTGGGCGTCAGCTCGGGATAGTAGTGCTCCATGAACTTGATCCACCCGGGCGAGCACGAGGTGAACATCGGCAGCGGGCCGAAGTCGTGTTCGTGCCCGTTGCCGCCCTTACCCGGGGTCCGGGGCGGAGCCGGTTTCACCAGCGCCTGCTTGAGGCGCATGAGCAGTTCGGTGCCCTCCTCCATGATGGTCAGGTCGGCGGCGAAGTTCGTGTCGAACACGCCGTCGAAGCCCAGCCGCCGCAGGGCCGCGGTCATCTTGCCGGTCACCAGCGTCCCGGGCGGATACGCGAAGCACTCGCCCAGCGCAGCGCGGATGGCCGGCGCCGTCTGCACCACGACGTGCTTGGTCGGATCGTCGAGCGCCTGCCAGACGGCCGCGATGTGGTCCTGCTCGGTGATGGCGCCGACCGGGCAGACGGCGGCGCACTGCCCGCACTGCACGCACACGACCTGGTCGAGGTTCTGGCAGAAGGCCGGGCCGACGACCGTCTTGAAGCCGCGGTTCTGGGCCCAGAGGGCGGCCACGCCCTGGATGTTGTTGCACACGCTGACGCAGCGGCGGCAGGTGATGCACTTGGCGGTGTCGCGGACCAGGGCGGGGGTGCTGTGGTCCTGGTAGCGGCGGGCCCGTTCACCGGCGTAGCGGATCTCGCGGATGCCCAGCTCGCGGGCGATGGCCTGGAGCTCGCAGTCCTCGTTCCGGCTGCACACCTGACAATCGCCGTCGTGCTCGGACAGCAGCAGCTCGACGACGGTCTGCCGCGATTCGCGGACACGCCGGGTGTTGGTGCGGACCTTCATGTTCTCGGCGGCCGGCTGCGAGCAGGCGGCGATCAGCGTGCGGGCGCCTTCGATCTCGACGGCGCACACGCGACAGGCCCCGATGGCCTGGACGTTCTTCAGGTAGCAGAGCGTCGGGATGCGAACGCCGGCCTTCTCGGCCGCGTCCAGCACACTGGCTCCTTCCGGGACCTCGACGGGGATGTTGTCGATCGTCAGCTTCGGCATGGTTGCTCTCCGACGCGGCCGAGCCGCGTCCCGTGACACCGCGACGGGGTGACCCGGTGACCGGGGGTGCATCGCGCGCGGGCCGGGTTCGGCCTCGAACCGCGCGCGCCGGCCGAGCCGCCCGTTGTCACTCCGCCACCGTGTTCCCGCGTCACTTTCGCGCTTCTCGCATGATTCTCTAGCGTTCCTCGTCCACGCACGCTTCGGCCCGGTAGTCGCACCGCAGGCAGCGTTTGGCCTCGCGGCGCGCGACCGGCTCGGACCAGGGCAACTCGACCTCCTGGAAGTTGTTCCGCCGCTTGTTGACCGGGATGAGCTGCATCCGGGCCCGCGGGTACTGCACCGGGTCGGCATCCGGGTCGAACTCGGTGTCGACTTTCCGCTCCTTGCGCCAGAACGCGTGCTCGCTGCCGGTCAGCAGCTTGTCGATGCCGACCGCGGCCTTCTCGCCGCTTCCGATCGCGCCGACCACCGACCAAGGGCCCATGACCGCGTCGCCGCCCGCAAAGATCCACGGCTCCGACGTCTGGCCCGTCACCGGGTCCGCCTGGAGGAAACCGCTCTTCGTCAGCTTCAGCTCCACGCCGTCCAAGATGTCCTTGACCTCGAGGGCCTGGCCGATGCCGGCGATGATCTGGTCGCACGGCACGATGAACTCGCTGCCGCTGGCGGTCACCGGCCGGCGCCGACCGCTGCGGTCGAACTCGCCCAGCACCATGTGCTGGCACTTCAGGCCGCTGACCTTGCCGCCGCGGGTCACGACCTCGACCGGCGCGACCAGCATCATCAGCTTGACGCCCTCGTGCTCGGCCTCGTCGACTTCCTCCTTGTAGGCCGGCATCTCGGCCCGTGTGCGGCGATAGAGGATGGTCACCGACTCGGCACCCAGCCGCAGCGCCGTGCGGGCCGCGTCGATCGCGGCGTTGCCGCCGCCGACGACGACCACGTGCCTGCCGATCGGCACCGAACCGCGGATGTTGTACTCGCGCAGGAACCGCAGGGCCTCGGTCACGCCCTCCGAATCCTCGCCCGGGATGCCGAGCCGGCTGCCGAGCGGCGCGCCGACGCCCAGGAACACGGCCTCGTACCCGTCGCGTCGCAGGCTCTTGAGCGTGAAGTCGCGGCCGAGCTTCATGTTCGTCTCGATGTCCACGCCCAGCCGCTCGATCATGCGCACCTCGCGGGCCAGCTCCTCGCGCGGCAGCCGGTACGCCGGAATGGCCTGAACCAGCATCCCGCCCGGCCGCGGCTCGGCCTCGAAGACCCGCGGCCGATACCCCAGGCGGGCCAGGAAGTACGCACACGACAAGCCCGCGGGGCCGGCGCCGACAATGGCGATCTTGCGCTTGCCGTTCTCCTCGCTGTCGCGGACGTCGGGCAGCGAGACGACGACTTCCTGCTCGGCCATGAAGCGCTTGAGGCCGCGGATGGCCACGGCCTCGTCGAGCGTGCCGCGGCGGCACTTGTCCTCGCAGGTGTGGAAACACACGCGGGCACAGACCGAAGCGAACGGGTTGCGCTCGCGGTGCAGGGCGAGGGCCTCGGCATAGCGTTTCTCGCCGATGAGCGAGACGAAGCCGGGAATGTCCACGCCGGCCGGACAGGCGCTCTGGCACGGCGCCCGCACCAGGGCGGGGCACACGCCGGCCGGGCAGTGGCGGTCGCGGATATGGGCCTCGTATTCCTCCCGGAAATAGCGGATGGTCGAAAGCACCGGGTTGGGGGCGGTCTGGCCGAGGCCGCAGAGCGAGGCGTCCTTGATGATGCCGCCCAGCTCGATCAGCTTCTCGATGTCGCCTTCCCGGCCCTGGCCGTCACAGATGCGGGTGACGATCTCGAGCATGCGCTTGGTGCCGACGCGGCAGGGCGGGCATTTGCCGCAGCTCTCATCCTGGCAGAAATCCAGGAAGAAGCGGGCCACGTCGACCATGCACGTGTCCTCGTCCATGACGATCATGCCGCCCGAGCCCATGATCGCGCCCAGCTCGGTCAGCGACTCGTAGTCGACGGGAACGTTCAGGTGCTCCTTGGGAATGCAGCCGCCGGAGGGACCGCCGAGCTGCACGGCCTTGAACTTCTTGCCGCCGGGGATGCCGCCTCCGATGTCGTAGATGATCTCGCCCAGCGGCACGCCGATCGGCACCTCGACCAGCCCGGTGTTGTTGATCGCCCCCGCCAGGGCGAAGACCTTCGTGCCCTTGCTCTTGGCCGTGCCGTAGGAGGCGAACCAGTCGGCCCCCTTCAGGATGATCGGGGCGACGTTCGCGAACGTCTCGACGTTGTTCAGACACGAGGGCTTGTCCCACAGGCCCTTGACGGCCGGGAACGGCGGCCGCGGCCGCGGCTCGCCGCGCTTGCCCTCGATGCTGGTCATCAGCGCGGTTTCCTCGCCGCAGACGAAGGCCCCCGAGCCCATGCGGACCTCGACGTCGAAATCGAAGCCGCTGTTCATGATGTTCTGGCCCAGCAGGCCGTACTCGCGGGCCTGCTGGAGGGCGTGCTCGAAGCGCTGCACGGCCAGCGGGTACTCGGCCCGGATGTAGGCGTAGCCCTGGCGGGCGCCGATGGCATAGCCGGCGATGGCCATGCCCTCGATCACGCTGTGCGGGTCGCCCTCGAGCACGCTGCGGTCCATGAACGCGCCCGGGTCGCCCTCGTCGCCGTTGCACAGGATGTACTTCACGTCGCCCGGGCTCTTGCGGGTGAACTCCCACTTCAGCCCGGTGAGAAAGCCCGCCCCGCCCCGGCCGCGCAGGCCGCTCTTTTTCATCTCGGCGATCACGTCCTCGGGCTTCATCTGCGTGAGGACCTTGCCCAGGGCCTGGTAGCCGTCGCGGGCGATGTACTCCTCGATCTTCAGCGGGTCGATCACGCCGCAGTTGCGCAGCACGATCTTGACCTGCTTCTTGAAGAACTCGATCTCGTGCAGGCCGTGCATGGCCTCGCCCTTGGGCGTCTTGTGCACGAGCCGCTCGACCACCCGCCCCTTGAGCAGGTGCTCCTCCACGATCTCGGCCGCGTCGTCGGGCCGGATGTTCTGGTAGAAGGTGCCGTCGGGGTAGACAGCCGCGACCGGGCCCACGGCGCAGGGGCCGAGACAGCCGGACTCGATGACCTTGACCTCGTCGGCCAGGCCGTGCCGCTCGAGCTGCTCGCGCAGCGCGGCGCTCACTTCGAGCGCGCCGGAGGCGATGCAGCCGCCGCCGGTGCAGACGAGGACGTGAGAACGAACGGTATCCATGCGTTAGACCTTCCCGTCTGGAGCCGCTAGCCGCGCGGGGGAACTTCGGCGCGGACCACACGTGGGCCCCCGCGATTCGCGGCGCGTTGCTCTGAACTCGCCACCCATCGTTTAGACCTTGATCAGGTATTCGCTGACCGGCATGCCGCGCTGGAGATGCTCCCGCACGATCTCGCCGACCTTGGCCTTGGTCAGCCGGCCGTAGCGGAACGACTTGCCCGCCTGGTCGGTGACCGTGATCATCGGCTCCTGGTCGCACAGCCCGGCGCAGCCGGTCTGCTGGAGCGACACGTTGCTCGACTTGCTCGCGGTCAGCTCGTTCATCAGTGCCGCGAGCACGTCGCGAGCGCCCGCCGCGATGCCGCAGGTGCCCATGTGAACCGTGACGCGCAGGTCCTTCGCGCCGCTGCGGAGGTCGATCTCCTTCCGGGCCTGCTCCTTGAGCTTGAGCAGGTCCTGGGGACTGGTGATCTTGTGGGTCATGCGTGGGCCCTCCGTTCCGCGGCCGCCGCGCCCGCGCCGGTCGCACCGTTGCCGTTGCGGTACTTCGCGAGCACCGTGTCGAGCTTGTTGGCCTTGACGCGGTGGTGAACGTCTTCATTGATCATGATGGCCGGGGCCAGGCCGCACGCCCCGAAGCAGCGGGCCACCTCGAGCGTGAAGAGCCGGTCCTTGGTGGTCTCGCCCACGTCGACGCCCAGCTTCTGCTTGAGCGTGTCGAGCACGCGCTTGCCGCCCCGCACGTAACACGCCGTGCCCAGGCACACCCGCACCAGGTGCTTGCCGCGCGGCGTCGTCGAAAAAAACGAGTAGAAGCTGACGACGCCCGCCACCTCGCTGTAGCTCTTCTTCAACCCCAGCGCGATCCGCTTCAGCGCCACCTCCGGCAGATACCCGAACAGGCTCTGCGCGATTTGCAGCACCGGGATCAGCGCCCCGGGCTTGGCCTGGTATTCCTCCAGCACTTCGTCCAGCCGCGCCAGCAGCTCTTCCTCGGAGGCTTCCTCGCCACAGCCGCACTGCACCTTGCCATCTAGCGCCATACGTTGCTCCCGTCATCACCTCGGCCCGGCAGGTGCCGTGCCGCGCTCGTGCGTTCCTCCGGTCGCGCGGCGACGCCGCGCAGGATTCGCTAGTGTAACAAATCCGTCAATCTTACCCACATGTGTGAAGTTGGCACAACGTGAAACCCGTGCAGCACCACCCTCGCTGTGCTCGCACCCAGCCCGCTCTCCGCTCGCTGCGGCCGCATACTCATGTGAGAATCGCACACCGCTCCAACTCCTGTGCCAGCCGGGCACGCACCGCGGCGCCCAACGCCAGCCCGTCTTCCCGGCTCAGCCCCGCCGCTCCGGCCACATCCGTCGTGCACACGCGTCCGCCCTGCTCGCCGGCCCGCACGCTGAACCGAAATTCGACCCCCGGGTTCGTGCACACCAGCGACGCCAGCGTCCCCGCCAGGTCTCCGAGCGGATTGCGATCCACATGTGTGAGACCGAACTCGGCCGTCACCGCGACGCCGACCGGGCCGAGCGTCGATTTGCCGATCGTGAGGCGCCCGCCCGTCGCCTCCGCCGCCGCTTTCATCAAGGCGAGTCCCAGACCCGTGCGCTTGCCCGGCTTCGTGGTATAGAACGGATCGACGGCCGCCTCCGGCGCGATCTTGAGGCCGCGGCCGTTGTCCTCGACCACGATCCACAGCCGGTCGGCCGCGGCGTCGGCCTCGACCGACACGGCAATGATGCTCGCGCCCGCCCGGAGGGAGTTCTCGACCAAGTCCAGGATGTGGAGCGAAAGCTCGCGCATGGCTTTACCCCACCGTGACCCCGCGGCCGCCTTCTCCGCGGAGCGCCGCGGCCAGTTCCTCGAACGTCGGCGCCATCAGCCGCAGCACGGAGCGGGCTGAACCGATGTCACTCAGGTAGTGGCTGTCCGAGCTCGACAGCAGCGGCAGGCCGTATCGGCCGCAGGCCGCCAGCGCCTCGCGCGCCGGACCTCGCGTCCGCAGGCGATCGTCCGCGTCAGCCGGGCCGCACGGCGCGAACACCTCGAGCGCGTCGAAGCCCGCATCCGTCGGAAACACGCCGAGCTGGCTGAACACGCTGAACGACGGCCGATTCACGTGCGCCGCAATCGCCAGGCCGCCGTACTGGTGAACGAGCTGCACGGCGGCCGGCAGGGCAAACGTGGTCGCGCCGGCCAGCATCCGCGGCTCGCGCCCCACCACCCGCCCGTCGCCGTCCAGCACCGCCTGCTCGCCGAAGCGCGCGTAATATGCGTCGTCGGCCTCCGGGAGCGTGGCCCGGACCGCTTCGGCCGCGGCGCCGGCCGCGGTGGGCGAGGCGAACAGGCCGAGCACGTGCACCTCCTCGGCCGTGGTGATTTCGATGCCGGCGAGCACCGTCAGCGCGGGGCCCGCCCCCCGCGCGGCGGACTCGCAGCAACTGGCCGTGTTGCCGGCCGCGTTGTGGTCGCAGACGGCGATCATCGCCAGTCCGCAGCGGCGGGCCTGCTCGACAATGGCCGGCGGCGTCATCTCGTCCGCCGCACACGGCGAAAGCGCCGTGTGGATGTGCAGGTCGGCGAGAAAACGCTTCATGCCGATCTCCGGCCGGGCGGCATGCGGGCACGCGAAAAGGTCAAAACGTGAAACGGCGAAAGAAAACCGGCCGTACCGAACCGGCGGGCCGGGCGGGCGTCTGACGACGTATTCACGGTTTCACTTCCGCGCGTTCTCACGCTCTATGTCCGCGTCCCGCGCACGCCGAGCTCGTACATCCGCCCGACCAGGTCGAACGCCGGCCGCGGCGACACGAACAACGCGATCCGTTCCTCGACGGCCTTCGCGCGGACGGCGTCTTCCGGCCGGCGGTCGGCGGCGAAGATCACCGCCGCCAGGCCCGCGTGGACCGCGACGGCGATCACGTTCAGGTGCACCTGCACGGTCACGAGCACGCCCCCCTCGGGCGCGTTGGCCAGCACGTCGCTGAGCAGGTCGGAAACGTAGCCCGCGGTCACCTCGTGGGCCACCAGCGTCAGCTCGGGCGTGAGATTCTCGAGCCGCAGCTCGGCCGCGATCTGCTGCAAAGTCATGGCGTGTTCTCCTGGTCGGCGTCCTCCCCCGGCGGCCGGCCGTGCAGCCGCACGCACGCCTCGGTGTGCGCCCGCCCCAGCACGATGTCCTCGGCCAGTGCGGCGCAGGTCGGCGCGCCGCATAGGCCGCAATCGCTGCCCGGCAGACGTTTGATGAGGCGGTCGATGCGCCCGAGTTTCTGCACGGCCCGGGACAGGTCCTCGTCGAGCCGCAGGCCGCGGCGCGGCGCGAGCGGGCGGCTGCGCGGCGCGGCGCGAGCC
>CAZMCT010000133.1:0-9809 GCA_964564785.1 uncultured Planctomycetales bacterium
GGGGCGGCCCCGCGGCGGCCGTGGCCGCGACGACCGGCAGGGCCGCGAGGTCGCCGAGGCGCAGGCCCGCGCGTGCGGCGTAGAACCGCACGTTCAAGTCGGCGTGCACGTAGAGCGGCTTAAGGTGCGGCACGGCGGCGCGGCCGATCGCCTCCCAGGCGAGCGCGACCCGGTTCAGATCGACCTCGGGCAGCACCGCGTACTCGGCGAGCTGGTTGAGCTTCTCTTGGAGCGCTGCGGGGCGGCTCTCGATGTACATCTGCGCGACAAGGTCGCGGAACCGGCGCGGGTCGCGGACGTATGCCGGGGGCGTGTGCAGTTCGATGTACCCCATGCTGATCGCCTCGGCCGATCTGGGGTTTTGACCGAAGCGTTCGTTGACGCGGTTCGCGATAGCGCGGGCGAGGGAGTAGTTGGGGCGCAACAGCGTGAGTCGGAACGGCCGCGCCTCGATCGCGTGCCCGCCGCCGAGGATCGTACCCTGGCGCGGGTCGGGCTCGCCGCGGCCGTCCTCACCCAGTGGGTTGACGAACACCGGGCCCTCAGCGCGGGCCAGGACGCTGCCTTCGAGGAGTCCGCCGCCGGTCGCCGAGACGTCCCAGAACCGCAAATCGGTGGGCCACAACAGGCCGCCCTCGAGCGACTGCGTCGAGGTGCCGGCCAGCGCGCGCACGACGACGTCGAACCGGGCGTTCTTCTGTGAGCCGGCCGGCACGATGCCGGTGACCTCGACGACGGCCGTGTCGAGCGAGTCGATGAGTTCGGCGGGGGTCGGCAGCTTGCGGCGGTCGACGGTACCGAGGGGGCCGAGCTCCTTGGTGAGGTTTTCCAGGAGGTACTCGCGAATGGAGGTGGGGCAGTCGCTGCTGCCCTTGCCGCTCAGGCCGACGACCAGGCCGAAACCACGAAGGGGTTTGAAATCAACGTTGGTGACGATGGTTTCGGCACCGATGGTGCCGGCTCGAAGCAGGCTGTCATCCGCGACAGGCCGGGGTTCGGGCATGGGCTCGCGCTGGCCGAAGTTGCAGCCCGCCAGAGCCAGCAGCAGGCCCGCGCCGGCGCCGAGCCGCAGGGCGCGTTGCCGGATGCCGCCGCGGAAAATCATTCCGAAATCCTCGTGGAAACACGCCCGCGTGGCGACCCGGCCTGCGTGTCCGGACGCCCGCCGAGCACCGCCCCGCGGCCGGGTAGTATATAGTACGGGGGCAGGACAAGGGAGCCGGTTATGGCCAAGGTGGCAGTGATTCTGCCGGCGGCGGGCGCCGGCCAGCGGTTCGGCGGTAACGTGAAGAAGCCCTTCGCACTGCTGGACAACCGGCCGATCTTCATTCGCGCGATCGAGCTGTTTCTCAGCCGCGAGGACGTGTGCCAGACGATCTTGACGGTCGCGCCGGACGACTACGACGTGGTGCGCGAGAAGTACGCGGCGAACATCATGCTGATGGGCCTGAAACTGGTGAAGGGCGGCGCGGAACGGTACGACTCGGTGCGGGCGGCGCTGGACGCGGTGGATGAGGCCGCGGAGCTGGTGTGCGTCCACGACGCGGTGCGGCCCTGCGTACTGGAGACCTGGATCGACGCGGTCTTCGCCGAAGCTCTCAAGAGCGGGGCGGCGATTCTGGCGGCCCCCCTGACCGGCACGATCAAACGTGTGTCGGGCGCAAACGTGGTGGACGCGACGGTGCCGCGCGAGGGGCTGTACGAAGCGCAGACGCCGCAGGTTTTCCGCAAGGAACTGCTGCGGCGGGCGTACGCCGAGCGGCCGGCGGACTTCCGGCCCACGGATGATGCGCAGCTCGTCGAGCGGCTGGGGCATCCCGTCGCCGTCGTTCCGACGGACCGGCGGAACCTGAAGATCACCACCCCCGGTGACATGACCATGGCGGCGGTGCTCGTGAAGGAGATGGGGCGGAAAGCGAAAGCGGGGCCGTTGGGGGCGTTCGAAGAGGCGCAATGGTGAGTGCCGCGATCTGCCCGCCGGCGAAAGGCGCAGGACTCGCACGGACCGTCGGCTCTGTCGGCCGGCGGCCTTGGCAGCCCGTTGAGAAAGGGCACAGGCACCGCGGAAGTGGCAGTTGGCACGACCGCGTTGGCGGGTAGCGCGGAGCCACCGCACCTATTCAACGTGTTGCCGGCGAGTGGGGTGGGTCAGGTCGCCGGGCTGGTGCGCTCTGGCTGTGGGCTGGGCCGCTGAGCCGACGGCACGGGCTGGCATTTGAATCCGGCCGACGCTAGACTGTAAGCTAGGGTAACAGTTGAATTCCGGAGCCGTTTCGGCCGGAATCGTGCCCGCTGGACGCGGGAATTGGGACCCGGTTGTTGGGTTCGGATGGTCGACTGTAATGCTTGCCGCTTCGAGCACGGCGGGGTTGGCGCGGTTCTGGCCGTGCTCGCACTGTTCGGGGGGTGCCGTCAACCGGATGGCGGGTCGGAACTGTGGTCCACGGCCTCTGGCGAACTCGACGCGAACCCGCCCGCAGCCGCCGCGCTCCCCCACGCGGTTCCCCCGATCGCAACCGTGGCACTGACACCGGCCGACACCACGGCTCGTTCCGCGCCGCGCCTGGAGCGCCTGGACGTGGTCCTTACGGTACTGCTGATCCGGATTCCACATGCGGCGCGGGCCGCAGCCGAGCCGCTGTGGAGCCATCTGCGCGAGGATCTCTTTGACGCCGGGACGGCCGAGCGGCTGACGCAGAATGGGTTGCGGGTCGGAATCGGCAACCGTCAGTGGTGGGAGGCGGTAAAGGCCGTACTGGACTCGATCCCGGGTGTGCAGACGGTGCCGCTGGACCCGGTTCGGCTGCCGGCCAACTATCCGCTGGCGCTCGAGCTGGACCGCGGGCCGCGCGAGCAGACGCTGTTCTTCGTGGCGGAGGACGGCGTTCTTACGGGCGAGACGTGGCCGGCCAGCCGCAATGTTCTGCGGATCAGCTACGACGTCGACCTGGCGAACCCGGAGCGGGTGCGACTCGCGGTCGTGCCGGAGGTTCGACAGCGCACGGACGAGCTGCGCTGGGTGCGGACGCCGGGCGGATTTGCGCAGCAGGCACAGGCGGGGGGGCGGGCTTTTCCGGCCGCGGGGTTGGTGGCCTACCTGGAGCCGGGGGAGTTTCTGCTGATTGCGCCCGGGCGTGAGGCGGATGCCTACGGGATCGTGGGCGGCGCGTTCCTGACGGCGTTAGCCGAGGGTGAGCGGCTGGACGCGTACGTTTTCCTGCGTGCGGATGTGAACCATGTCGCCTGCCGCAACTAGCTCTGAGACGATCGCCGGGCGGCTGGATCCGGCGTATCTGGAGAGCATGTTCCTGGGGGCGGGGTTCGCGATCATCGCCTGCCGGCCGGACGGGGAGATCGTGGCCGGCAACGCGGCGGCGCAGCGGCTGTTCGGCAGCGGGGGCCGGCCGCTGAGCGGGCCGGTGAGCGCGCTGTTTCCCGCCCGTGACGGGGAGGCGGTGGAGCAGTTGATCGAGAGCGTGCAGACGACGTTGGAGCCGATGGAATTCCGCACGCGGCTGGGGGGCACGGAGGCCGACCCGCTGGAGTACGCGGTGTGGTTCACGCCGGTGCTGGAGGCGGACGGCACGTCGCGGGGCATCTCGCTGTGGTTTCGTGACATCACCGAGCGGATGCGGCTGCGACGGATGGTGAAGGAGCGCGAGCGGCTGGCGTCGCTGGGCTCGCTTTCGCGCGGGGTGGCGCACCACTACAACAATCTGTTGTGCTGCATCGCGACGAGCGTGGAGTACGCGATCAACATGAACACGACGTCGGCCATGCGGCGGGCCTTGCAGCGCACGGCGGACGCGGTGGGGCGGGCGGCGCACATCACGCGGCAACTGCTGGCATTCGCGCAGGCCGACCATCGCGAGGGCGACCTGGCCGACCTGACGGAGACGGTGCTGTACTTCTGTGATCAGCACGAGCCGCAGCTCGCGCAGCGACAGGTGAAGCTGGTCGTCGACTGGCAACTCGTGCCGATTGTGCCGGTGCGGCGCGACCAACTGCTGGTCATCCTCAACAATCTGATGGAGAACGCGTTGGACGCGATGCCGGGCGGCGGGACACTGACGGTCACGCTGGCGCGGCGCGACGAGAACAGCGTCTCACTCTCGGTCCTGGACACCGGCCCGGGAATCGATCCGCGGCACATGGAGCGGGTGTTCGAGCCGTTCTTCACGACCAAGGGCGCCCTGGGCAGCGGGGCGGGCCAGAACGCGGGTATGGGCCTGGCCGTCGTGCACGGCCTGGTAGGCGAGATGCGCGGCACGATCACCGCGTCGAACATCCCAGGCGCCGGGGCCCGCTTCGACATCGTGCTGCCCCTCCGGCGCGAGAGCCCTCCGGGCTGAGCCCGCGCGCCGCGACCGTCAGCCGCCGCGCATCCGCGATTTGTCGGGCACCGGCGGGGGCGCCGGGCGCTGCGGAGGATTCTCGGCCAGCATCCGCTCGATCTCGGCCAGGCCCCGCTCGAGCTGCGCATCGCGGCCCGCGACCTGATCTTCGGGCCGGTTGTCGACCACGATGTCGGGCTCGACCCCGCGGTTCTCGAGGTCCCAGCCCCAGCGGCGGTCGAACCAGGCGTACTCCGGCTGCGTGCTCAGGCCGCCGTCGATGAAGGTCTTGTCCCCGCGGATGCCGATCACGCCGCCCCAGGTTCGCGTGCCGATCACCGGGCCGAGCTTCAGCATCTGGAACACGTACGGGAAGATGTCGCCGTCCGAGCCGGCCTCCTCGTTCACCAGCACGACCTTGGGCCCGACGTGCGTGCGGTACGGGTACTTCTCCAGCGCGCCGCGCCGCGGTCGGTCCCACGCCACCACCTCGCGCCGCAAGCGCTCGATGATCATCTGCGAGACGAAACCGCCGCCATTGTAGCGCACGTCGACAATCAAGGCGTCGGTTTCGATCTGCGGGTAGAACTGTCGGATGAACGCGGCCAGCCCCTCGCCGCCCATGTCCGGCAGGTGCAGGTAACCCACCTTCCCGCCCGTGCGGGCGGCCACCCATGCGCGGTTCCGCCGCACCCAGTCGCGGTAGCGCAGCTCCCCCTCGTGCGCCAGCGTCCGCACCTGCACGTCGCGCGTCCCCGAGCGGTCCGCCCGCGGGCCGACCGTCAGCAGCACTTCGCGCTCCGCCAGGTTCGCCAGCCGCGCGTACACGTTATCGGCCGCCCGCAGGTCGCGGCCGTTCACCCCAAACAGGTACTCGCCGTCCTGAACGGACGCGTGGCTGGCCGTCAGCGGCGCGGCCACGTTCGTTTCCCACAGCTCCGGCCGAAGCACGCGGACGATGCGCCAGGCGTCGGCCGCGGCGTCGGGGGCGAGATCGGCGCCGAGCAGGCCCACGCCGACGGATTGGGCGGTGCGGGCGTCTCCGCCCCAGATGTACGTGTGCGACGTGGCCAGCTCGCCGAGGAGTTGGCCGATGAGGTCGTTGAGCTCCTGGCGAGTCGCGATCCGCGGCAGCAGCCGACCGTAGCGATCCTTCATGGTCGGCCAGTCGATGCCGGCCATGTTCTCGGCCCAATAGAAGTCGCGCTGGAGCCGCCAGGCCTCGGTGAAGATCTGGGCCCACTCCGCGCGCGGGTCGACCAGCAGTGGAAGTTCGCGAAGGTCCAGCTTCTCCTTCAGCTCCGCCGCGTCCAGCTCCTTGCCGAGCTTGTCGAGATCGGCGACGAGGATCTCCTCGTCCATCCGCCAGGCGATCCGCGCGCCGTTGCCGCTGAGCGAGTAATCGCGCAGCTTGGGCAACAGCACCTCGTCCTCGCGCCGGTCGAAGTCGTACACGTGGAGCGTGGCTTTCGGCTCCGTGTCTTCGTCGAGCCAGTCGTCGTCGAGCAGTCCCGGCCGCGGCTGGCTGAGGTACAGCAGCTTGCCCTTGACCGCCTCGAGCCCGAAGTAGTTCCCCGGTTTCACCGGCAGCTCGACGACCCGCGTCGCCAGGTCCTCGAGGTCGAGCTTCACCTCGGGTAACTTGTCCTCCTCCTCGTCTTCTTCTTCATCCTGCTGCTCACCCCGTTTCTGCTCGTCCTTCGTCTCGCCCGCGGCCTGTGTGTCGGCCGAGCCCTTCTTCTTCGGCTTTTTCTCCGGCTCGAGCAGTTCCTCCGGCAGCAGCGGCGATTTGCCGCCCCGCGCCAGCACCGCCAGGCATGGCCGCGAAGTGTCGTGGCTGATGTGCTGCATGTCGAAGACGTCCAGCACGGGGTTGATCACGCGCTCCGACATGAAGTACAGGTACTTGCCCTGCGGGTCCCAGGTCGGCTCGCTGTCGTCGGAGAACCCGCTCGAGACCGTGCCCCGCGCGCCGGTCTCGACGTGGTACAGGTGAATCGAGCGGTAGCGGTTCGCATTGGGCTTGACGTACGCGAGCCACTTGCCGTCGGGTGAGAACGCGTAGTCCTTGATCTCCCACACGTCGCTGCGGTCCACTTCGGTCACCGCGCCGCTGGCGGCGTCAACCAGAAAGATCGCCTGCGTCAGGTCCGCATAGGCAAGCCACTTGCCGTCGGCGGACCAGACGGGCGGAAAGATCCACCCCCGCCCGCGGTCGGTGAGGACGCGGTGCGCCGCCCGTCCGGCCGCGTCCCACACGGCCAGCTCCTGCTCGCCGGTTTCGTCGGTGATCGCCGCAACCTGCCGGCCGTCGCGCGAGAACACCCCGCCTCGCTCGCGTACGCCTGAGGTCTGGGTAAGCTGGATGAACCGGCCCGGCCTGGTCGGCGCGACCCACAGCTCCCCGCGCGCGCTCACCAGCAGCCGCTTACCCTTGCGGTCGAGTTCGTAGCTCTCCAGCGTCTTGGCCGCGTTCTCGACTTGCGGCCGGCGCAGGATGCGGTCGGTCGGTAGCGTAATCTCGACCCGTGCGGACCGGCCGGCCGCGAGGTCCAGCAGCCACAGATCGCCACCGTGCATGTAGACGATCCGCCCACCCTGCTGGTCGGGCCAGCGGACGTCGTACTCGGCGTGCTCGGTGAGGGCCCGCACGTTGCGGCCGTCGGGGTCCATGACGTGCACGTTCATGCGGCCGTTGCGATCGGAGAGGAAGTAGAGCCGGCCGGCGTGCCACATCGGGAAGGTGTCGGTGCCGGGCCAGTCGGTGATCTTGCGCGCGAAGTCCGCGCCGGTCGCCTGGAGGTCGGCGAGCCAGAGGTCCTGGGCGGTGCCGCCGGTGTAGCGCTTCCAGTTGCGGAACTCGTCGGAGAAGCGGTTGAAAGCGACGTAGCGGCCGTCGGGCGAGAACGCGGCCAGGGCGGCCCGGCCGATCTTCACGAGCTGCGGGTGACCGCCGGTGCGCGGCACCTCGTAGAGGAACCAGTCGCCGTTGGGCGACTCGCGGCGCGAGCGGAAGACGATGTGCTCGCTGTCGGGGCGCCAGGCGATGACCTCGTCGGGCATCGGGTGGTACGTGAGGCGCTGCGGCTCGCCGCCGGCGGCGGGCATGACGTAGACGTCCACGTTGCCGTCGTACTGGGCGCTGAACGCGAGCCACTGCCCATCGGGGCTGAAGCGTGGGAAGCCCTCGTTGCCCTCGTGCGTGGTGAGGCGCGTCGCCTGCCCGCCGTGGATCGGGACTTCCCACAGGTCGCCCTCGGCGGCGAAAACGATGCGTTCCCCGTGCAGCGTCGGAAAACGGTAATATCCGACCTCGGCTCCCGCGGCCAACAGACTCAGGACGGGGATGAGGCCGATCATCAGCCGCAGCGGTTTCATGGGTGGCTCCTCGTTGGCGGTGGAGTTCGGCATCGTTACCGCCCCCCTGCGTGCTTCGCAACCGCGCCGCGCCGCCCTCACCGCTCCGGCCGCATCAGCCGGCCCCAGCTTCCCCCCGCATCGGGGCGGGACTGCCCGGCCGCGGATCCCAAGGACCCGGTTCACCAGGCATACGCCTCCGGTGCCGGGCCGCCCGGGCCGGGGAACAGCGCGTCGATCTGCTGAAGCAGCTCGTCCGGCAGCTTGAGCTCGAGCGTGTTCAGCGCCCCGTCAAGCTGTTCGATCGTCCGCGGCCCGATGATCGGCGCGGTGACGGCGGGGTGGCGAAGCATCCAGGCGATCGCGACGTCCGCCGGGCGCAGCTCGAACTGGGCGCACAGCCGCTCGTAGGCCTCGATTTTCGGCCGGTGCTTTTCGAGGTCCTTGCGGACCCAGTCGCCGGCGCGGCGGCCGGAGGTCGGGCCGTGGAGCATGCCGGCCAGCAGTCCCCCGGCGAGGGGGCTCCACGGAATGACACCGATGCCGTAGGCCTGGCAGGCGGGAAGGACTTCGAGCTCGACCTGGCGGTAGAGCAGGCTGTACTTGCTCTGCTCGGAGACGAGGCCGAGGAAGTTGCGACGGCGGGCGGCCTCCTGGGCCTGGACGATGTGCCAGGCGGCGAAGTTGGACGAGCCGACGTAGATGATCTTGCCCGCCTGCTGGAGTTGCTCCATCGCCTGCCAGATTTCGTCCCACGGGGTCTCGCGGGCGACGTGATGCATCTGGTACAGGTCAATGTAGTCCGTTTTCAGCCGGCGGAGGCTGCCCTCACATGCCCGTCGGATCCAGAGGGCAGACAGTCGGCTCTGGTTCGGCCATTCGCCCATCTTGGCGAACAGCTTGGTGGCCAGCACGACCTTCTCGCGCCGGCCGCCACCCTGAGACCACCAGCGGCCGATGATCTGCTCGGTGATGCCCTCGCCCATCTTCCAGCCGTAGATGTCGGCGGTGTCGAAGAAGTTGATCCCGACCTCGAGGGCCCGGTCCATGATCTTGAAGCTGTCGGCCTCGGTGGTTTCCGGCCCGAAGTTCATCGTGCCGAGGCACAACCGACTGACCTGGAGCCCCGTCCGACCCAAGCTTACATACTGCATGACAAGCTCCGCACACCCCGCAGCCGCCCGGCATCGTAACCGCGGTCGCCCGTCCCGCAAGCGGCGCTGGCCGCCGCGGAGGTCGGCGCGGTTCCGGACTGCGACTGTAACAGCCCGTTGAAAAAGACAATAGGCACCGCGGGAGTGGCCGTTGCCTCCAGCGCGACGGTGGGTTAACGCGGAGCCAGCCCCTTTTTCTAAAAGGTCGGTTAAGGCTCTCAACGGTCGGGTAAGGCGCAGGGCGGCGGGGCGCACCCCCAGGCGCCAATGCCGGACCGCACTTTCCGCGCGCCCTACAATATGGTGCCTGGCCCGCGAGGCCCGGCAGCGCGGAGGCAGCCGGTGAGCTGGCGCGACCGCGACTATCGCGACGACACGTACGACTCGCTTTCCACCTCGTGGCGTGTCCAGCGTCCCCCGCCGGGAACGCTGTCCCTGATGATCGCGCACGCGGTGGCGTTCCTCTTCGTGCTGCTGCTGGCCGGACGCGAGCAAGAGCTGGCGGCCGCGCTCGTGCTGGCGGAGTCGCCGCACCCGCTGGCGATCTTGCTGCACCCCTTCGCAAACACGGGACTGCTGACCGCGCTGTTCGTGGTGCTCGTGCTGTGGTCGCTGGCGGGGCGAATCGAGCCACGTCTGGGCACGGCGCGACTGCTCGGCGTCTATTTCGTCGCCAATCTCGCGGCCGGAGTCGTGTTCTTCGGCATCGGCCGGCTGGCACCGCCGCTCGCGCGGCTGCCGCTGGACTACCCGGTCGGAGCGCTGGCGGGGCTGACGGCGCTCGTGTGGCAGCACGGCCGATCGGAACCGGTCCAGGTTTTCGGTCGGGTGACGACCGTCAGCGTGGTGTACGTGATCGGGGCCGGCCTCGTCGTGCTACTGGGTGTGCTGCGCGACGTGACCGGGTCGCCGGCGTGGCTGGCGGCGGTGGGCGCGGGGGCGGGCACGGCGCTGGGGTTCGAGC
>CAZMCT010000134.1:0-9691 GCA_964564785.1 uncultured Planctomycetales bacterium
GTCGCCGGCCTCGCGCGCCAGTTGCGCGACCATGTAGGCGGCGTAGGGGTCGTCGGTGACGAGCGGCTCGAGCGTGGCTCGGGCTTCCTCGGGCCGCAGGTTGAGGGCCTGGGCCCAGCCGAGCACGCGCTGCACGAAGGGGTCGCGTGGGACCCGGTCCGCCGCCGACTGCGCGAGCATCAGTGCCCGCTGTGGCTGCGGATCGACCATGACGTAAAACCACGCCGCTTGAGCCACCTCATTCACCGGCCAATCACGCGGCTCGGCGACGGCGGCAAAGCGACGCGCCAGTTGCTTGCGGACGTCCTCCGCTGCGCTGCTCATCCCGCGTCGCATCAGGAGATAGTGCAGAAACATGCCGGCCTGCGCCGCGCATTCCGGATCGGCCGCGATGGCCGCCCGCGTCTGCTCGATCGCGACGTCGAAACGGCCCCGGGCGGCCTGGTTCCACGCCGATTCGAGCAGCAACCGGGCCGGCGGGGCCAGCCCCAGCCCCGACTGGTTCGCCAGTTCGAGCGCGTAGGTGAAGAACCGGGCGGCCTCGTCCGCCAACCCCTGCTCGTCGAGCTCCGCGGCCACCTGCCACGCCGCGTCGATCGAGAGTGGAAGCACTTCGAGTAATCGCAGCAGCACGCGCAGTCGCTCGGGCGGCGCGACATCTTCGTCCAGGGCCTCGACCGCGAGGAGTGCCGCCTCGGGGCTGGCCGGCTCGAGCGCCTGGGCCTGCTCGAGCAGTTTCCGGGCCGCGGCCCGGTCGAGCCGTTCCAGCGCCAGCCGGGCCAGCTCGACGTCAATCAGCGCCTCCTGGGCCGGTGTACGCGGCTGACTGCGCAGCGCCGCGAGCCACGCCTCTCGCCGCTCCACCGTCTCGTGGGCCCGCAACCCGCTCGCCAGCCAACGCGCAAACGCCGTCTGGTGACCCGGCTGGACTTCCAGCAACGCCGCCAGATGCTGCTGGGCTTCCTCGTCGTCGCCGGCCAGCGCGGCCAGCTCGTACAGCCAGAGACGGGCATCCGCTTGCCGCGGATCGAGACGCACCGCCGCCTCGAGCAGCGCACGAACATGCTGCACGTCGGCCGCGGTCTGCCGGCCGGCCTGCGTCAGTCCGTGGTCGCGGGCCAGATCGACCAGTAGCTCGGCCGTGGTCAGGGGCGGATTACGACCGGCCGCCGGGCCGGCGACGAACAGCACCACGAAGCGAAGTAGAACCAGGCTCACACCGGCCGCGCGCGGGGTCGTGGCAATGGTCATGCGAACCTCCCGTGCAGGGTTCCGGGGAATCATAAACGGAAAGTGAAGCGACGCGGAGAGGGCCGCGGGCCACGGAGCCCGCTCTCATTCCGAGGAGCGCAGCGACGAGGAATCCGGCTTCGAATGCGATGTGCTTGCGCCCGCCGGGCAAGCCTGCCACATTCGCGGCCGGGTTTCCCCGCGCTGCGCCCGTCGGAATGAGGGCGTTCGCCCGTTGCGCGAGTTGTCGGTTTCTCTTCCGCAGTCCTCTGCGGCCCTCCGCGCCTCCGCGATTCAGAGGGGAGAAAGGCTACTCCGCCGGTTCAAGCACGGCCGTCATCGAGCCCTTGCAGGTGGGGATGCGCCAGTCGGCCCCGAAGCCGTGGATCTGCTGCTGCTTGAATTCGGCCTGCTCGTACACGGCGGTGTCGACGATGACGCGGCCGGTGTGGTCGACCTCGCAGGCCATGCGGTAAGCCTTTTCCGGGGTGTGGCCGAAGAGGCGGTTGAGCATCTCGATGACGTAGGCGTAGGTGTGTTCGTCGTCGTCGAGCAGGACGACGTGCCAGAGGGGCGCCGGGCGGGTCCGCTGCGGCGCGGCTTGTACGTCGGCGGTGGTAAGCTGCTTCTGACCCATGGCCTCGACAGCGCAATCCAGCAGACATTCTAGCCGCCCGTCGAGAGAGGGGACAGGCATCGCGAGAGCGGCTGTTGGCGCGGCCGTGATGGTGGGCGCCGTGGTGGTGGGTTGGCGCAGCGCCGGCCCCCTTTCCCCACGGGCTGCTTGCGTATGCGCCGCTGCGACGGAGCACCCGCGGCCGGGCGCGTGTTTCAAAACGGTCGCCGCTTCGGCTAGAATCTGGAGTCGGGACGCCGTGCTCAGCACTGCCCGGCAAGTCGTTTGCCGGCTGCGGGGCGGGTCCGAGACGCGACCGCCGGTCCCCGACCGGAGCCAACATGACGAGTTCTGAAAGGGGTGCGGGGATCTTCAGCCCGATCGAGGAGATTCTCGAGGAGCTCCGCCGCGGTAAGCTGATCGTGCTCGTGGACGATGAGGACCGCGAGAATGAGGGCGATCTGGTGTGCCCGGCCCAGCACATCACGCCCGCGACCGTCAACTTCATGCTGAAGTACGGGCGGGGGACGCTGTGCGTGGCGCTGACGCAAAGCCGCTGCAAGCGACTGGGGCTCACCCCGCAGGTCTCCGATAACACGACGCGCTTCGGCACCAACTTCACCGTCACGGTCGATGCCGGACCGCACCTGGGCACGACGACCGGCGTTTCGGCATTCGACCGCGCCACCACGATCCGCCACCTCGTCGCGGAAGAGGCCGTGCCCGAGGACTTCGTCCGGCCGGGGCATCTGAACCCCCTCGCGGCCCGCGACGGCGGCGTGCTGGTGCGCGGCGGTCAGACCGAGGGCTCGGTCGACCTGTGCCGCCTCGCGGGCCTGTTGCCGGCCGCGGCGCTGATCGAAGTGTTGAACGAAGACGGAACGATGGCCCGCGTGCCGCAGCTCGTGGAGTTCTGCCGCCAGCACGGGCTGAAGATGTGCACGGTCTCCGACCTGATCGAGTACCGCTTGCAGCGCGAGCGGCTGGTCGAGCGTGTGGAGAGCGTGCCGCTGAAGAACGCGTACGGCGACTGGACGCTGATCGCGTACCGGGTGCGGACCGACCCCCACACGCACGTGGCGCTGTGCTGCGGGGGCGTGGGCGAACTGGACGAAAGCGGAGTGGCGCGACGCTTCGATGAGCCGGTGCTGGTGCGGGTGCACTCGGAGTGCCTGACGGGCGACGTGTTCGGCTCGGCCCGCTGCGAATGCGGCCAGCAGTTGCACGCGGCGATGGAGCAGATCGCGCAGGCCGGGCGCGGAGCGCTGGTGTATCTGCGGCAGGAGGGCCGCGGGATCGGGCTGGAGAACAAGCTGCACGCGTACCGGCTCCAGGATGAAGGGCTCGACACGGTGCAGGCCAATCAGGTGCTGGGCTTCCGGGTCGATCACCGCGACTACGGCGTGGGGGCCCAAATCCTGCGCGACGTCGGGCTGTCGCGGATCAGGATCCTGACGAACAACCCCAAGAAAGTCAGTCGGCTGGAGGTTTACGGCCTCGAGATCGTCGAGCAGCTCCCCCTCGAAGTCGAGCCGACCGAGCACAACCGGCGCTATCTCGAAACCAAGAAGTACAAGCTCGGACACCGGCTGCGAAACGTGTGACGCGCGGCGAATGACCGCGGACACGGGCCCTCGGCCCGTCGGCAAGGGGGGGCCACGTTGTCATTGCGAGGAGCTCGCCGCAGGCGGCCGGCGGGGAATCCGGCCCCGCCTGAGTTCGACGCTCATCTCGGCCGTGCCACGCAGGCACGCCGTCCACCATCCGCAGCCAGCTTCCCCCGCGCTGCGCTCCTCGGAATGACGGCCCGCTGCGCTCCACCCGCCCGAAGAAACAGCCCGGTGCCGCCCACTGCACCGGGCCGTCGCGTGCAACGCCTTCCGCCGGCCACGGGGATCAGCCGGGCGGCGGCATCTCGGTCGGGTCGGTGTCGGTCGCCGTGGGGGGGTCGGTGACCGGCATCATCGTCGCCCCCAGGTCGATGCCGACCGTGTCCGTCGTCGGGGTCTCGAGGGGCGCGTTCTCGGGCAGCCCGCGCAGCGGCGAGCCGATCCGCGGCCACATGTCCGTCGCCCGCGGGCGGGCGCGGCTTTTGGTCTCGCTCAGGGCCACGCGCACCTCGCTGAAGGCCTTCTTGACGCTGGCGAGCGCCGCATCGGCCGTGCGGTTCTGGTTGCGCAGCGACGTCACTTCGCACTCGTAGAACTGCCGCTGCTCGATGAGCCGCGAGTTCTCGCGCTCCAGGTGCGTGATCTGCACCTGGAGGTTCTTCTTCTCGGCCCGCAGGGCCTCGATCTTGTCGTCCAGCGCCTCCTGCACGGCCGTCAACTCGCGGATGCGGTCCTCGGCCCCGCGCAACCCGTTTTGCAGGCGGTTGCGCTCATTCGCCGTCTCCTCGAGCGTCATCTGCGCTTCCTGGAGCTGCGTCTGGAGCGCGGCCCGCTCCTCGAACGCTTCGCGCTGCGCCCGCTCCAGCTCCTCGACCTTGGCCGACAGCAGCTTGTTTTCGGAAAGCAGCCCGTCGCGCTCCTTGCGGACCGGCCACAACTCGTCGAGCTGCTTGTTGGCCGCCTTCAGCTCGGTCTTCAGCCGCAGCCGCTCTTTCTCGGCCGCGGCGAGCTGCTCGCTGGTTCGCTGCGCCCGGGCGCTGGCGTCGCCCAACTCTTCCTCGAGCGTCGCCACCTCGGTCCGGAGCTGCTCGAGCGCGTCGACCCGCGTCTGGAGCGTGACGACCTGCCACTCCAGCTCCTGCACGCGCTGGTTGGCGGCCTGGAGCCGCTCCGCCGTGCCGGTCAACTCGCGCTCCATCTGCTCGCGGATTTCCTGGTGACGGTCGAGCTGGTCCTCCAGCTCGTTGATCACCGCGAGCACGTCGTTGCGCTCGTCGATGAACGTGTCCTGGAGACCGCGCGGCGTGGTCCGCTCGGGCGTCCCGTCCCGCGTGCCGTCCGCGGGGTCGGCCGTCGCGGTCGCCGTCGCTGCGGCCGTTTCCGGGGTGAGCAGGCTCGACTTCAGCAGGTTCTTCTCGACGCTGCTTCCATTCCGTCGTGCGCGAGGATTGCTCTTGTCCATCCCTGGATCCTTATGAACGCTGCGCCCCGGCGGGCGACTTCTGTACCGGCGGGCCGCGAATCCGGCCGGATCCGCGCCCCGGAGCGGCCGCGGTTGAGACCCGCGACCGGCCGGCCGGCGTCGTCTGTCTTTATCGGCGGCGGTCGGCGCAAAGCTTGACCGGCGGGGCGGGGGGAGGGCGCAGGAAGTGCCCGGAGAGCACGAGAAGCGGGCGGCTCGCACGGCCAGCGGCACGGCCAGCGGCACGGTCCGCAGCGGCACCGCCGCGCAGGGCCGTGCGCCCCCGCAGGGACCGTGAAGTCGCACGGCTGGCCCGGATCGGACGGTCCTGCTATACTCCGCCGGTCCCGGTGGCGTAGCTCAGCTGGTTGAGAGCGGCGGATTCATAACCCGCAGGTCGTCGGTTCAAGTCCGACCGCCACCAATGACGACGGGGGTTATTCGACCTCGCCGGCGGCGGCGTGACGGGCGCGGCCCGCGCCGCCGGGTTGTTTCGCGCCCTGCTGCTCCGCCTGGCTCTTCTCGAACTCCTGCCGCGATACGAATTGCATGCCGGCCAGCCAGGTATCGCGATCCCCTTGCCGCACGCGGACGACGCAGGCCAGCGGATTCGGGCGGCCGGGGCGCGCGAGCTCGATCTCGAGCACGTCATTGAGCGAGAGCGGCCAGGGCGTGCGGAATTGGATGCCGCTGCGGCTGAGATCGACCGTCTCGAGCGTGAACCAGTCGCCCTCGCGCACCGCGTAACTCTTGTACTGGCGGACGAAGCGGACGCGGAGCGTCCGGACGAAGGCCGCGCGTTCGAAGCGGCGCAGGTTCTCGCCGGCAAGGCTGTGGGCCCCGCGGGCGGCCGCGTGGGCCCGGGGCAGCGGTGCGGACTCGACGAGATCGCCCAGGGCGAGGGGTCCGGGGTCGAACGTTTCGGGGACGGCGCGTTCGGGGTCTTCGGACAGCAGCCGGTCGACGAGGGCGGCCCACGCCTCGAAGATCTGGGGGTCGAGGTGCTTGCCGACGCTCTCGCGCATGATCTCGAGAGCGCGGCGCGGAGGCGTGGGGCCGCGGTACGGGCGGGTGGAGGCGATCGCGTCGTAGACGTCGACGACGGCGCAGATGCGGGCGGGGATGCCGATCTCGTCGCCCTTCAGGCCGCGGGGGTAGCCGCTGCCGTCGAGCCGCTCGTGGTGGTCGCGGGCCATCTCGAGCACTTCGGCCGGCATGCCCACCTGTTGCGCGAGCTCTTCGTAGCCGGCGACAGGATGCTGAGACATCACCGCCCACTCGGTGGGTTTGAGCTTGCCGGACTTGTTGAGCAGTGCCTGGGGAATCAGCCGCTTGCCCACGTCGTGCAACAGCGCGCCTTGCACCAGGCGCGACTGGAAGTCGGGATCGTCGGGGTAGAGCTCGCGCGCCAGCAGCGCGGTCGCGACGCCCGTATTCACCAGGTGCGTGACGGTGTAGTAGTCGTGGGCCGACATGTCGAGCAGGTACGAGAAGTCGCTGCTCGACTCGGACGACCAGCGCACGAACTGGCGGCTGACGTCCTCGATCATCGTCAGGTGCACGCCCTCGCCCGGGAACAGCAGCAGTTCCTGGATCATCTGCTGGCACGACTGTCGCACGAGCCGGGCCCGCTCCTCGCGGCTGCGCTGCGGGTCGGAAAACAGTCGCTCGAGCCGATCGCAGAGCGTCTTGCGGTACGCGGCGTGCTGCGCGACCGGGACGTAGAGGAACTTGACGCCCTGCTCGATCAGCCGCCGGCGGTCCTCGGGCGTGAACTCGACCCCCGTGGCGCGGTACAGCACGTGCACCGTGCCCGACTTGAGGTACAGGTCCATTTCCAGGATGCGCTCGTCGATGGACTCGAGCGCAACCGGGAAGTAGGTCGGCGCCGCCTGTTCCGTGATGGTCCCCGCGTCCATTCGTTCTTCCACAAACCCCTGGATTCATCGGCCCGACCGAGCGTGGGCGACATTTACCGCCCGCGGACACGCCGGTGTGGCCGAGAACTCGGGCCCGGCCGGCGGCCTCCGCGTTTATCGGGCCCGGCGGGGTGCGGCGTTGACGGGCGGCCGGCGGCGGTGTTAAAAGGAACTGACCGCTCGGCGCGGTCTGTAACAGCGTTCCGCGACTTTGGCGGCGAGGTGAGCGGCACCCATGTGGAAGACGACGCGCGCGGCGGTCGGCGGGTGGGCAGTATTGCTGGTGGGCATGTGCGCGGGCTGCGTGGTCACGCATGAACTGGCGAAGGTGAGCCTGGCCCAGGGTGACGCGGCCCTGGCGCGGCGTGACCTGGACGCGGCGCTGGCGGAGTTCCGCGAGGTCGTGCAGCTCGATCCGCAGTTTGCGGAGGGGCATTACAAGCTGGGGCTGGTCTACAAGGAACGCGGGCAGCTCGAGCAGGCCGCCGGCGCCCTCCAGGAGGCCGTGCGGCTCGAGCCGACCGACCCGCGGCCGGTGTTCGAGCTGGCCGAAGTCTACCGGCTGCTGGAGCGGATGACGCAGGCGATCCGGGCGTACGCGCTGGCGTGCGAGCTGGCGCCGCAGGACTTTCAGATGCGGTTGCGGCTGGCGACGTGCTATCACCGGGTGGGCGAGCTGGACAAGGCGGCGGAGAGCTACCAGGCGGCGATCAAGCTCCGGCCCGACAGCGCGCTGGCCAGAAGCAACCTGGGCGCGGTGCTCCAGTCCCAGGGCAAGCTGTATGAAGCGATCAAGGCCTACAAGCAGTCGCTGGAGTGCGAGGAGCAGCAGCCGCTGGTGCTCGTCAACCTGGCGACCGTGTACCTGAACCAGGAGCGCTGGGAGACGGCCCACCGCACGCTCAAGGTCGCGCTACAGCTGGACCCGGATTGCTCGGCCGCCCATGAGCGCCTGGGCTATACGCTCTGGCGCGAGGGGGCGCACGAGCCCGCGGCCGAGAGCTACCGCAGGGCGATCGAGCTCGACCCGACGAACGCGGCGGCTCACGCGGGACTGGGTGTCGTGCTGATGACCCTCTACCTCGATCATGCGGAGAATGCGGAACTCTTGAGCAGCGCGGTCGAGGCCTGGCACCGCAGTCTCGAGCTCAACCCGGACCAGCCGAAACTGCGGGCCCTGGTCGAGAAGTATCGGCCAAAGTACGAGCGCCCCCCGCTGGATCTCGAGCAGGGGTGAGCCCCGCGCCTCCGTGGCGAGTCCGCTCCGGCGTATCGACGCCGGCAGGGCCGCCCCGCATGGCGTTCCGCGGTTTATCGAACCAGCCCGCGGGTCGCTTCCGCCTTCACGAACGCCGGCGCGCGGCGGTCGAGACGGACGCAGCCGCGGCACAGCCGGTCGTCCACGCGCACCGACCGCCCCACCGGCAGCAGCATCTTGACGGCCAGCAGCGCGCCGCCCGCGGTCCACGCCTGCTCGGCCTGCGGCAACAACCCGAGCCAGCCGCGGGCGATGATCCAGCCGATCATCGCGATCAGCGTCAACGTCGCGAGCAGCAGTATCTGGCCGGCCAGGCGCGGTCGGCGGCGGTGACGGGCGCAGAGGCCGTACGAGAGCCGGTCACGATCGCCCGGTTCGCCGCCCAGGAACGATACGCGGTCCGACTCGCGTGGCCCCGCCGGCGCGGCTAACCTGTGGCGCCAGGTGTTGTCCAACGGGTGACGGCGGCCGGCCGCGCGGCCTGGCGGGGCCGGCCGCCCGCCGAGAATCGGTGTGATCGGACACTGTGCGAGGAAAAAACATGGTGCGGCAATGGCGCAGGGCGGTCTTGCGGGGGCTGATGGGGCTGGTGCTGCTGGCACCGGCCACGTCGCCGGCGTTCGTCTGCGATTTTGAGGACGGGTGGCTGTCGATCTTCCGCGCGCCCGGGGGATTTGACGACGATGGCGAATGGGAGGACGACTTCGAAGACGTGTTCGACGACTAGGATGGGGAGGCGTTTTTGTTCATCCGCCCGCGGCGCGCCCGGCCGCGGTCGGTGAGCGGTCTAGCGCCGGCGACGGCCCGGTGTCGCCGTGCTCAGCGCTTGCGCGCGCGGAGCAGGTAGTAGCTCTTGCGTTCCAGTTGTCCGGGGGAAGTGCGGTTGCGCTCGGGGGCGGACTCCCCGGCCAGGGTGCGCCGCAGATCGGACAGAACCTCCGGGCTGTCGAGATGATAGAAGTGACCCAACAGGTCGCGGTCGACCTGCGTAACATCGATCGACTCGACCTGGTTGAGCAGCTCGGGCTCCAGGCAGGGGCAGTCGCTGGAGCCAAGCCGGCGGTAGCCGAAGATCCACTGCGCGAGATCCAGGACGCGGTCGCTGGATGAGAAGTAGATCGTGGTGCGCTCCGCGGCCCGGGCCAGCAGCGGGGCGAAACTGCGCTCAAACACGCCGGTGTCCTCGTCGGGCGCGACCAGCACGATCTGCCCGAACCACTTGCCGTCCTCCAGCGGAGGAATCACGGGCACGCCGCTATCCGACGGAAGGCAGCGGCGGGCGAGAAACTCTTTCACGCCCCGCACGACGATCCGGGCCCCCATGCTGTGGCCGAGCACGTGGATACGTTGGCGGCCCGACCGCAGGTGGATGCGCTCGAGCAGGTCGACGAAATCCGGAACACTCCACTCGGCGTTGATGCTGTCGACGAAGTAGCTGAGGTACAGGCCGCGGGTGGGCCAGGTAAAGACCACCACCTCGCCGCCGAACGCCAGGTCGTGCGCGAGCTGCGCGGCGTCGCGGACGGCGCCGCGGGGCGTGGCCGCGTAGCCGTGCACATACAGCAGAACGTCTTGCTCGGCCTCGCGGGTCCCGGG
>CAZMCT010000135.1:0-9652 GCA_964564785.1 uncultured Planctomycetales bacterium
CCCCTAGGCCGCCCCGCCGCCGCTCAGCGTCCGGGGGCCGTCGCGGGCGGCGAACCCGCGTCCGCGTGCAGGGCGCGCGAGTAGAACCCGGCGACCCGCGCGAGCAGCTCGCCGCGGGCCTCGAACGCCACGCTCAGATGCCCCGCCCCGGGAACGAGCCAGTATTCCCGGGGCTCGCCGGCCGCGTCGTACAACTCGCGGGCGAGCTCGGGGAAGCAGATCTCGTCCCGTTCCGCTGCGATCACCAGCAGCGCCCGCGGGCTGATTCGCCCGACCACGTCGATCGGGTCGTAGCCGTCCGAGATGGTGACCGCGGCCAGGAGCCGGGCCAGCCCGTCGATCCCCACCAGGCGTCGGGCGTGCCGAGCCGCGATCCGCCGGTAGCTGCTGAAGGCCGACTCGGCCACGACCGCCCGCACGTCCGGCCGTTCGGCGGCCACGACGACCGCGACAGCGCCGCCCAGCGACTGCCCATACGCCAGCAGCGGCAGGTCGCGAGCCTCGGGTCGGCCGGCGGCATAGTCAACGGCCGCGTGCCCGTCGCGGATCGTGCCGGCCCGCGTGACGCGGCCCTCCGACCGGCCGTAGCCGCGATAGTCAAACATGAGCACGTGGTAGCCGAGCCGCGGGAGCCAGTCGATCAGGCCGACATGGCCGGTCACGTTGGCCGCGTTGCCGTGGAAATGTACGACGATGCCGCGCGCGGTCCCTTCGGCCGGCAGCCACCAGCCATGGAGTGCCAGCCCGTCGGATGTACGGAACGTAACGTCCTCGTGCCGCAGCCCGTAGTCGGCCGGCTGGTCATAGATCTCGCGGTTGGGGTAATAGAACTTGCTGTCCAGGCCCACGAACTTCAGATACCCGGCCGCCGCGGCCAGGGCAAGCAGCCGCACGGTCCAGCGGAACCGCCGCTGTCGCCACCAGCGGGGACGGGGCGCCGCCGGCCCGAGTGAGACCGTCTCGGTCATCGTTCACCGGTTGAAGACCGGTGCCACACCTGCACGGGGTGCCGCATCAGCTCGCAGGGTTGCGCATCAGCTCGACAGCAGCATGACGAAGCCGTTGATGTCACTGAAGTCGAGCACGTTGTCGCCGTTCATGTCGCCGAGCAGGACCGGGTCGGCGTTGGGATATTCGAGCGCGTAGGCCACCGGGTTCGCCAGCGCCAGCACGAAGGGATTGATGTCGTCGAACCCGACCGTGCCGTCGTTGTTCAGGTCGCCCGGGATGCCGATCGGAATCCGCCACGCCCCGCGGCCCTGCGTGGCCGCGATCAGCCGGCCGCGGCCCGGCTCCAGCCGCAAGTCGATCACGCACGCGTTCGGCAGGCCCACGCCGTAGCGGTGCCAGCCCGTGCCGTCGAAGATCGAGCGGTAAACGCCGTCGTCGGCCCCGGCGTAGAGCACCGGCAGCCGGCCCCGGACGTCGACCGCGACGGTGTTCACCGGGATGTCGGGCAGGTCGCCCGCCAGCAGCTCCCAACTTGCGCCGCCGTCGATGCTGCGGCGCACCTGCTCGTGTCCGAAAGCCGCGACCGCCAGGTAGACCGTCAGCGGCTCGGTCGGGTGGACGAACAACTCGCGTGTACAGCGCGGCCAACCCGGGATGTCCGACGCGATCAGCGTGAAGCTCGTGCCGCCGTTGTCGGAGCGCTGGATGCGGCCGCTGTTGGTGGCGGCGTAGATCACGTTCGGGTTCGACGGCGCGATCGCGAGCGAACGGATGGCGCCGGTGCCGCCGGTCAGGTCGGGGGAGATCGCAGTCCAGTTGGTCCCGCCGTCGATGCTGCGGTAAAGCCGGTGCGTGCCGTAGAACATCCGGTTGGAGTTGTTCGGCTGGATGAGATAGGGCGGCAGGAAACAGTTGCGGTCGGAGCCGTTGATGCCGTTGCCGCTGTAGTTGTAGGTGGTGCCGCCGTCGAGCGAGCGGTAGAGGTTGCCGGTGCCCTGGTACTCGACGAACGAGCGCAGGGGGTTAGCCTGGTCGATCTGCGTCCAGCCGCCGTCGCCGCCGAAGACCTGCGTCCACAGCACGCCCGGGGCATTGCGGCGGTTCGAGCCGTTGTCCTGCGTGCCGCCCAGCAGGTACTCGACCTGCGTCGGGTGCGTCGAGAGCCCGGCGTAGAACTGGATCACACCGAGCCCGTTGTTCAGCGCGATCCAGGAGTTGCCCAGGTTGTCCGTGCGGTGCACGCCGCCGTCGTCGCCGACCACCAGCCGCCCGGCCGCATCCCACGCCGCGGCGTGCATGTCCACGTGCGGCGGCGTGACGTAGTTCCATGAACCGCCCGAATCGGTCGAACGGACCAGGTCCAGCCCGCCCATGAACACCGTGTTCGCGTTCGTCGGCTGTACGGACACGACCGAGAGGTACCACCCGTACGTGGCCTGGATGCTGCCGACCGGCAGCGAGCTCCAGGACGCGCCGTGATTGTCGCTGCGCCACGCGCCGAGCGTGCCGCCGCCGCCGCCGTTCGCGTCGGCGCTGTGTGCGATCAGCGTGTAGAGCCGCGCCGGATTGCTCGGCGCGACCGCGAGGCTGATCCGCCCCACGAACTGACTCGGCAGGCCGCCGGCGAGCTTGCTCCAGCTCGCCCCACCGTCGACCGTCTTGTAAATCCCGTTCTCGGGCGCGCCGAAAATATGGCCGATCCCGGCATACAGCACGTCCGGGCTCGTCGGGTGCATCGCCAGGTCCGTCGCGGCCTGGTCCGGCAGACCGTTCAACATCTGCGACCACGTCAGCCCGCCGTCGTCGGAGCGGAACACGCCCACCGGACCGTTCGCGCCGGGGTGGTTCTTGGCCGCGGCCAGCGCCGGGAAGCCGCCCGCCCGCGCCACCGCGACATACACGGTCTGCGGGTTGGTGGGGTGTACGAGGATCCGGGCGATCGTGCGGCCGCCGAACTCCGCTTCGCCCAGGTGGGTCCACGTTTGGCCGCCGTCGACCGACTTGTAAATCCCCAGCCCATAGCGGCTGTGGTTGGCGTAGTTCGCCTCGCCCGTGCCGGCGTAGATGATGCTCTCATTGGTCGGGTCGAGCGCCAGCGCCCCGATCGCCAGGTTCGGCATCTGGTCGGTCAGCGGTGTCCAGCTCGCGCCCCCGTCCGTCGTCCGCCACACGCCGCCGTCCGCCCCGCCCACGTAATAGCGGTTCGCGTCGGTCGGGCTGCACACCACCGCCGACACGCGGCCCGTGTAGCTCCCGTTGCTGACCGGCGCCGGGCCGAGGTCCTGCCAGTCGACGGCCAGCGCGGCCGCGGGCGCCAGCAGCAGGGCGGCCAGTCCTGTGGCCCGCGCGCGGTGGTGCATGCAACGCGTGCCGCTCATCGTGCACCCCCTTTGGCCCGCACTTCAAACGTGAGCGTCGCGTTGTAGACCGCCCAGTCCGCGCCGGGGTCGCCGACCAGCGGTTCCGCATGGTGCAGCTCGACCCGCCACACCCCCGCCTCGCTCAGCGGGAAATAGCCCGAGCCGCCCGCGTCCGAGAAGAAACTCGCCGTCCTGCCCGTCGCGACGTGCGTGGCCTGCACGTGCAGTCCCGCGACCTTCGCACCGTCAATGTACGTCACCAGCGGCAGATCGCTGCCGGGCGGCGCCGCCGTCGGATCCAGCAACGGCAGCAGCTCGACCCCCTGCCCGGTTTTCGCCACCGCCAGCGCCGAGCCGGCCGCATCGGTTCCGGCCCGCACCAGCGTCTTGGCCGACGCGATGTGCCGCACCCGGAGCTTCTTGTCCGGCGCGACCTCCGCCAGGTTGCGCGTCGCCGGCGACGGCGGTACGGTGTCTTTCAGATACGCACGCAGCTCGGCCGCCGTCAGATCGATGATGGCCGGACGTCGATCAATGCCGATCACCGTCACGCCGGCGTGCTTCACCTCCACCGCCACGAAGTTGTCACCCGCACGGGCCGGTCGCACGTCGTGGCGGTTCTCCTGCGTCGGCCCGCCACGCACCAGCATCCACGCGATCTCTTCTGCGGGCCACGCGGTCGGCTGCGCGTCCTTGGTGGCCCCTGTCAAGAAACGCAACTCGACCGACTCGCCCGCGCCGACCGTGTGCCGGTTGGGCTCCAGAAACAACGTCGTGGGCGGCGCGGCGCTCGCCGCCGTGACCGCCAGAATCGGTGTCAGCCATCGGAGTGGGGTAAGAAGCATGGCTGCCTCCTGAATGCGCCCCATACTTATCGTAAGGCTTGCGCGCCCAAGGACAAAATGTGTAAATGATCGCCGGGCCCCCGCGCGTCCCCGGGCAAGCCGGCCGGGCCCGCATGTATAACAGGCCGGTGAAAACGGGGACCGGCACCGTGAAAAAGCGGACAGACAACCGGAGCAGTGGCCGTAGGCGCCACCGTGATGGTGAGTTGGCGCGGAGCCGGCTCACTTTCTCAACGAGCCGATAAGTATCCGTAAAAAAAGCCTTAGAGCGGCTATCAGAACCCTTCATGACAGGCCGCCGGCCTGTCACCTGACCGACCGGAGGGCGGTCCCCCGGTTGGTTTTCTGGGGCGTTTTTATGCTTGTGCGGCGCTTTTGCCCGGCACGGCTGCTTTCGGGACCCGTTCGCGATTCACTTCCCGCGCAGCCGAGCCAGTTCCGCTCGCACCTCTTCCGCGTGCCCCTGCGGAACGACCTTCGGCCAGTGGTATGCAATCCGGCCCGCGGGATCGATCAGGACCGTGCTTCGTACCACGCGGGAGCTCTCCGCCGTCTGCACGGCGGCCCCATACTCCGCCATCACCCGCCGGTTCGGGTCCGCCAGCAGGCGCACCTTCAGATTGAAATCCCGCGCGAACTGTTGGTGCCGCTCGACCGGATCGGGGCTGATCCCCAGCACCACGGCATCGAGCTGCTCGAATTCCGGGTGCGTCTTCGTGAATTCCTGCGCCTCACACGTGCACCCCGGAGTTCCGTCGGCCGGGTAGAAGTACAGCACCACCCATTTCCCGCGCAAGTTGGCGAGACGCACCGGCCGGCCGTCCTGGTCCGGCAGCGTGAAATCGGGCGCTGGCCGGCCGACGAGTGTCGAACTACCGCCGGCCTCGCCTTCAACCCGAGCAGCGGAAGAGTTCGACGTGCACCCTGCGATTCCGGCCGTGATCGACAGCAGCGCGGCGATTCCTCGCCAAAGTGAAATGCAACGCATGGCTTTTCCTTGTTCGCGCACGTTACCACCTCCGCCAGTACCGACGATTATAGGCGGTCCTCGTCCTCAGACCGGGCCGCGCTCGTCGGGCTCGCCCCCGCCGGAGAATCGGCAGGGCAGATCCAGCGCCGCCCGCAGTCGCCGGAGATACTCCCGGCGCGGAATCTCGACCGCCCCGAAGCGCGCCAGGTGCTCCGTCCGCCACTGCGTGTCCAGCAGCGCGAACCCCCGGGTTCGCAAGCGCTCGACCAGCGCCACCAGCGCGACTTTCGACGCGTCCGGGACGCGCGTAAACATCGACTCTCCGAAAAACGCGCCCCCCAGCGCCACCCCGTACAGACCACCCGCCAGCTCGCCCCCCTGCCAGCTCTCCACGCTGTGCGCATACCCACGCGCGTGCAGTTCGCCGTACACCCGCGCGATCTCAGGCGAGATCCAGGTCCCCTCCGGCCGGTCCGCGCAGCCGGCCAGCACCCGCGCGAACGCGGTGTCCACGCGCACCTCGAACTTCGCGCGCCGAATCGTCTGCCGCAGCGACCTCGGGATCTTGAACGCGTCCAGGGGGAAGATGCACCGCGGGTCCGGGCTGAACCAGTAGATCCGCCCATCCCAATGTGCCATCGGGAACGCACCGAGGCGGTACGCCTTGAGCACCAGCTCCGGAGTCAGCGACGGCCTGCGCGCGGACATGTGTCGGCCCGAAAGTGCTTCCCGGACCGCCCTCCAAATGCGATCCCTGGCCTTTTCACCCGGCCGCTGTGAATCTATGCTGTCGGGATGCCGAAAGTCCAGAGCTGTCAGCCGCTTGCGGAAAACTGTGCCCCGGGGCGCGGCTGCCCGACGCTCGATTTCCGGGAATGGCTGGAGCAGCGCCGGCTGGAGTTCGACCAGGCCCTGGACCAGCACCTGAAAACGATCGAATCCGCAACTCCGCCGCACAGTCGGCTCTACGCCGCCGTACAGTATTCGTTGCGATTGGGCGGCAAGCGCCTGCGGCCGGTCTTGGTGCTGGAGTGTTCACGCGTCTGCGGCGGTCAGTCGGAAGCGGCCCTGCCCGCGGCGCTGGCGATCGAATTCATGCACACGTTCTCGTTGATCCACGACGACCTCCCGGCGATGGATGACGACGAGTTCCGCCGCGGCCAGCCGACGAATCACCGGGTGTTTGGCGAGGGGTTGGCCGTGCTCGCCGGCGATTGGCTGGCGGCCGGCGCGTTCCGCCTGCTGGCGAGTGCGCCGTGTGCCCCGGCAACGACGCGGGCGCTGGTCGAGTCGCTCGCGGCCGGGACGCTGGCGATGATCGAGGGGCAGGCGGCCGACCTGGCGGGTGAAAAGTCCGCTCCGGATGGTGAACTGGTCCGATATATCCATGAGCGGAAGACGGCCGCCCTGATCGAGGCCTGCTGCCGGCTGGGAGCGACGTGTGCCGGGGCCGCGGAGGAATCGGTGGCCGCGCTGGCGTGTTACGGACGGCACCTGGGACTGGCGTTTCAGATCGTGGACGACCTGCTGGACGTGACCGGGACGACGGAGCAGTTGGGCAAACGGGTCGGGAAGGACGTCGAGTCGCACAAGCAGACGTATCCGGCGGCGTTCGGCGTGGAGGAGAGTCGGGCGGCGGCGGGGCGAGAAGTGGCGGCGGCGGTGGCAGCGCTCGAGCGGTTTGGGCCGGCGGGCGAACGGCTGCGGGAGTTGGCGCGGTATGTGGCGGAGCGTGACCGCTGAGGGCTCGGGCGTACGTGCGAGGTAGGTCGATGAAGCGGATACTGAACTCGATCAGCGGGCCGGCGGACGTGCAGGCGCTGTCGATTGCGGAGCTCGAGGAGCTGGCGGGGGAGATCCGCGAACGGATCATCGAGGTGGTGTGCCGGAACGGGGGGCACCTGGCGAGCAACCTGGGGGTGGTCGAGCTGACGCTGGCGCTGCACCGGGTGTTCGACTTCCGTCAGGACCGGCTGCTGTGGGACGTGGGGCACCAGTGCTATGTTCACAAGCTGATCACGGGGCGCAACGCGCGTTTCGACACGCTGCGGACGAAGAACGGGATCAGCGGGTTTCCGAGCACGGCCGAGAGCGAGTTCGACCTGTTCAATGTGGGGCACGCGGGGACCGCGATCGCGACCGCGGTGGGGCTGGCGCGCGGCGACCAGGCGCAGGGGCGCAGCCGGCGGACGGTGGCGCTGGTCGGTGACGCGAGCATCGTGAACGGAGTGGCGTTCGAGGGTCTGAACCAGGCGGGCACGCTGAAGCGGCAGTTCCTGGTGATTCTGAACGACAACTCGATGGGCATCGCGCGGACGCAGGGGGGGCTGGCCACGTACCTGGCCCGCTTCCGCGTCAGTGCGCTCTACGAGGAAGTCAAACACAAGGTACAGCACGTACTGTCGCGCGTGCCGGTGGTCGGCAAGAGCATGCACGAGGTGCTCGAGCACCTCAAGCAGGGCATCAAGTCGACCGTGTCGCCGCACCAGATCTTCGAGCAGCTCGGCTTCCTGTATGTGGGGCCGGTAGACGGTCACGACCTGCGGCACCTGATCGACCTGCTCCAACTGCTGCGCGACGTGAACCAGCCGGTGCTGCTGCACGTGCACACCGAGAAAGGCCGCGGCTGCGATTGGGCCTCGAAGGACCCCTGCGCGTTCCACAGCCCGGGAAAGCTCCAGATCGACGGCGACTCCGTCAGCCCGGTCCAGAGCGACCGCAAGAGCTGGACGACCGCCTTCGCCGAGGCCGTGATCCGGATCATGCACGAGGACGAGCGGGTCTTCGCGCTCACCGCCGCCATGCCGGACGGCACCGGCCTGGCGAAGGTGCGCAAGGCGCTGCCCGACCGCGTGCTGGACTGCGGCATCGCGGAGAGCTGCACGGTTGACATCGCGGCCGGCATGGCGAAGGCGGGGCTGAAGCCGCTGGCGTGCATTTATTCGACCTTCCTTCAGCGGGCGTTCGACCAGGTGTTCCAGGAAGTCGTGCTCCAGAAGTTGCCGGTGGGTTTCTGCCTCGACCGCGCGGGGCTGGTGGGCGGGGACGGCGCGGTGCACCACGGTTACCTCGACATCCTGTATCTGCGCGGCTTTCAGAACATGGTGCTGATGGCCCCGGCCGACGAGCCGGAGCTCGAGCAGGCCCTGCGGCTGGGTCTGAAGCTGGACGTGCCGTGGGTCGTGCGCTACCCGCGCGACACGGTGCCCGACGAGCTGGGCAGCGCTCCGCCGTTCTACCTGGGCAAGTGCCGCGTGCTGCGCGAGGGCCCCGACGCGACGATCCTGGCGTATGGGGCGCTCGTGGCCCATGCGCTGGCCGCGGCCCGCCGGCTCGAGGCTGAGGACCTGTTCGTCGGCGTGGTGAATGCCCGCTTCGCCAAGCCCATCGACGAAAACATGGTGGTGACCGCGATCACCCGCGGCACGCCGGTCATCACGCTCGAGGAACACTCGATCAGCGGCGGCTTCGGCAGCGCCGTGCTGGAGACCGCGAACCGGCTCGGCTTGCCGACCGACGGCGTCATCCGCCTGGGCATGGCCCCCGACCGGTTCTACGAGCACGGCAGCCGCGCCGACCAGCTCGCCGAAGCGGGCCTGGACGCCGCGAGCGTCGCGGCCGCCGTGCGGCGGGCCATCCTGGTCAGCCGGCAAGTCGAGAGCAGCCCCAAGCTGAAGCCCTGATAGGCGCAGACACGCGGCGGCGCGTCAGCACCCCGCGCGCCGCGAACGCTGACGCGCAGCGCCGCGGTCGAATCGGGTCAAGGAGTGCGAGCTTGTCCTACTTCCACCGCACGACAAGAAGGGTGCTGCGCTGCGGCTCGACCCAGGCGTCTTCCTGATAGTGAATCGAAGTTCCCCGGTCAGTGCTGTACGCGCTTGAGGTTCCACGGGTGCGCGCGATGAGCGGCTGGGTCGAGTGGCCGGTGTCAATTTCCGCGGCGCCACAACTCGCCTTCTCCATCAGCAGTGAACCGCTCGTGATTAGCCGCTTGCTCAGCCAGACGACTGCGCTGCCGTTGTTCTTCTTCACGTAGTCGAGCACATCTCTTGTAGCAGACGCGTTCGCGAAGAACGGTTGGTTGTGCCAGATGTCGATGATCCCGAGCACTTCGTACGGCCGGTCCGGAAGGCCTTCGTAGACTTCGACCCCTTCCACGACACGGACGAATGCGGACCCCGTCGGCCAGTTCTGCGGGCCGCGGTACTGAAGGAACTCGACTTGGGGGCCACAACCCGTCATCGCAACCATGCTACCCATCAGGACCACAATTGTTCGCATCGGGCATCCTCCTCAATCGAATGCAGCCTGGACCATGCAAGTGATGATGCTACCACTCACCGGACTTGGTACAAGAAGCTGTGGTGTCCCGCTACGCGCACACACACATCCTACCGTGGCTCGGGTCGAACGGGGGCCGGGACTGCGCTCGGGTTGGCACAGCGCCCGAGCCGACCATGTATGACCAATCAGCCGGGATTATTCACCATCCCGGTGCTGATAGCATAACGCGTTGCGGCGGGGGC
>CAZMCT010000136.1:0-9651 GCA_964564785.1 uncultured Planctomycetales bacterium
GCGACGTGTTCCGCACGGGGTTGCGAGCGCGGCCCGGCACCCCGTGCCGGGCCCACGGTGCCGCCCCGGGTCAATAATCCCAGGGGGCCACGGTGTCGTAGTTCGCCTGATACTCGGGATTGTCGGGGAACAGCCGCAGGGCGTTTTTGAAGTCCTTCACGGCCGCACGATAGTCCTCCTCCTCGTCACGGTAGTACACCCCGCGGGCGTTGTATCCGTTGGCGAGCTTGAGGCGGGCGGCTTCGTTGTCCCGGTCGATGTTGAAAGCCTGGAGGTAGGCGTCAATCGCGTCCGAGTAGTTGAGGTTGTATAGCCGGTCATCACCCCAGGCGAGGTAGGCGTTGATCGTGTTCGCCTTGTAGCTCGCGTTGTGGCGGTCCAGCTCGTAGGCCCGCTTGTAGGCCGCCGCCGCCTCCTCCAGCTCGCCGGCCGCCGTGTGCTGATCGCCCAGCGCGTTGCGAATCTCGGCCAGATGCTCGCGGTACGTGTCGTTCTCGGAGTCGAGCTCGTAGGCCGCCTGGAACGCCACCACTTCGGTGTCGATCGCACCGCCCGAGTCGATGCGGGCCCGCTCGAGGGCCCGGCCGGTCAGGTACGCGCCACTGGCGGCCCGCGCGCGCAAGTCCCGGGTGCCGTAGGTGCCCAGCGTGTCGGCCGCGAGCGCGTAATCGGCCGCCGCGGACTTGTAGTCGCGGGCGTTGACCGCGCGCTCGGCCCGCATGATATACGCCTCAGCAAGCGCTTCCTTGGTGGCGCGCCCGGTCGCGTCGTAGGTCTTGGCCTGCTCGAAGGCGGTGATCGCGCCGGCGATGTCACGGTGCCGGAGCCGCTCGCGGCCGATGCCCACGTAGGCCGAGGCGAGGTCGCGGTCGTTGGCGACCGGGTCCTCGCTGAGCTGCCGGGCGGCGAGGAAGGTGGCCAGGGCCTCCTCGTAGCGGCCCTGACGGAGCTGGAGCTTGCCGGCCAACTGGCGGACGAAGACGGCGCCGGGGGCCGCGCGAATCAGGTCGGCAAGCAGCGACTCGAGGCCGGCGAATTCGTCGGGCCGGGCGTTGCGAATGGCCGTGGCGATCTGCATGAGGCCGTTGTTGCCGTCGCCGTCATCGAGCAGGGCGGTGCCGAGCAGGACGCGGGCGGGCGTATAGCCGGGGCTGCGCTCGGTGAGCGTCAGCAGCAGGCGGATACCTTCGCTGCGCTGGCCGGACTCGACCAGCGCCCGGGCGCGGGTGAGAACGATGGCGTCATCCTTGCGAAGCAGGCGGGCGTAGTCGGCATCAAGGTTGTAGCCCGCGGTGGGGTCGATCGCGTGGGCCTTCAGGAAGAGCTGCTCGGCCTGCTCGTAATCGCGCTCCGCCATCCACGCGTATCCCAGCGCATGGATCGCCGCGGCGTTCGTGGGGTTGTCCTTCAGGAGCTGCGTCATCAGGTTGCGGGCGCCGAGATACTCTTTCACGTTGATCAGGTCGAACGCCTGCTTGACGGCCTCGGCCTCGGCCGCCTCCTGCTCGGGCGAGAGCGAACGGGGCGTCAGGGCCGACGCCTGGGTGTTCAGGACGCCGGCGAGGTTGAACTGCCAGGCGCCGGATGCGCCCAGGTTGGTGTAGTCCTTGAACCCGGCGACCGGCAGCCCGCCGATCGAGATCGTGGCCGCGTCGCCGAACAGCGACGGCGTATTGGGGATGAGTACGGGCTGCCCGCCGACGTTGACGACCTGCCCCGAGTTGGAACGGAGACTGGGGACCAGGCTCACGGAGGATGTCGATGTCCCGATTTCCATGGTGCACCGCCGCGGGCGCAAGGCCGCGTACCTTGAGCGTTCAATACGTTTCGGCGCCGCGGCAAGGAGCGATAAGCGGAGTAGCGAACAGCGAGTAACGATTAGCGATTAGCGAGTTGCGAGTTATGGGGCCGCGGTGTGTTCCGCCCGTGTGCCACTGCCGTGTCGGCAGTGGTGAGGCTGGCCGCGGGGGGCCGGCGCTACGCATGGGAAGGAGGGAATTCAGTTCACCCGCCCGGCCTCGTAGGCCCGGATGCGGGCGGCAATCTGGCTCGCAAGGTCGGCCCGGCCCTGCTGCTGCGCAAGGGTCATCGCCTGGCGGGCGGCCGCGATCGCCCCGGGGAAATCGCCGGATGCCGCGCGGGCGATGCCGAGCACGTCGTGGCTCTCGGGATTGTTGGGCTCGAGCATGCAGGCCTGCTCCGCGACGGCGAGCGCATCCTGGGAATGCCCGCGGGCGGCGAGCAGGCCGGCCAGGGCCCGCTTGATCATGGCGTCCTGCGGGAGGGCGGCCGCGGCGTCTCGCAGGGCGGTGAGGGCTTCGGCGTGGCGGCCCGCGCCGGCGAGCAACTGCCACAGCGCGCGATGAGCGGGGGCGTGCGTCGGGTCGGCGGCGAGCGCCTGGTGCAGGAGCTTGAGCGGCTCATCCTTTTCACCTTGGGCGGCGAGCGCGCTGGCGAGGTTGGTGAGCGCGGTCGCGTCGGGCCTGGAGACGACGGCCTGACGGAAGTGTTCGGCGGCGAGCTTCCACTGCCGCTGCTGGTAATGGACCATGCCGATGCGGTTGTGGGCGGTGGCGAAGCCGGGGGCGGCGGCGAGGGCCTGCTGCCAGACCGCCACGGCGTCCGCGATGCGGGCCTGACGGGCGACGACGTCGCCCAGCTCGCAGAGCCGCTGGGGGTTGGTGGGGACGGCGCGGAGGCTGTTGCGCCAGGCGCGCTCGGCTTCGGGCAGGCGGCCGAGGGCCGAGTAGGCCTCGCCGAGCAGGGCGAAGATCTCGTCGGACTCGGGGCTGCGCTCGACGAGCGGCTCGACCCGCGCGACGACCTCGGCGTATTTGCGCTCGTGGGCCAACTGACGAGCATCCTTGAACGCCCGGGCGACGTCGGTCACATCCTTGGCGTCGCGGAGCGCGCGGTCGGGTGCGGGCTGCGGGGGCGTCCCGACGCCGACGTATCCGAGACTCTCGAGCTTCCGCAGGTCTTCGTCCGTGAGCTTGACGGGCGCCGCCTCGGCCAACTGCATGCCGGCCTGGAGCTGCGCGAGGTCCGCGCGCAGGGCCGCGGCACGCTGCCCCTCCCGCTCGAGCACATTCGTCAGCTCGCCGGGGTCGGCGGCGCGGTCATACAGCTCGGGCCGTGGCGCTGCGATGTACTTCCAGCTTTCCGCCCAATACGCCCGCAGCGGCGCCCAGCCGAACGCGAACCACGGATATTCGCTTTCGCCGTACGCGGGCAACGACTTGAACTCGTCGCCCGCAAAGGCCGCCCGCAGACTCTCACCATCGAGCGGGCCCGCCGGCTCCCAGCCCAGCAGCTCCAGCACGGTCGGCATGATGTCGATCAGGCGGACCGTTTGGGCGACGGTGCGACCGGCCGGCAGTTTGCCGGGCCAGGCCATCAGCAGCGGAACCTTCATCGTCGTGTCGTAGACGAACAGGCCGTGCTCGAACTCGCCGTGTTCGCCGAAGGCCTCGCCGTGGTCGCCGCACGCGATGATCAGCGTCCGCGCGCGCTGGCCGCGCCGCGCGAGCCAGTCGAGCAGGCGGAGGACCTGGGCGTCCATGAACGCGATCTCGCCGTCGTAGGGATCCGGCAGGTCCTGGTAGCCGGCCGGCGGCTCGTAGGGGTGATGCGGGTCGAAGAAATGAACCCACGCGAAGAAGGGACGGCCCGGGTCCTGGTCGAGCCAGGCCAGGGCCGCGTCGCACACCGCGTCGCCGGGGCGCTCGGCCCGCTCGGGTCGGCCGAAGCGGCGCTCTCCGGTCTCGGGCGCGGGATTGACCTGATCGTTGTAGGTGTCGAAGCCGCGATTCAGTCCGAACGTGGCGTTGAGCACCCACGCGGCCACGAAGGCCCCCGTCCGGTAGCCGCGGGCGTGGAAATGCTCGGCCAGGGTGGGCACTCCGGCCCGCAGCACGCCGGCGCTGTTGAGCCGCAGGCCGGTGGTGGGTGGGTAAACGCCGGTCAGCAGCGAAGCGTGCGAGGGCAGTGTCAGCGGAACGGGGGCGAGCGCGTCGGCGAAGCGGACGCCGCCGGCGGCGAGGGAGTCGAGCGCGGGCGTGCGGGCCGCGGCGTAGCCGTAGCAGCCGAGGTGGTCGGGCCGGGTGGTGTCGAGCGTGATGAGCAGGACGTTGGGGGCGTCCGCGGAGGCTGCCGATGGGGTCGCGGCAGCGCTGGTGTCGCCGGATCGCCCCGTGGGGCGGTCACAGGCGGGGAAGATGAGGGCGGCCAGCGCGATCGCGGCGAGCCGCCACGGGGTGCGGTACGCGATGTGAACGGCGAAGATCACCACGAGCTCCTTGCCAGCCTGTTGGGAAAGGGGGCCGACTCCGCGCCAACCTACCATCACGATAGCGCCAACAGCCACTCCCACGGTGCGTGTGCCGTTTTTCAACGGGCTACTGGCAGCTACCCACGTTCCCCATTCGTGCAGAACGACGGATTGGCGACGATCCCGACCCACCGGTCGCCTCGAGCGCGCGGCACACGGACCGGCACCCGACACGCCGATTAACGGTGTTCCTCCGTGGGGCAAACGGGCCGTCGCGCGCGGGGCGTCTCAAGGGACCACATCCACGATGACCGGTGCGCCGAGCTGCTCCTCGTTGGCGGCCAGGATTTGCTGGAACGTGGCTGCCAAGGCCGGGACCTCCTGCACGCGCATGATCGTATCGTGGGCCGGGTCCTCGTCGTTTTGCCAATGCTCGTTCCACCACGAGAAGCCGATGATCCGCGGCCAGCGGCGGCCAAGAAGCTGCGTGAGGGCGTCGTCGGCCCACTCGTCAGCGGCGACGGTGGGGTGGTTCGCGGCACACCCGAACTCGGCGACGATGATCGGCTTATCGGCACTCAGTGCCGCCAGGCGCGGATAAACGTCGTCCAGCACCGTCGTAAACACCGGGGCGTCGTCCGTCAGCGGGGTCAACGGCCCGTACACGCTGACTGCCAGCCAGTCCACGACGTCGTCGCCGGGGTAGTAGTTCTCCAAAGCGTTCCAGGCCTCGCCGGGTACGTCGTCCGCGTTGACATGCCAGACGAACGTCACGTTGGCGGCGCCGGCCCCGCGGATGCGCTCCACGATGTGCCGAAACGCCGCGACGAACCGCTCCGGCCCGTCGGGCGCGGCGGGGTCGCCGAAGTCGCCCGGCTCCTCGCCGCCGTTCCAAACCCCGTTCCAACTGAACCACTCGCCGTTGCACTCGGTGCCCCACTCGACGAGCAGCGCGTCGCCGAAGTCGCGGGCCGCCGCGCCCCAGGCGTCCAGATCGGCGTCGAACTCGCCGGCGATGATCGCGGGCAGGTTGAACACCGGCTCGGCCTCGTTCTGCGCGTCGCTCGACCGCAACATCAGGCGGATGAACGGAACCGCGCCGCGGTCGCGGATCATTGTTGCCGAGTTGAGCGGGAACGCGCGCGACTGGTACCAGTTGTGCGCGAAATACACCCACGCGACACCTTGGCCGACCGCCTGCTCGTACGACGTGATGTCTGCGGCCGAAATGTCATCCTCGGCGCCGGTCAGGCTGCCCGGGAATACGCCGTGGTAAAGCCGCCCCGACGGCGGCGGGGCGATCTTCTTGAGCGCATCCGCCGACGGCTCCGTCGTCGGGCACCCGCCGAGCAGAAGACTCAGGACACTTGTGCAAACGGCCGCCACCACGCCCCGTTGCCACTTCGAGTGCATCTGTGTGATCTCCTAGGGACCGAAAACTCAGTGTCGCGTCGCACAGTCGCCGAGCCAGGACAGCGGCAGGGACAAGCGGAAGGGACAGTCACCTGTTCCTCCTTGTCGTGCGGCCGGCGCGGAGACGCCGCGAGCCGGCTCGCCCCGCCGTCAGCATACAAAAGGTCGAAGTTCGCTGCGACCGCGACCGGGCGGTCGGGTTGCGGCCGGGTGGTCGGGTCGTGGCCGATCATTGGCCGGCGGACTCCGGGGCGCTAGGCTGCTCGGAATGACGGAAGCGCTGCGAGATCCCGGGCGACCGGCGAGCCGCCGGCCGCTACCGGCCGCGGGCGGAACGCTTACAATACGCGGGACGCACCCGCGGCGAGCGGGCATTGAGGGCGGCGGCGATGGCAAAACGATTCGGGCCGGGCGACGACTGGTCACGCCGAATCCAGGACATCATGGAAGAGATGCGGAACCGCAGCTTCTGCGATTACCGCGCCTCGGGCTCCTGGCTGCCGACGATCAACATCTATTCCACGCGCAGGGCCTATGTGCTGTGCGTCGAGTTGGCCGGACTGGACGGCGACTCGGTGTCGGTGGTGTGCCCCGACGATCGGCACGTACGGATCTCGGGGCAGCGGGCGCAGCCGCAGGGGCCGTGCCAGGACGAGCCGTTCAGCATCGAGCTGATGGAGATCGACGAAGGGCCGTTCTACCGCGAGGTGGATTTCGGCGAGCCGATCGACGTGCACCGGGTCGAAGCCGTGTATGAGAAGGGCTATCTATGGATCCGACTGCCGAAGATGAGCTGAAGCAGCAGCCGGCCCAGCAGCCGGACGGCCCGCCGGGAGGTGAGCCCGACAGGTCGCTCGAGCCGGAGCGCGACGGGGGCGTAAAACTACCGCGCGACCTGCCGGTGCTGCCGGTGCGGGACATGGTGGTGTTCCCGGGGACGGTGGTGCCGCTGACGGTGGGGCGCGAGAAGTCGAAGCGGCTGATCGACGCCGTGCTGGGGGGGAACAAGCTGCTGGTGGTAGTGACGCAGCGGCGGGAGGACATCGAGGACCCGGGGCTGGACGACATCTACCGCGTGGGGACGGCGGCGCAGGTGTTGAAGCTGCTGCGGATGCCCGATGGGACGAACAGCCTGCTGGTGCACGGGTTGGTGCGGGTGGGGATCGTGGAGTGGGAAGCGAGCGAGCCGTACTGGCGGGCGGTGATCAATCCGCACGACGACGAGGATGAAAAACCCGGACTGGAGGTGGATGCGCTGGCGTACAACGCCCGGCAGACCGCGTTGCAGATCATCGATCTCAGTCCGAACGTGCCCGATCAGGCGAAGCTGGTGCTGGAGAACATCGAGAAGCCCGGTCAGCTCGCCGACTATCTGGCCGCGAATCTGTCGCTGGGGGTGCCGCAGAAGCAGGAACTGCTGGAGACATTCGACCTGGCCGACCGTTTGCGGAAGATCAACGCCACCCTGAACAACCAACTCGAGATCCTCCAGCTCTCGAACAAGATTCAGGACGAGGTGCGGTCGCAGATCGACCATTCGCAGCGCGAGTATTACCTTCAGCAGCAGCTCAAGGCCATCCAGAAGGAGCTGGGGGAGGGCGAGGGTCGCACGGCCGAGCTGGAGGACCTGAAAAGGAAGATCGACGAAGCCGACATGCCGGAGGTTGTGCTGCGCGAGGCGCGGCGCGAGTTCAACCGGCTGGAGCGGCTTCCGAGCGCGTCGCCCGAAAACGGGGTGATCCGCGATTACCTCGACTGGCTGGTGCAGATGCCGTGGAAGAAGGAAACGACGGACAACCTCGACCTGCGGCGGGCGGAGGAGGTGCTGAACGCCGACCACTATGGGCTCGAAAAGATCAAACGGCGGATTCTCGAGTATCTGGCGGTGCGGAAGCTGAAGCCGGAGGGCAAGGGCCCGATCCTGTGCTTCATCGGCCCGCCGGGCGTCGGCAAGACGTCGCTGGGGCAGAGCATCGCGCGGGCCCTGGGACGGCAGTTCATCCGCGTTTCGTTGGGGGGCGTGCGCGACGAGGCGGACATCCGCGGACATCGGCGGACGTACATCGGCGCGATCCCCGGCCGGATCATCCAGGAAATCCGCAAGGCGGGCACGCGCAACCCGGTGTTCATGCTGGACGAGCTGGACAAGATCGGAATGGATTTTCGCGGCGACCCGGCTTCGGCGCTGCTGGAGGTGCTGGACCCCGCCCAGAATCACAGTTTCACCGATCACTACCTGGGCGTGCCGTTCGATCTGTCGAAGGTGCTCTTCATCGGCACGGCGAACCAGCTCGAACCGGTAACGCCGCCCCTGCGGGACCGGATGGAGATCATCGAGTTGTCGGGCTACACGACGGCCGAGAAACTCGAGATCGCGCGTCGTTACCTGGTGCGGCGGCAAATGGAGGAGAATGGACTGGTGGGCCGCGACGTGGCGTTCACCGATGAAGCGCTGCGGCGGATCATCGAGAATTACACCCGCGAGTCGGGCGTGCGCAACCTGGAGCGGACGATCGGGACGGTGCTGCGGGCGGTGGCCGCGAAGGTCGCCCGCGACGAAAAGATCGATCCGCGGGTCGATCCGGAAGACCTGGAGCGTTACCTCGGACCGCCGCGTTTCGAGCGCGAACAGGCGCTGCACCACGGCGTGCCAGGGGTGGCGACCGGCCTGGCGTACACGCCGGTGGGGGGCGAGATCATCTTCGTCGAGGCAGCGCAAATGCCCGGCAATGGCGGGTTTATGCTCACGGGCCAGATCGGCGAGGTGATGCGGGAGTCTGGGCAGGCCGCCATGTCGCTCGTGCGGGCGCGGGCCGCGCAGTGGAAGATCGACGTCGAGCAGCTCAAGAAAAAGGATATCCATATCCACGTTCCCGCGGGCGGCGTGCCCAAGGATGGGCCTTCGGCGGGCGTGGCCATGCTCACCGCGCTGGTGTCCCTGTTGTCCAACCGGCCGGCGGATCCGAAAGTCGCCATGACGGGCGAGATCACGCTGCGCGGGGAGGTGCTGCCGATCGGGGGCGTGAAGGAGAAGGTGCTGGCGGCCCACCGGGCGGGCATCCGGACGGTGCTGCTGCCGGCCCGCAACGAGCCTGACGTTCAGGACGTGCCGGAGGACGTGCGGGCGGAGCTGGAATTCGTGCTGGTGCGGAGGGTGGAGGATGTCCTCAACAGAGCGCTAACGGACGGAGCCCGGCGGAGGGCCGAAAAGCGGCCGGGCGGCGCGGGAGCGTCCCGAAAAACCGGGCCGGCGCGGAGAAAGCCGGCACCGGGCGTAGGCACGCGAGCCGGGCCGCGGCCGGCGGCACGCGGCCGGGAGCCGTTGTGAGCGGGGACCTGGCGTGGTCGGCCTGGCGTTGACAAACCGGCGGCGGGATGGTTTGCTAACCCATTGTGGGAACGAGGATTCCGCTTGAACGCGCCGGGGGCGTGGCGTATCATGGCGAGGCCGGATATCAGCGTCAGTTTCTGGTTTAGAGTGTGATGACTTGCTGCAAGGAAGCCGGGTGGCATAGGCAGCCGCCGAAGGCGGTGTGTTGGGGAACCCGATGAACACGATTACCAAGAAGGATCTCGTTGATCGCATTGCGGACAAGACGGGCACCAAGCGTGTGCTCGTGAAGAGGATCGTGCAAACGTTCCTCGACGAGATCGTCGCGGAATTGGGTGAGGGCAATCGCCTGGAATTCCGGGACTTCGGCGTGTTTGAGCTCCGCTCGCGGGCCGCCCGTATCGCTCAGAACCCAAAGACGATGGAGAAAGTGTTTGTACCTTCTAAGCGAACTGTGAAGTTCAAGATCGGGCGGCTGATGAAGGCCCGGCTGTTCGCTGACGAAGAAGCCCCCGGATCGCGGTCGGCTACCTCGCCGGAGCGTCGGGCGGCAGCGGAAGGCAACGGCTGAAACGGATCATTCGGGGCAGGGAATCGAGCCGCCGGCGAAAGACCGACGCCGGCGGCTTTTTTCATG
>CAZMCT010000137.1:0-9606 GCA_964564785.1 uncultured Planctomycetales bacterium
GTCGATAAGCTCACCGCCGGGGGCGGCGGTGCCACACCGTTGTGGCCCAGCCGCCCTCGGCTGGGGGCAGAACCGGCAGGATATCGCGGGGCGGCGGGTTGCGAAACACCGGCGGATCGCAAGGGGAACCGCAGTGGCGCGGAGAGCGCGGAGGGCGACAAAAACACGACGCGAAGCGCCGGCGAGCGCCCGATCGGAGCCCCGAGCGGCAGCGACGGGTCAGTCCGAGCCCGGAGCGGTAGCGACGGAGCAATCCGAGCCCGGAGCGGTGGCGACGGGGCAATCCGAGCCCGGAGCGGGAGCGACGGGTCAAACCGCTCCCTGCCGGTCGCGGCTCGGACGGATCGCTCCCTGCCGGTTGCGGCTCGGATTCGGGTCATAACGGCGGGAGGGCCTCGCGGGGGTCGATCTGACGGCGAAGATGGCCGGCGGGGTCGAGGTGCTCCGCGAAAATCGAGAGGTCGGCCGTCGCTTCGCTGCCGTCCAGCCGCTGGTCGCGGAGGTGATTCCACGCCGCCATGGGCAGCATCACGCCAAAGCTGTACAGCGGGTCGCTCTCGGGCGTATCGTCGCCGTCGGCCGTCTCGGCGTGGTAGTTTTCGTGCAGGTGGCCTTCCTCGAGCCACTCCTGCCGCATGGTTTCCAGGCAGGCGCGGGCCAGCTCGGCTGCGGCCGCCTCGTCGCGCTGCTCGCGGAGCGCCGCGTGAACGAGCAGCGTTTGCGCCGGCCAGATGCGGCCGCGAACATAGTACTGCTCGGGATAGGCCGGGTCGTCGCGCGGGCTGACGGGCATGACGTAGCGCCCGCCGAACCGGCGCGGATTGCGCAGGTGCTCGCGGACGGCCCGCTCGACGTGTTCGCGCCGGGTCGTGGGCAGGAACAGCGGGTAGAAGCAGATCGGCGAGGCGCGGTGATTCCAGCTTCCGTTCCAGTCGCGGCTGAGCCACAGGCCGGCGTCGTCGTTCCAGAGCGATTGCTCGATGCTGCGGCCGACCTGCTCCCCGCGGGCGCGAAAGCGGGCGGCGTCGTCGTGGCGTCCGAGCAGTTCCGCCATGTTGGAAAGACAGAAGGCGTCGAGCGCATGCAGGGCGGAGAGTCCAATGTCGCTCTGCTCCTGGGTATTCGTCTCCAGGTTGAAACGGACGCCGTCCCACATGGGGTGGTTGTCCATGCCTGTTTCGTAGCGACTGGCCCAGAGGGTGTGGGCCTGCCACTGCGGGTGGGCGGGTGCGGTCGGGTTGCTGCCCCACTCGAGCAGGCCGTCGCCGTTTCCGTCGCGGTTGCGCCGCCACCAGTTGTGGTAACGGACCAGCCGGTCGTAGTAGTTCTCGACGAAAGACCGATCGCCGGTCTTCAGGTACGCCTTCCACAGGCCGTAGCTGGCGTCGGGCGGCATCCCGCGGTCGGCCGAGATGCCGATCGGGCTGGCGATGCCGGGCACGAGGCCCTCGGGCGTCTGAACCATGAGCTGCGGGCGGACGATCTGGTGGGCGAAATCGGGGTCGTACTCGGCCGCGGCGGGCAGCAGGAGGAAGGTGTCCCAGTTGAACAGCACCCACTCGCCGTAGTTGCCGTGGACGCACCAGTCGCGGCTGCACACCTGCACGGGCTCGCCGCGGTCGGCCGCCCAGATCAGATTCCATCCCAATCCGAACGGAATCGCGGCGTACACCCACCAGAATTCGGGCGGGACGAAGCGGAAGCGAGCCATGAACGCGGCCCGCGCATCCGCGACCTTGGCGGCGATCTCGCGTTCGGCCGGGGTCAGGGCATCCGTCAGTCGGCCGGTGGCCGGCGGACCTTCGTCGCGGGCTTCGAGGCGGTGGCCGGGCTCGGCCGCGGGCTCGATGACGGCGATGAAGGGGCGGGCGAGCGGTGAAACGATGACCGAACCGCGGCGATGGGCGGGGGGCGTGGGCGACCAGATGCGCCAGGCGGCGGCGCGGCGGCGGGCGACGACCTCGTGCTCGCGGGTGACGACCTGGCCGTCGGGTCGGAGATAAAGCGTTTCAAGCTGAATATCGACGGAACCGGCCGCGGCCGGATCGAGGCAGCGGACGAGCAGATAGGTGCGCTCCTGGTCGCCGGCCGCTTCGAACGACCAGCGGATGTCACCGAAGCGGAGCGTGACCTGGGCATAACCGCCGCGGAAGTCGTTGGGGCCGAGGCGGTCGAGGGCCGGCCAGCGGAACTCGGACTGGTAAACGCGCGTCTGGCGGTTGTAAAGAGCGACGCGGACGAGGAGGTCGTCGGGTCCGTTGAGCACCGCCGGCAACGTCGTTCGTTCCCAGCAGCGCCAGGGATTGCTGGTGAGCCAGTGCATGTGCGTTCCTTCAGTGGCCCGTTGAAACGGGGCTGGCTCGGCGTCAATCCGCCATCACGGCAGCGCCAACAGGCGCTCCCGCGGTGCCTGTCCCCTTTTGCAACGGGCTTTTGACCAGAGGCTCGGGGGATGCGGCCGACCCGCGCCCGCAGCACTCATCGGAGGCATTATAGAGTGCAATCCGAGGACGGTGGGTTGAGTCCTGCACTGGCAGCTCTCTGAGAAAGGAGGCTGACTCGCGTCAACTCACGGTCACGGGAGCGCCAACAGCCACTTGGGCGGTTCCGGTCCCCTTTTTTGACGGGCGGATAGGGGCCGGCAGGGACGTCGTGCTCGCACCGGCGAACCCGCGCCGGGCGTCTTCCCGGCGGGTACAATGACTCTTCCGCTGGTCGGGCCCTCTCCGGACCGGCCGAAGGAGAACGCGATGAAAGTCCTCGTCGCCTGCGAATTGCCGGACGACGCGCTCGAGCAACTGCGCAGCCTGGCGGTGGACCTCGACGTGCGACCGCAGGTCGCCCCGGCGGAGCTCAGGGCCGCGCTGACCGGCGTCGGCGTGCTGATCGTCGGCGGGACGCGCGTGTCGCCCGAGTCGCTGGCCGGCGCGGCCAGCCTGCAAATGATCGTGCATGCCGGCAGCGGGCCGGGAAACATCGCGCTCGAGGACGCGTCCAGCCAGGGCATTTTTGTCGCACACTGTCCGGACACGCACGCCACGGCGGTGGCCGAGCTGGCGATCGGCCTGCTTCTGGGGCTGGACCGCCGCATCGTGGACAACACGATCGCCCTTCGTGAGGGGCGCTGGATTCGCGGCGAACTTGGCGACGCGCGCGGGCTGGCGGGCCGAACGCTGGGTCTGCTCGGCTATGACGCCGTCGGGCGGCTGGTGGCGGCGCGGGCCCGGGCGTTCGGGATGCGGGTCGTCGGCTGGTCGCCCCGCTGGCCTGATATTCACGCCGAGCCCGACTTCGAAGGCTGCAACTGGCCGCGCGAGGTCGCGCGGCTCGCGGACGCCGTCGTCGTGACTCCCGTCGGCCACCCGTCGGAACTGCTGGTCGACGCCGAGTTCCTCGACAGCATGAAGCCGGGAGCGCTTCTGATCCACGTCGGCCACCCCGGCGCCGTCGATGAGCCCGCGCTGCTCCGCGCCGTCGAGCAGCAGCACGTCCGCGCAGCGCTCGACGTGCACAGCACCGAGCCGGCCACCGAGTCTGCCCGATACCGCTGTCGCCTGTGCGAGATGCCGGGGGTGATCGGCACGCAGCACATCGGTCCGCTGACTGCCCAAGCCCGCCGCGCGACGGCCGACGAGGTCATCCGCGTCGTCCGTGCGTTCGTCGTGTCCGGTGAGGTACTCAATTGCCTGAACATCACCGACCGCAGTCCGGCCACCTGGCAGCTCGTACTGCGGGTCCGCGACCAGGTGGGCGTGATGGCCGCCATTCTTGACGCGGTGCGGGCGGACGGGATCAACGCCCAGGAAATCACCAGCCGGGTTTTCACCGGAGCCAAGGCCGCCTGGTGTACGATCGCTCTGGACGAGCGTCCCAGCGCCGAGGCCCTCGCCAGCATCCGGGCCCTGCCCGACGTTCTGCATCTGGAACTCCGGGCCGTGGTCTGATACGTTGGCCGTCGAATTCGCGAGATTTGCCGCGCGGGCTACAACCCTTTGCCGATCTCGCGGTATAACTACGCGGCAGGTGCTATGTTCGTAACCTCTCGGACTTGTACGCGGTCGCTGTTGACCGCGGCCGCGGGCCTGTGTGCCCTCACGGCCGCAGCGGTTGCGCAGCCCGCCCTGGCAACCGAGTACGCCGGGTTGCGCTGCGATCTGCGCGCGCTGCGGCCGGTCTTCTGGCCGGAAGCCCCGATCCGGCTTCGGTTTAGCTTGATCAACACCTCCGACCAGCCGGTGGTCGTGCCGTTGGATCCGCCGTTATCGGTTGCGGAAGGGATCACGCTTCCAATCCAGATCATCTTTGGCGGGAGTCCGCACGCGATCCTCGTCAGCTACGAGAACGAGGAGCCCCGGGAGATCCTGCCCCCGGCCGTGCCGCCCCCCTCCGGCGACGCGGTCAGCTCGTTGCGATTGGCTCCCGGTGGGGCGCTGGGCGCAGAAATCGATTTGGCGAGCTACTTCCCTGCGGCGCGATACACGGGCAGTTACCGCGTCGAATGGCGGCCGCTGGAGGGCAAGATCGGAGCAGCGACGGCCGAGTTCCGGGTCGAATCGCGGCGCGACGCGATCCTGGTGACGGACCTGGGGAAAATCACATTCGTCCTCGAGTACGACCGGGCGCCGGCCAATGTCGAGAACTTTCTCGAGCTCGTGCGGGACGGCTTCTACAACGGCAAGACCCTGCATCGCGTCATCCCCGGTTTTATCCTGCAAGGCGGCTGCCCGAAAGGAGATGGCACCGGCATTCGCCCGGACGGAAAGCTCATCCCGGCCGAGTTCAGCGACCTCGAGGTGGACGCGGGCACGTTGCTGATGGCCCGCAAGCCCAGCGACCCGAACTCCGCCAGTTGCCAGTTCTTCATTGCGCTGTCGCGGCTGCGCGAACTCGACGGCCAGTACACCGTCATCGGCCAGGCTCGCGACCCGGAGAGTCAGCGGACACTACAAGCGCTCGCGGCCGTGCCGACCGACAACCGGGACCGGCCCCGGAGCCCGCTGACGATCCGCTCGATCAACCTCGTCGATCACGACCGGATGGCGTCCCGGGCGATCGAGCTGCGCCGCAGCACGACGTTCACACCGACGGAGTCTCCGTGCCCGCCGACGGAAACGCGGACGTCGGCACATCCGCCGCCGCAACCGTAGCAGCCCGTTGGAAAAGAGGACAGGCACCGCGGGAGTGGCTGTTGGCACTCCCGTGAGGATGGGTTGGCGCGGAGCCAACCCCGTTTTTCGACGGGCGGGTCGGTCACACCGTCAGCTTCCCGGCGCGGTGCGGGATTGGGGCTCGCTTCGGGATTGGGGCTCGTTTCGGGATTGGGGCTCGACCCACTCGCCGTACATGTACTCGTGGAGATACTGGATCGTTTCGCACTGCTCGGCCTCGGTGGCCTCGAGCACGTCGCCGATGGAAACGATGCCGACGAGGCGGCCGGCGTCGACGACGGGCAGGTGTCGCAGCCGGCGGTTGCGCATGACGACCCGGCATTCGTGCCGCGTGGTCTGCGGGGTGCAGACGGCGACCGGCGAGGTCATCACCTCGCCGACGCGCACCTGAGCCGGGTCGCGTCGGGCGGCGACGACGCGGTTGAGGATGTCGCGCTCGGTGAAGATGCCGACCACGGTCTCGCCGCGGGTCACCACCAGCGCGCCGACGCGATACGTGTTCATCGCGCGGGCAGCGTCCAGAACTGTGTCATCCTCGCGGACGCGATAGACCTGGGTACCTTTCCGCTCGAGAATGTTCTGCACCGTCGCCATGCGTACAACCTCGCGAATTGCGTGCGGATGATCTGGAAGTCATGCGATTCTAGCGCGCGATCGCCGGCATGTCCGCCCGAGCGCGGGACCGGCGCCCCGAAGCGGCCCGCGCCGGAACTGCGCTGCGGCGTCACCCCAACTCCGCCAGGTTGCGATCGATCACGGACAGCCGCGATTGCATCTCGGCCACGCGGGCCCGTTCCTGCTCGACCACCGCGGGCGGGGCTTTCGACACAAAGTCCGCGTTGCCGAGTTTGCCGGCCAGGCGTTGGATGTGGCCGCGAAGCTCGTCGCGCTCCTTCATGAGCCGCTGCCGTTCGGCCGCGAGGTCCATGAGCCCGGCCAGCGGAACGTGAATCTCGACGCCGGCCAGCACCTGCGTGGCGGACTCGGGCGGCTTGGGCAGGTCGGGGCCGACCTCGACGCGTTCGCAGCGGCCGAGGCGCTCGAGCACCGCCGTCTGAGCGGCGAGACCGGTGGCGAGGGCGGGGTCGGGTCGGATGACGGCCCGGGGGAGTTTGCCGATGGCGGGCTGCTTGCGCTGGGAGCGGGCGACGTTGATGCGCGCGAGGGTGTCGCGCAGGGCGCGGATGACTTGCTGGAGCGCGGCCATTTCGCGCTCGACCTGGTCGTCGCGCGGGAGCTTCGAGGCGTCGGGCCAGGCGGCGCGGATGAGGGCCGGCTCGCCGTCGAAGAGCTCGAAGACGCCGCGGCGCGGGGCGAGCGCGTTGAGCTGTTGCCAGAGGGCCTCGGTGATGAACGGCAGGACGGGGTGCATGAGGCGCAGCGACTGGTCGAGCACGAAGGCCAGGACCTGCCGAGCGGCAGCGGCGCTGTCGCCGCCGGGAGCACGGGGTTCCGAGGCCCGGGGCCCGGGGCCCGCGTCCCCTGCCGCGGCACCCGTGACCCCTTCACCCGCGGAGTACAGCCGCGGCTTCACCAGCTCTACGTACCAGTCGCAGAAATCACCCCAGAAGAAGTCGTACAGCGTCGCGGCCACGTCGTTGAGTTGGTAGCGGGCGTAGCGGTCGTCGACCCGTTCGATCGCGTGTGCCAGGCGCGAGAGGATCCAGCGGTCCTCGATCGCCCCGCCGGCCGGCGAGCCGCCGCCCGCGACAGGGCTGCCGGGCGCTCCGATGTTCGGGAAGACGAAGCCTGTCGCAGCCTGCCAGATCTTGTTGCAGAAGTTGCGGCCCATCTCGAAGCGTTCGCTGGAGGCGATGCCGAGTCCGTGCTCGGCGGCCTGCGCGGCGGTGCCGAGCCGCGTGGCGAAGACCTTCTTGCAGTGCCTGCACTTGACCGTCGCCTTGCCGAGGTGCTCGGAGAGCTGCGGCATCGACTGGTGGCAATGGGGGCAGAGGTACTGCACCGGCAGCCGGGCGTCCTGCGTTTCACTGTCGAGTTGCACCATCGTGAAGCGCAGCGCGTCCGTGCCGTAGAGGTGGATGATGTCCAGCGGGTCGACGCCGTTGCCGGCCGACTTGCTCATTCGCCGGCCCTGGCCGTCCTGGATGTTGGGGTGGATGTGCACGTGGGCGAACGGCACGCGGCCGGTGAAGTGCAGGCCGGTGATCACCATGCGGGCGACCCAGAGCGTGATGATTTCGCGCGCGGTGACAAGCACGGTCGTGGGGTAGAAATAGTCGAGATCAGGGATCAAGGGATCAAGGGATCGAGGGATCGAGGGGCTGGCGCGCGCGGCCTCTTCCCTCGAGCCCTCGATCCCTCGAGCCCTCGAGCCCTTCCCGTAATCGTCCGGCCAGCCGAGCGTACTGAGCGGCCAGAGCGCGGAGCTGAACCAAGTGTCCAGCACGTCGGGGTCCCGCTCGAAGCCGGCCTGCTGGAGAAGGTTCGCGATGTCCGCGTGCTGCGGATTGCGCAGGCAAACAAGCACATTGCGGACATGCCCGCGCAGGCCGTCGGCGAACTTCACCTCGCGCGGCGCGTCGTCTGCGATCCGGATCACGATCTGATCCGATTGCGCTCGCTCGAGCGACATCACGTCGCGCATCCCGCTCGCCCACTCCTCACCGGTCAGTTTCCCGATCTCAGTCAGGCTGGGCCGCCACACCGGGATCCGGTGCCCCCACCAGAGCTGCCGGCTGATGCACCAGTCGCGCTTCTCGCCCAGCCAGTCGAGGTACGTGTTCGCGTAGCGCTCGGGGAAGAACCGCACGCGGCCGTCGCGGACCGCCTCCATCGCCCGTTCCGCCAGGCCGGCCATCTTCACGAACCACTGCTCGCTGAGCATGGGCTCGATCGGCGTCTTCGAGCGGTCGGAGTGGCCGACCTCGGTCTCGTAATCCTCGATTCTCTCGACCAGCCCGAGCTTCTCCAGATCCGCGACCACGGCCTTGCGGGCGGCCTCCTTGGTCTGCCCGCGGTAGGCCCCGCCGTGCTCGTTGATGCGGCCGTCGGGCGTGAGGATGTTCACCATCGGCAGCTTGTTGCGCAAGCCGCACTGGTAGTCCTTGGGGTCGTGGCCAGGCGTGACCTTCACGCAGCCGGTGCCCATCTCGATCTTGGCGAGTTGGCCGTCGGCGATGATCGGGATCGCCCGGTTCTGGAGCGGCAGCAGCACGTGCCGGCCGACGACGTGCCGGTAGCGCTCGTCGGACGGGTGTACGCACAAGGCCGTGTCGCCGAGCATCGTCTCGGGCCGCGTAGTGGCGATGGCCATGTAGTCGACGCCGAGACGGGCATCGGGCCGGGTGGCGCGTTCGATGGCCGCGCGGGCGACGTCGTCGGGCACGCCCTGCCCACCTTCCCACCTTCCCATCTTCCCATCCTTCTCCGCCAGGATCGGGTAGCGGAAGTGCCAGAAGTGGCCCTTCACCTTCTCGTAGATCACCTCGTCGTCGGCCACGGCCGTCTGGAGGAACGCGTCCCAGTTCACCAGCCGCAGTCCGCGGTAGATGAGACCTTGACGGAACCACTGGAAGAAGACTTCGTAGACGGCCTTGGCGCAGACCTCATCGAGCGTGAAGCGCGTCCGTTCCCAATCGCACGAGGCACCGAGGGCGCGAAGCTGGTTGAGAATACGATCGCCGTATTCGTCGCGCCACTCCCAGATCTTCTGGACCAGGCCCTCGCGGCCGAGCTCGTGCCGGGTGAGACCCTGCTCCTCCTTGAGCTTGCGTTCGACCACGGCCTGGGTGGCGATGCCGGCGTGGTCGGTGCCGGGCATCCAGAGCGTCTCGAAGCCCCGCATGCGGGCGTGGCGGATGAGCATGTCCTGGATGGTGTTGTTCAGAGCATGGCCGATGTGGAGGGCGCCGGTGATGTTGGGCAGCGGGATGTCGATGACGTACGGTCGGCGGTCGGGGTTGACGCGGGCGCGGAAGTGGCCGCCGGATTCCCAGAATCGGTAGATGTCGGCCTCGATCGCGTGGGGGTCGTAGCTGCCGCCGGTGCTCATGGGCGCTCCCATCACGTAAAACCACACATGGTAGCGGATTCTGGAAGCGCGACGAAGCGGGGGCGGCGGTGCCGGCGCTCACCGGCCCGTCCCAAAAGGGGGCAGGCTCCGCGCCAACGCGCGAACACGGCAGCGCCAACGGCCACTCCCGCGGTGCCTGTTCCCCATTTCAACGGGCGGTTACGGATCTCGAAGTGCCAGCGGCGGACCGAGGATCTCCGAAAGCACGACGGCCGTCCGCAATTGACGCCGATCGCGGAGGACGGCACGGATGGCCGTCAGGGCCCGCACGTCGCTTCGCACGGCCGACCGCGCGGTGCCCACCGCTCGCGGCTGGGCGGGGGGCGTCGAGGACGGGGCGGCCTCGAGGGCGGGTGCGGCGGTCGGTGCGGGCTGGATCGGCACGCGGCGGGGGCGCGGCGGTTC
>CAZMCT010000138.1:0-9446 GCA_964564785.1 uncultured Planctomycetales bacterium
CCGCCGTCGCCGCCCCGACCGCCCTCGGCTTTGGCGTCACCGCCCCGGCCCCCGAACCCGGCCGATCCACCGTTGCCGCCGTAAGCGTTCGCGATACCGCCCTGTCCGCCGTCGCCGACCAGGGTGCATCCGCTGAGACCCGGGCCACCCCAGCCGCCCTGCGCATAGGCCGCGCCGCCCTCGCCCCCGAATTGCAAAAGGTCCAGCGATCCGTCGCCGCCGTTCCCGCCGTAGGCGATTGCCGTACCGCCGTATCCGCCCTGCGGATCCGAACTGTCCCCGAAACGCCCGTTGCCGGCGATCACAACTGCGCTGCCCCCCGCGCCCGCATGCGCCCATCGTCCGGCCACGGAAAGCCCGTAGCGTGGGTCGTTCCGGCGCGTCAGGTTCCCGCCGTTTCCACCATACGCCTTCAGCACCGGCCCATCCCACGTGCCGGGTTGCAGATCCGGAATAGCGACCGTGATCGAACCGCCGTTGCCGCCCCAGAAGAACCCATCGCCGCCACGGGCAGCGCGGTACACGCACATTTCGCCCCCGCAGACGCCGCGCGGCTGGGCGCGACCCGGCCCCGCGCCCTGGGTGGTCAATCCCGCCGACTCGATGTAGACAAGCGCCGCGTTGCCGCCGAAGCCGCCTTCGAACGTCCAGCCGCCCTCACCCCCTACCAGCGTCAGCGAATTCTCGTCCGGGTCGTAGTCGGGCCAGTCCACCTCCGCGGCGTCGACGAACAGCACGCCCGAAGCTCCCCCGCTCCCCCCCAGCACATCCGCATCTGATTCCCCGAGCGTCAGCGGGCTGCCGCCATCGCCGCCGTTACCAAGAGACAACAAGCCCTGCACCTTGAGTGTCCCACCCGCACCGAGCTTCAGGTCACCGCCCTGTCCACCCGCGCCTCCGAGCGGGCTCTCCGCGCCGCCGCCCCCGGAGCCGGTCGCGACCTGGGCGCCTGCTTCGATCAGCAGGTCGCCGCCGGCGTCCAGTTCGACGCCGCCGCCGGCCCCGCCGGCCGGATTCTCATCCTCGTCCTGCGCGCCCGCGCGCCGCTTGCTCGCGGCCGCGCTCTCGCCCGGGGCCCCGCTGCTGGCCGTAATGTTCCCGCGTACCACGATGTTGCCCGCCGCGCGGATCGTGATCGCGGGCCCCGCATCGCCCGGCGTGGTCGGATCGTCGGCCAGGAGCTCGCCGTCAATCGTCACGTTCCCCGCGGCGTTGATCACCACATCCCCGCTGACGCGCGTCAACGCGCCGGCCGGGATGGTGAAATCCCGCACGTCGAGTTCGCCGGCCACGCTCGGCGGCGCAATCAGGTCTTCACCCGGCACGTACCCGTCGATCACGTCTGGCTGCTGATTGGGGCCGCAGGAGCTTCCCGCTCCCCCGAGCACGACCGACAGCCCGCAGAACGTGACCAGCACCGCCCGTAAACGCAACCGATTCATCACGCATTCCCTCTGACAGACCCGTGCGGGTGCCGCGTCCACACGCCGGACGCATGTTCAGTCCTCGAGTGCCGCCTGCCAGCCGGCCGGCAGCGCAAGCTCCATGAGCCACACCTGCTCGCTTCCGACTTCCTGCCCCCAGTTCGTCGCCCAGACCACCCGTGACCCATCGCGCGCCAGGCTGGCCTGCGTTTCCTCCCAGTACGCCGCGGCCGTGCCGTAGACCTTCGCAAGATAGAAGACCCGCGGGGCGGCCGGGTCGAGGCGCACCAGCGTAATTGTCCGATCGAGCCAGTTGCTTTCGGGCAGGTCGGGCGCCGTGAACGTCGAGACGACGCAGTAGCCGGCCGCGTTGCACGAGATGTGTACGCTGCTACGCAGTCCCTGCGGCGCGTCGGAGTCGTAGAAAAGCCGGATGAGCGGCAGGCGACCCGTTCCGGTGTAGCTGCCGCCCGCGTCGAGTATCGGCTGCGTGCTCGGGTCCAACGGGATCAGGTCGATGTAGTCGGTCTGGGTGTTCTGCATGACGATGACTTCGCGGCCGTCGCTGTCCAGCCCGACGTCGGCATGCGCGATGCCGTAGTCGAGACGTTGAAACTCGGACAACTCGCGGTTCGCCAACGTGAGGCCGGTCAGCGGGGCCGCGTTGTCCCAGTCGCCGCCGATCAGCGCCCAGGTGCCCCGCGGCGACATGCCCACCCAGTCGATGCGAGCCTCGTCCGCGGCCAGCGGCAACACGCCCAGCACCCGGTCCTGCTCCCGATCCCACGTGAACACGTAGCGCACGCGGTAGTCGTCCGCGCTGCCCTGCAACAGGAGCGCCCAGTAGCGGAAGTCGGTCGAGGGCTCGCCCTCGTCACGCGTCGTGATGCGATACAGGTCGGGGTTGGCGGCCAGGAGATCGGCGAGGGCCTCGTCCGCGGCGAAGTCCTTCACGATTTCCGTCGCGCCGGTGTCGACCCGGATCGTGACAATCCGGAATTCCTGGAGCCCCCACAGCCGCGCCGGATCGTCCGGATCCCAGCGCGGCTCCGCGACGCTTACGGTCCGCACCAGGTTCTCCGCCCGGTCGTACGGCGCTGACGTCGTGCGATAGATGCGCCACTCGCCCTCCGGAACGTACTGAAGCAGGACCAGTGTGCCGTCGGCGTTGAACGGGTCGTGTCGTGCGTACTCGTGCCGCAGCCCGATCGTGGCCACGACGCGCGTCTGGGCTGTGCCGAGTCGTGCATCCCTCACCGATTGCCCGGGTCCGGGGGCCGCGGCCGGGAGTAGCGGGTACTTCGCGTTCTCTCCGGACAGCGGATCGCGGACTTCCACGAAGATACCGTCGACCAGCCCGTTAGGATCCTCGTTCGGGTCGGGTGTGTTTGGCTCGGGCCGGCCCCGCGGGCAGCCGCCCAACCAGCCCAGCAGGGCGGACAGGGTCGCGCCGCAGCACGCCGCTCGTTTCCAGGCGTGGTTCACGAATCTTCCCTCTCTTCAAGCCGCTCAGACATGCCCGTGACGTCCGCCGCGGCGCTCGACCGGTGGCTCCGTCAGGGCTCGCAACTGAACCGCAGCGAGTCGTCCAGGTCGACCGGCAGCACGAGCGTCCGCAGGCCCTGCGCCCGCGCCGCCGCGCACAACGCGGCCCGCTCCGCCGCATCACTCACGTAGCGCTCGGCGTACTCGGCGTTGAACACCGGCTTGCCGGCCGCGATGAACGGTGCAAGCGCGTCGCACTCGTCGTACTCGTGGCACTGCTCATTCACACTGAAGTCGAAGTACGCGACGAGTTCGGCCACCTGATCCAGGTCGTTCTTGAGCCCCACGCACAGCCCGCGGGCGTGGGCCGCCTCGGCGACGAAGCGGTTGAACTCGAGCTGATCCTCCGCCGTCAGCGGGAAACCGCTCTCGTTGGCGTACGCATCGACGTTGTCCGGTTCGACGCAGTCGCAGCCCTTCGCGGCCGCCAGATCCAGGCGCGCCAGCACGATCCGGCGGACGTTGGCCGAGCGGATGTCCAGCCAGCGCTCGTCGCTGAAATCCTCGAGCGTCCTCCCCAGCTCGCCCGCCTCGAATTCCCCCGCGTCCGGCCGGAAGTCCTCGAACGTGCCCGCCGAGAAGTAGCAGATCACCCGGCGATCCCGGGCGTGCAGCGCCGCAATCAACTCCGTCGTGGATTCGAACAGGTCGATGTCATACACATCCACGGCGTACGATATGTTGATCGCGCCGCTTTCGTCCGGTTGAAGTTGCCACTGCCATGTGCTCTCCACGCCTGGACGATACCAGTCCGTGGCGTCGGGCAGCGGCGTATTCGGATCGCCCGTCGAGTCGCCGTCGGCATCGGGCACGGCGCCGTTCGGGGGACAGCCGAGCAGGCCGCCCAGCAGCCCGGGTAGTAGCAGCAGCCGGAGCACGCGTCGCGCCATGGCCGCCTCTTCGCGCCGACTCCCGCCTGAGACCGCCATCCCGCGTCCAAGGCGGTGCGGTAAACGCCTACGCTATCCGCCCGGTGGGGGGTGAGCAAGCTGGAAGAGCACGCAGCGCCGGCGTAAGCCGGCGCGCGGTCTCGTTGGGCGAGGCGGGTGTTTCTTCTCCCGAGCAGCAGGCCGCTTGCACACAACCGGCCGGCCGGCGATTGCCGGGATGATGCCGGCCGGAAACCGTCGGGGCGCCGCATCCCAAGATGGGGGCGGGCGCTTGCCGGACGCGGGCCCCGGCTCAGTCGCCGAGCGGGTCGGCCTCGTATCCGAGCGACTCGAAGAAGCCCTCTACGCCATGACAGCTCTGACAGCTCAAGGCTTGGTCGGCCGGGGCGATCTCGTGGTTCACCGTCAGATACATCACGGTGTGGGCGAAGCCGAAGGTCCCGCTATACGGCTGGCCGGCGTAGGCGGTGCCCTCGGCCAAGGCCGCGCCCCAGTCGTATTTCACCCAGTACGCGTTGGGACCGGCAGCCTGGCCGAACAGGTGCGGCACGAGGAGTCGCTTCTGGACCGTGTCCGCCGGCTGGTCACCGATAAAGCGCTTGAAGGGGTAGATCTTCGCGGTGGGATCGTCGATGCTGCCCTGCGGCTCGGCGATCACGACGGGGTCTTCAGGGGTGCCGGCGTTTTCGTACGTGTCGGAAACGTTGATGACACGGCGCGTCCACTGCCCATTGAACCACCGGTACACCGGAGTGACGTTCTTGCCCCAGACGAACTCGCCCTTCATCTTGTCGTAGTCGGGCTTGCCGTATTCGTCCAGGACGGGTGTGCGGTCGCTGTCGCCCGCCTTGGACCAGTACCATTCCAGCTTCGTCGGCTTGCTGCGGGCCAGGGCCGGGATGTGACAAGTCACGCAGGCGACCCGCGCAGTGTGTCCGTTCAGCAGGCCGCTGAGAATGGGGGTGCGCTCGTGCGGCTCTTCCGTGTGGCAGCGCTCGCAGTGGGGCGACTTCCCGCCCTCGTCCACCGAGTGCAGGGGCATTCCGGCAATCCCGTGGTGCTCGGCGGTGTGGCACGTCTGGCATTGGAACCCCTGGCCGCCCATGTGCACGTCCAGTTCCGCCGTGGGCGCGCCCATGTCGCTCGACAGGTCGGGGTGCTTCACGTTGTCGCCGCCCCCGGCGTAGAAATGGCAGAAGCCGCAGTTCTTGCGGTTCGGCTGGCCGACATTGTAGGCCACGTTTTGCAGCTCTTCGGCCGTCACGACCGTGTCCACCCCCTCGACCATCATGGACGGTGGGCCACCCCCTCCGTTCGCATTCGGGTGTTTCCGGTACGTATTGGTCGTATCGTGGCAGATCAGGCAGTCGACGCTGTCGGTCGACTCGAAGTCAAACTCGTCATTCTTCCAGCCGAAGCTCGGGTGGCACTGCGAGCAGCGCCCCTCGTTCGAGGGCACGGCGAGGCAGAAGTTGTTGATCAGGTCGCGTTTGCCGTGCGTTTCCCCCTCCAGCCCGACGATGTTCTCCGTCTGACCGGCCCAGCGCCAGTGGCCCGTCTGGAGCAGCTCGTTTGCGGCCCCACCGTGACACAGCAGGCAATCGCTCGGGCCGCTGAACCCGTCTAGCAGCTCCGTGAAGATCTTCTCGTGCAGGCTCTTCTCCACCGGCGAGTTGCTGTCATTGGGTTCATTCGGCTCGTTCGGTTCATTCGCGTCGTTGGGGTCCGCGGCCGGCGGGCAGCCGCCGATCAACAAAGCAAGACACGTGAGGAGGCTGAGTGCGCTAAACAGGAACGGCGCGCGAGTGGACATGGCCAACTCCTTCTACTGAAAGAGGTTTTGCAGCTCTTCGCGTATTATTCCCCGACACGCAAGGGGGGTCTTTCTCTGCGGGGGGGATTTTCTTCCCCGCCACTGGGGGCGCGGGGGCGGCGCCCCGGCCGGGCTAGGTCAGGTGGTGCCGGACTGCGAAGCTGACCGCGGCCGCCCGCGAATGCAGCCCCAGCTTTCGATAGACGCTCTTGAGATGAGACCGCACGGTCGAGACAGCCACGCCGTGCTGTTCGGCGATGTCCTCGTTGCTCAGCCCCCGGCCGACCAGCCGCAGCGTCCGGAGTTCCTGAGCCGTCAGCCGCGTCAGGTATTCGGGCGGGTCCGTAGCTTCGTTCGTCAGGTGCAGCAGGCGGTTGGCCACTTCCCGACTCAGCTCGAGATTCAGCGACCGCTCGCCGGTCACGTCGCAGAACAGCAGCGCCCGGCCGATCTGTCGTCCGTCGGGGGTCGCGCATTGCGTCGCGCTCAGCTTCAGATCGACCCGCCGCGGCCACCGCAGCGACACGTCGCCCATGCAGTTGCCGGAGTCGCAACCGGCTTCGTGCCAGAAGGCCAAAAGCTGCGGGTCGCGCAGCACCTCCTGGATCGGCCGGCCGAGGCACTCGCGGCCTCTCACGCCCAACACGCCTTCGGCCGCGCGGTTCAGGTACACCAGCCGGCCGCGGGTGTCGATCAGCAGCAGGCCGATGGAGAGGCCGGCCACCGCCTGCTGGAGGAAGCAATCCTGCGGCTGACGGCAGCGCCAGTGCGCCGCGCGCGGGGCGGCTTCCCGGCGGCGATGCTGCGGATGCGATGAGCGGCTCACGGCGACCTCGTCGACAGACCTGAACGGCACGCCCGACACGCACGGTTCGAGAACATCCTACAACCGCGGCGACGGATCTCCCAGCGGGGCCCGTGCGGTCGGACCCCAAAAGCGCCCAAAACAACCAACCGGGGGACCGACCTCTGGTCGGTCAGGTGACAGGCGCGCGGCCGGTCATGAACGGTTTTGACAGCCGCGCCAACGTCCGACGCTACCTCCGCGGTAGAAGGACGTACGCGAGCCCCCGGCGCTCGCGGAGCCAGACACGCTCGAGTTCGGCACGGCCGTACGTGCGTTGCCCCTTGGCCGGGTCGCGGAACGCCGAGTCGTTGACCGCCACGCGATCGTCGCCTTCAAACCCCGTCAGGACGATGAGGTGGCCCCCGGTCGAACCGTATTCGGCGCCCGCCAGCTCGCCGCGCTCGAAGCGGATCGAAATGATCAACGGCTGGTCGGCCGCGACGTGACGCTCGACGTCCGCCCAGTCGGAGAACCGCGTGAGATAGCCGGGCACGCCGAGCGTGTACGCGGCCTGGATGTTCCGCGGCCAATTGCCGTAGATCTCATGCGCCGGATCGAAGACGGTGCGGGCCACGTCTTCCGTCGTATGCCGCACGCCGCGGTACTCGAGCACCATGGCGAGGGAGGTCGGGCTGCAAATCTCGCCGGCCATGGCCGGGTCGGCGGTGGCCTGCGTGCGGAACGGTACGGGCAGGCGGCGCTGCCACGCGTGCCGCGGGGGCGCCGGTCCGGCGGGTGGCGGCTCCGCCGGCCAGATCGACGGTGGCAGGCCGGTGGTGTCGCTGACGCACAGCGCGACCCGCGCGACACGGAGTTCCGCCGGTTCGTCCGCGGCGGCGCGGATTCGGTATTGGAGGCGGTCGAAGCGCTCGGCCGAGCGGAAGTAGTCGACGTCGATTTTGCCGCCGTCGAATACGGTGTGGCGCTCTCCCGGCGGGGGGGGGCCCCAATCGCCTACGTAAAGCCACGGCGACCACATATCGTCCGCGGCGCGGCCGACGCGGATCTCGACGCAGAAACCGGAATGCGGCGGCGTCTCGACGTTCCACGAAACCACCGCCTCGTTGAACCGCGTCGCGGGTGCGATGACCGGGGATTCGTAGGCCGCGGCGCCGCCGGCGGCACAGCGTAGCACGAGCGGCCCCGCGCCGGCCGCGGGCGGAAAACCCGTCGCGGCGTCGTACATCATCAACTCGTGGTCGAAAGGCCGCGCGGGCTCCGGGCCGCAGAGCAGCTCGTCGACGGCCGCGGCCATCCGGGCGAGGTATTCCTCCCCCTGCGCGTGGTGCGCCATGCCGGCCAGAAGATAAACCCGCGGGCCGTGTTGCACGCGGGCGGTGTCGAGCTGCCAGTCCTCCCATTCGCCGCTCTTGCGCAGCACGGCGACGCGCCGGCCGCGCAGACCACGCACGAACGCCTGGTTGTCAAACTCCAGCTCGGGTGCGGCGAAGATCAGCTTCATGCGGGCGCACGCCGCAGCGCTCGCCAGCCGGCCCTGCTCGAGCATCAGGTAGAAGCGCAGGCATTGCCGGACCGTGGCCGCGTGGGAGTGATCGCGCAGCGGATCGCCGACGCGCGGGCTCTCCGGCCCGTAGTGCTTGCCGCACCAGAGCCCGCCGCCGTGCGCGGCGTCATAGAGCCGGTACCGGTCGGACTCCAGAATCGCGCGGATCTGGTCGAGACCGATCAGCCGGCTGTACTTGGCGGCCAGCTCGTTGTCGGAGCGCTTGATCATCCGCTCGAGCTCGCGCTGCACATCGGGGTCGAGCGCGGCGGCCGCGTCGGGGTGCGTCTCGAAGAACGCGAGCAGAATCGCGATCTTCGGCACGCTCGCACCGTAGAACTCCTCATCCGGGCGGACCGCGGCGAACCGCAACTCGGCCAGATCGAGCAAGCCGAACGCGCGGTCTTCGGCCGGGATGCCGAGCTCGTCGCCGATCCGCCCCTCGAGCCGGGCGAGCGCATCCTGGAGCGCGGGATCGGGCGCGGTGTCACAGGTCAGGCGGTACGACTGGAGCTTCACGGCCGGGCTCCATTTCTCGGGGTAACCGGGCGGCATGCCGGTGGACATCAACGGCGAGGCGGCCAGGGCCGCGGCCAGCGCGCTCGGGTCGATGGGCGTGGCGGGTCCGGGCGCGGCGAGCGCAGCGTCCATGACGGCCTGTGCGTCGGGGCGGAGGCGCAGGACCTTGATCCCGACGCAGCGGCGGTCGGACGCGAGGTACTCGAGCAGCGGCTGTTCGCATACGGCGGGCTGGGCGGAATGCAGGAAGTTAACCGATCCGTCGGGGGCGTGTGTGATTAGCCCGGTATGGCCCGCGAACGGCGCCGCGGGCTGGCCGCGCATGATGTTGACGAAATCCGCGTCGCGGAGCTCGGCGAGCACGGCGGGGACCTCGTCGCTCGGGATGTAGACATCGGAGATGGTCTCGTCGGGGATGTCCTGACCGATCCCGTGGCGGGCGAAGAACGCGGCGCGTTTGCAGACCTGCTGGAACGGCCGGGCGGCCCGGCCGGCGCCGAGCAGGGCGGTCACGTCCTCCAGCAGGAAGGCGTTGTTGCGGTTCCAGTCGGCCTCGGTGAAGTGGTTGCGCGCCAGCAGGCTGATCACCCCGTCGCGGTAACGGATCCGCTGGAGCGTGCGAAGGTACGACCACCAGTCGCGGGCGAGCGCGAGGGCGTACGTGTGCTCACAAAACGTGAGGCAGTCGCTCCGCGTGAGGCAGTAGATCGGATCCGGATCGAGGTACTCGTAGGGGAACTCGCCCAGCAGGAAGATCTCATATGGCTGGCCGAGGTTGCGCCGCGCCAGGTGGACCACGCGCCGGGCCAGGTCGGGTTCGGCCGCCCGCACGGCGGGAATGCAGCGGTCCAGCTCCACTTCATCCAGCGTGTACAGCGGGCGGGCGTCGAGTGCGGCCGGCGCC
>CAZMCT010000139.1:0-9294 GCA_964564785.1 uncultured Planctomycetales bacterium
GCGCGGGCCGCTACACGGCGGCCGCGCGGGGCGCGGGCCGCTACACGGCGGCCGCGCGGGGCGCGGGCCGCTAGAGCGCCCGGAACCACAGCGCCTTGAGGTACGCCGACTCCGGGCAGTTCAGCATGACGGGGTGGTCGGGAGCGGCCGCAGTCTGCATGAGAAGCTGGAGCGGCCGGCCGGCCTGACGAGTGGCGCGGTGGACCGTTTCGAGGAAGGCCGGGGCCGAAACCAGCCCGCTGCAACTGCACGTGAGGAACAGGCCGCCGGGCCGCACGGCCTGCACCGCGAGGTGGTTGAAGTCGTGGTATTTGCGCAGGGCGTCGTCGATCTCCTCGCGGTAGGTCGCAAGCTTGGGCGGGTCGAGCACGACCACGTCGTACTGCCGGCCGTTGGCGAGCATTTGCCGCAAGTAGGTGAACGCGTCGGCGTAGACGAAATCGACCCGCACCTGGTTGAGGTTCGCGTTCTCGCGAGCCAGGGCGATGGCGTGCTCGTCGAGATCGACCCCCGTCACTTCGCGGGCCCCGCCCAGCTTGGCGGCGCAGAGACCGAACCCCCCGGTGTAGCAGCACAGATCGAGCACGCTGGCGTCGCGGGCCAGGTCGGCCAGCCGGCGGCGGTTGTCGCGCTGGTCGCAGAAGAAGCCGGTCTTGTGTCCCTCGCGCACGTCCACGCGGTAGCGCACGCCGTGCTCACGAATCGTCAGCCGCGGCGGCTCGGTCGCCGTCAGTGTCGGCGTCGGCACGTGGAAACCCTCGAGCTTCTCGATCCGCGTGTCGGCGCGGGCATAGGTCCGCCACACCGGTCCAACACGGTCCGGCCGGTCCAGACTCGTGGGCGGACCGAGCAGTTCCGCCAGTGCCGCGCTCAACTCCGCCGCGCGGCGGAACATTCCGAGGGAGAAGAACTCGAACACGAGGCAATCGGCGTAGCGCTCGATGATCACGCCGCTCAGCCCGTCACCCTCGGAGTGCACCAGCCGGTAGGCGTCCGTGATGTCATCCAGTCGCAGGATGCGCCGTAGCTCGACCGCCCGCGCCAGCCGGCCGCGCCAGAACGCCGCGTCGATCGGCTCCGGACCGCAGGAGAGGATTCGCACGACGATCTGCGAGCGCGGGTTGTACAGCCCGCGGCCGAAGAACCGCCCGGTCTTGTCGTACAGCGCCACGATGTCGCCGGGCTGAGCCGCCGGGTCCACCTGGCGGATCATCTTGCGATAGACGAAGGGGTGGTTCATGGCCGAGCGGAGCTGGACCCAGGGCGACTCGGCCCCGGCCGGCGGCTCGAGAATACCGGGACTCGCCTCGGACATGCCGCACTCCCGTCCGGCCCCCGCGGGCCCGGTCCATCATTGCCCGGCCGCAGGTCGCGTTCAAGGGCCGCAGCGTGGTGCGCCGGTGCGCGGCCGGCCGCGGGAATCGCCTCTAATTCGCGTGCCCGGCACCGCTTGCGGGAATTGAATACCCGCGTTCCGCCCGCCGTCCGTACTGAGGAACGAATGCGAATCAGGAGCAAAAGCCATGATCGCACGCAAGCACAACACGGTCCTGTGGATCCTGGTGATCTTCGCGATTCTGAGCACGATGCCGGTCCGAGCCAGCGACGCCGAGAGCTGGGCGCGGGCGACCGGCGGCGGATGGCGGCCCGGGACGGCCGCGGCCGGTGCCCGCTACGAGGGCGATTTCGGTTTTGCCCGCAGCGACACCCGCACCGGAAAGATGAACTTCGCCCGCGGGGTGGCCGTCGGAGTGGACGAGAACGGTCTGTCGCTGTCGATCAGCACGGCCATCGCCCCCAACCGCGGCCCGGCGCTGGCGACGAACTTCAACCTGAGCATCGGGAGTGATGGCGAGGTGGCCGCGAGCACCGGGCGCGTGCTGGCCGAGGGTGGCGCGCGGCGGACGGCGGAGACGGGCGGATTTGCGGGTGCGACGCCGCGGGGGGCCGCTTCGCTGGCGCGGGCCGGCGGCGACAGCGGCGCACGGGGCGTCGTGCACGCGGTGGCGCACAGCGAGCACTACCGGCCGCAGGAGCGCGTGATTCCGCGGCGGGTGATACGAGTGCGGTGACACGGCTGAGGAACAAGACGCCCGCACCGTCCGGCAAGACGCCGGTACTCCCCGGTAACGAACGAGCGCCCGTGGACTGCCCGAGGCCGCGGGCGCACCCCAGCCCCATCCGCGATGTGTGGTCGCGGGTGGGGCGCTTTGATTCTACCCCCAGGACCGGATCGGTCGACACGGCCGCGACACACGCGCCGGGGGCCCCGGAGCACGCGGCAATGCCCGGTCGCCTCGCCGCCGCGGCGCCGGAGATGCGACTCAAGACAGCGCCCGGACGACGGCGTCGGCGCTGGTGATGAGGAACACCCCCACCACGGCCAGCAGCAGCGCCGTCACTTCCCGGCGGCCGTAGGGCTCCTTGAGGACCAGGGCCGCGAGAATGCTGGCGAAGATGACCGAGGTCTGGTTCAGCGCGGCCGCGACCGACGCGTAGGTGTACTTGAAGCCCGCGACCCACAATACGAGGCATACATAGGTACCGAGTACGGAGGCCGGCAGCGCCAGCCGCCATGTTCGCGTGGGCCGGAAGATCGTCCAGTTCTTGCGCCAATCGCGTCCCAGGAGACCGAAGAGCGCGAGGAGCACGAATCCGCCGCCCAGGCGCAGCGCGGTGGCCCAGAAGACCGGCGTGCGCTCGAGGATCGGCTTGACGATGACGATCCCCAGGGCCATGAGTCCGATGGCCAGCATCGCCAGCAGCACGCCGCCGACGATCTGCCGCCGCGTGCGGTGGCCGGGCAACTGGTGCTGCGTGGCACTGAAGACGCCGGCCACGATCAGCCCCGCGCCGGCGTAGTGCCAGACGGCGAGCTGTTCGCCCAGCAGCAGCCACGAGAACAAGATGGCCAGCGGCGCGTAGCAGCAGTCGACGATCGCGATCAGCCCGACGCCGATCAGGTTGAGCGCATGGAAGAACAACGTGTCCGCGATCGCGATTCCCACGACTCCGCTCAGCACGAGCAGGCACAGGTCGCCCGCCGGCTGGCGGAGCAGGATTTCGCTCCCGTCCTGGCGGGCCAGCGCCAGCCCCGCGAGCGTGGCCAGCACGAGAATCAGCCCCACGGCGTTCTTGTAAAGGTTCAGCGCAACCGGCGCGACCCGCTCGCCACTGAGTTTGAACAGCACCAGCGCACAGGCCCACAGCAGTGCGGTCAGCAACGCGCAGGCTTGTCCGAGCAGGTGCGGGCTCATGATCCTCGCCGGGAGCGGCCGTCGCGTGACCGGGAAGACGGAATGATACCGCCACCCGGCCGCGGGGCGAAACCCGCCGCCCGGCAGCGCTTCCAACCTGAGAGACGGATTGTAAAGGCACGCGGCCGCCAGCATGGTATGCTGATCTACAGGAGTTCCCCGCGCCATGCCGCCTCCGGCTACGCTGGTCGTGATGCTGCTCGTCGGCCTGCTGATTGTGATCGGCGGGCTGATCCTCGGCTCGGCCCGCCCGCGCGCGCCGGGCGACGCCCGGCGGTGTGCCAGGTGCGGGGCCGATAACCCAACGGCCGCGGCGTACTGCGGCCAGTGCGGGCGGGCCCTGCGAAGCGGATGACGCGCTGGACCAGGAGGTTCCCATGTCCAGTCCGGACGTTCCTGGAAGCCCGCGACCACGGTTGAGGGCAAACGCGCTGCGCGGGATCTCGCAGCGCAGCCGCTGGATTGCGCTACTGGTGCTCGCAACGCTGCTGCCAATCAGCTACGTGTGGTACGTGCAGCGGGTCGAGGTCGGGGCCGAAGAGGTGTTGATCCTGATCCGCAAGGTGGGGCGTCCGCTGCCGGCGACGGCCGGGGGGATGGACATCGGGCAACAGGTCGTGCTGTACCCTGCGCTGCTGAACGCGCTGGGGGAGCCGCCGAACTCGACGCGTTACAAGGGCATTGTGTTCGAGCCGCTGGGGCCGGGGCGCTACTTCTACGACCCGTTCCTGTGGGAGCGGATCAAGGTGCCGGTGGTGCAGATTCCCGACGGGCAGGTGGGCGTGCGCGTCCGCCGGTTCGGGCGACCGCTGCCGGACGGCCGGACGGTCGCCACCCAGCCGGACGAGCGCGGCCCGGAAGCGGAGCTGCTGCAACCGGGGCGTTACAACGTGAACCCGTTCGCGTACGAGGTGCGGCGCGTGCCGCCAGTGGTGATTCCGGCGGGATTTGTGGGCGTGCAAACGCTTCTGGCCGGTCCCGAATCGGACAATCCGAACGTGTACGTGGTGGAGACCGGCAAGCGGGGCGTGCAGGCCGATGTGCTGCCCCCCGGCATGACCTACAACAACCCTTATGTGCGACGGATTGACCTGATCGATGTTCGCAGCCACATCCTGGACCTGCACAGCGAGGAGGCGATCCGGTTTCCGTCGAACGACAGCTTCGAGATCGTGGTGGACTGCACGGTCGAATACGCGATCCGCCAGGATATGGCCCCGTACGTGATGGTGGCGATCGGCACGCACGACGACATCCGCGACAAGCTGATTCTGCCGCAGGCCCGCTCGCTGTGCCGGATCGAAGGCTCGAAGCTCCAGGCGCGCGACTTCATCGCGGGCGAAACGCGGACCGTTTTCCAGCGGCACGTGTTCGAGCAGCTCCGCGACCATTGCTACGACCAAGGCATCGAGATCCGTGCCACCCTCATCCGGCGCATCGTCCCGCCCGCGGAAATCGCCGGTCCGATCAGTGACCGCCAGATCGCAGGCCAGCAGATCAAGCAGTACGAGAACGAGATTCGCGTGGCCGAGGCCGAGGCCCGGCTCGTAGAGCAGCAGGAGTTGCAGCAGCAGAACCAGGCCATCGGCCAAGCCAACCGCGAGATCGTCGCGCTGGTCAAGGACGCGGAACAGCAAAAGGCCGTCGCGCTGACCGCCGCGCAACAGCGGCTCGAGGTCGCGCGGCTCAAACTCCAGGCAGCGGCCGAGATGGCCGCCGCGACGCTCTCGCGCGGCAAGGCGGCCGCGGAGGTGCAACTGCTCCAGTACCGGGCCGAGGCCGAACCGCTCCAGGCCGCGGTGCAGGCCTTCGGCAACGGCCATACCTACGCCCAGTTCTTCTTCTACCAGAAGCTCGCGCCGGCCGTCCGTTCGGTGCTCGCCAGCACGGACGGGCCTTTTGGTGACATCTTCCGCGCGCTGGTCCCGACCGGACCGCCACCGGAGGGTCGGGGCCCGGAGACCCCTCGCACGGCAGGAGGTGGGCAATGAAACGGCTCTTGAACGTGGCCGTGGGCGGCGTGCTGGTGCTGGCCGGGTTGCTGCTCGGTACGGGCTGGACGTTCTGCCGCGTGTACGTGCCACACGACAGGTGCGCGGTCCTCATTCGCAAAACGGGCAAGGAGCCGCCGGCCGGGCAGATCATCGCCGGCCCGGGCGAGAAAGGCATTCAGCGCGATACGCTCGGTCCAGGGCGGTATTTCCTCAATCCGCTGGTGTGGGACTGGGAGCTGCACCCGCTGGTGGAGATCTCGGCCGGCGATCCGGCCGGGTGGAAAGAGTATTACGCCGAGGCGGCCAGCGACCTGGAGCTGCCGGCGTTGCAGGGCAGTTGGCCGCAGATCGGGGTGCTGGTCCAGAAAGTCGGTGAGCCGGCGCCCGAGGGGGCCCAGGTCGTGGACGAGGGGTTCCAGGGCATCCAGCGGCAGGTGCTGACGCCGGGCACGTACCGGATCAACCCGAAGGTGTACGACGTTCGGCCGCTGCCGGCCACCGTGATCCCACTCGGTTGCTGCGGGGTGGTAACGTCGCAGGTGGGCGAGCTGCCGGGCGCGGAGGTGGTGGAGGAGGTCGCGGTCGGCCCGGACGGTCAACCGGTGAAGGGCCGGGCGAAGGTGATCCAGAAGCTGGCGGAGCCCGGACAGCGGGGCGTGCTGCGGCGGGTGCTTCAGCCGGGGATTTACTACCTGAATCCGTACCTCTACAGGGTGCAACTCGTGCAGGTGGGCTACAACCAGATCTCGCAGTTGGCACGGCGCGTGCGGACGGGCAAGGCGGACGAGTCGGCGGGCGGTGGCCGGGGAGGTCCGGTGTTGCAGCAGATCACGCCGCAGCAGGCGGCCCAATTGCCGGCGCAGGAGGTGAGCACGCACATCACGTTTCCGTCGAAGGACGGCTTCACGATCGACGTCGAGGTGACGGTGGTCTGGGGCCGGCATCCGCAGCACGTGCCGGAGATGATCAACCGCTTCGGCGACATGGAGAAGATCAAGCAGATCATCATCAGTCAGATGCGCAGCATCTGCCGCAACCTGGGCTCGGAGTACGAGAGCACGGACTTCATCCGCGGCGAGCAGCGCGAGCAATACCAGCGCGGCGTGACCGAGACGCTGCGGCGGACGTGCCGCGAGCGAGACATCGAGATTCTGATCGCGCTGATTCACAACATCGAGGTGCACGGCAGCCCCACGGCCGAGCAGGAAGGTATGGACCTCAAGAGGACCATCCAGCGCGGTTTCATCGCCAAAGAGCAGGAGCTGACCAAGCAGGCCCAACGTGAAACGGCCAGCGTGCGGGCAGCGCTCGAGACGGCCAAGGTCGCGGTGGACGTCGCCCGCGAGCAGATCACGGCCGAGACCCGTAAAAAAGTGGCCCAGTTGAAGGCCGAGGGCCAGAAACGCGCTCAGGAGATCGGGGCGCAGCGCGACCTGGAGGTGGCGATGATCGAAAAGGAGATCGCCGCGCTCGACGCGGAGACGACGCTGCTGCTCGGCAAGGCCGAGACCGACGTCGAGCGGCTGAAGAACGAGGCCGAAGCTGCGGGCAAACGGCTGATGGTCGACGCGCTCGGCAGCGGGTCGGCGTACAACCTGTACACCTTCGCCCAGCAGTTCGCCCCCGAGTCGATCCGCCTCATCTTCGCGGGCCAGGGCACGCTCTGGACCGACCTCGAGCGGCTTCAGGACGTGGCGGGGCTGGAGCTGCTCAAGTCGACGACCGAGGCGAAGCCGATGGCGCCGGCCGCTCCGGCCGCGGGGCCGAAGCGCTGAGCAGCGCCGGACCTGCGGGTCGGGGTACCGCACGGCCGACGCGGCAGGGTCACACGGGCGGGAGCAAGCCGAACCGGAAGGTCCGGCGCGACGAGGAGTACGACAGCATGCCGTTTCCGGTCACGACGACGTTCACGATCGAAGGCTACCGGATTCGAACATACCTGGGCGTGGTGCGCGGCATCACCGTGCGGGCGCCGACCATCCCGCAGCGTTTCCTGGGCGGGCTGAAGTCGATCATCGGCGGGCGCGTCGGGGCGTTCACGCAGATGTGCGAAACGGCCCGGCAGCAGGCCTACGACCTGCTCGTGGACCACGCGGCCGCCCTGGGGGCGAACGCGGTGGTCGGGCTGCGCTACGACGCGTCGGACTTGGGGCCCGGCGGCACGGAAGTGCTGTGCTACGGTACGGCGGTAATGATCGAGGCCGAGCAGTAACCCGGGGCAGGGTGCGGGGAACGGGGAACGGGGAATCGAACGAAAGGGCGCCGCCTTCTCCCTGTTCCCCGTTCCCTGTTCCCTGTTCCCTGTTGCCTCTCTCAGTCCTACCCGTTGAGCAGCGCCAGAACGTTGAGCGGGGCCTGGTTCGCCATCTGTAGCACGTTGGTGGCGGCCTGAACCAGGATCTGGGCCCGCGTCATCTGGCTGGTCTGCTCGGCGAAGTCGGTGTCGCGGATCGCGCTCTCGGCTGCGGCCACGTTCTCGAACTGAATCGCGAGCGAATTGTACGCCGGCTCGAGGATGTTCTTTTCGAACGAACCGATCCGGCCGCGAAGCGAAGCGATCTGTGAGGTGACCTCTCGCAGGATGCGCTGCGCGACCGCGAAGTTGCCGGAGTCGAGCGAGTTTTCTTCGCCGGTCGCCAGCGTGTAGAGGAACCCGACGGAGTCGTTGCCGAGCGAGGTGGTGCTCACCGAATCGATCCCGATCGTCGCCAGCGCGTCGTTGTTGATCTCGGGTCCGATGATGAAGTTCGCGCCGCCGCCGGTGATGTACATGTTGGCGCTCACGGCCGTCTGCGTCGCGAATCCCTCGGTCAGGATGAAGTCGGCATTCAGCGATTCGGTGCGGATGCTGACCTTCAGCCCGCTGCCCACGGCCGTCATGCCGTTCACCGTGGCCGACACGTCGGCGCCGTAGTCCTCAGTCAGGTCGCCGACCATCTGGAAGCTGCTCCCGGCCAGCAGGCGGACGCGCACGAACTGGTCCGAACCGTACTCGATGCTGTTGAATCGCAGGTCGCCTGCGCTGGCCGTGGCCGAAACCCCGGTCACGTCGCGCGCGGCGTTGATGGCCGAGACCATCTGGTCGACCGTCGTGCCTACGCCGAAGGTCAGCCGCTCGCTGCCGAGATTGCCGGTAATCTCGATGGTCCGGGCGCTGGTCGTGATCGTGCTGCCGATGTAACCCAGAACCGCGAGCGAGGCGGTGCTCGTCACCGTGATCGACACCGCCCGATAACCGTCGCCCGGGATGCGGGCTGAATTGATCTGCACGTCCGCGATCTGCGAGGTGAGCACTCCCGACGTCGTGTACGCCAGGTCCCCGTTGAGCAGCTTCCGACCCTGGAGCTCGGCCGAGCTGGCAATGCGGTTGATCGACTCGAGCAGCATGTCGATCTCCGCCTGATTCGCGCGCAGCTCGTCGTCGGTGATGCCGGCTTCGTTCGAGCTGCGGTCGATCAGCTCCTCGATGTCGTTCAGCATGTTGCTGATTTCCGTCAGCCCTGACTCGGTCACGGCCATCACGTTCTTCGCCCGCGACACGTTCGACTGCGCCGCCTGGAGAGCGCGCATTTCGGCCCGCATCCGTTCGGACGCGATCAGCCCGGCCGGGTCGTCCTTGCCCTTGTTGATGCGCAGGCCCGTCGACAGCCGCTCGAGCGACACCTGTAGCCGGCTGTTCTGCATACTGAGGATGCGCTGAGCGATCAGCGAGGGAACATTGGTGTTGATCCGGCTCATTGTGTTCAGCCCTCCTGGGGCTTAGCGGCCGGAGCGCGTCCGAGGCGCGCCCATACCTCACGGACCGCATCGTTCGGATATTGGTGTCACTTGAATTCGGGGTATCGCTATCGGACGTCCCGCGCGGTCCGGCCGCGGCGGCGCGGGCCCCACGCCCGCACGTCCTCTGCTCACGGGCGAACGTGTGAACCGGCTTCCGCCCGACTTGAAGCAGCGCGCCGACGGCCGGTGCCCGCGCCGATGCTGCCGTCGCCATCCGGCGGACGACCCGCGCGCGTGTGCGGCGGACACGGGCGGATAAACCG
>CAZMCT010000140.1:0-9262 GCA_964564785.1 uncultured Planctomycetales bacterium
CCGTTTCCGGTCGCCCCTTTTTGCGTGAACCGGTGATCGTTGGAGGATTGAGGTGAAACGTAACTACCCACGGGTGCTGCTCGGCTGCGGACTGATCCTGTTGTCGGCCGGCGTGACGGTTCGGGCACAGGATGTGCGGGAGTTCGAGGGTGCGGCACGGCTTTCGCCCCGCACTACGCCGTCCCCGACGCCCTTCATCCCGCGCTCGCAAAACGGCCTGCCGAACGTCCTGCTGACGGGCTACTGGCCGCCGACCAACGAGATGCTGCGCCAGTTCAGCCCCAACCCGGATCAGAACCCCGGCGGCTGGGTGGGCGAGAACTGGGAGGGCCGCGGGTACAACGTCTACGCCTTCTTCCCCGAATTCCCGGGTGGCACGAATCAGAATCCCAAGGGCGACGGCGACTTCGAAGTCGACTACCAGGACACCTCGGGCGACTGGTGGCCGCTGGTGGCCGAGCTCGCGCCCCTCGCGATCATCACCTTCAGCCGCGCGAACACCAGCAACGGCTGGGAGCTCGAGGGCGGCAACCGCACGTATGCGATCGGCGACTGGACCAACGACTACCTCGCGCCGCTCCAGCCCACGCCCGAGCTGCCCATCATGAGCGAGCCGCCCGGCACCGAGCGCTATTCGACGCTGCCGATCGACGAGATCATCGCGGCCGTTACGGCCAGCGGCGCGAACGTCGACCCCTTCTCGACCGTGATTGATGAGGGTCGGTTCCTCTCGAACTTCATCGGCTATCACGGCTGCTGGTATCACGTCCTGCACGCCGACCCGGCCGACCCGGCGTACAACGTCGCCGGCGGGCACATCCACGTCGGCCGCTATACCGCGCTGGCCGACGCGGTGCTGGCGACCGAGGTCACGGTCCGGACGCTGCTGGACTATGTGGATTCAGTGGTGGTCGTGCCGGGCGATGTCGATTGCGACGGCGTGGTCGGGTTCGGCGACATCAACCCCTTCGTGCTGGCGCTGACCGATCCGGCCGCGTTCGCCGCGCTGTATGACCGCTGTGCGCTGGGAAATCGCGACCTGGACGGCAGCGGCGCGGCCGACTTCGGTGACATCAACCCGTTCGTGGCGCTGCTGTCGCGGTAGTCTCGCGGGCGGAGGTGGTACGAGCGTCGCGCCCATCCCCGCTCCCTCACGGTCGCGGCTCGGGTGTGGCTCAGCCGCCCCCGGCTGAGAGTTCACCGCCGAGGGCGGCGGTGCCCCAGGACCGCTCCCTCATGGTCGTGGCTCGGATTGTCGGTGCGCGGATTGGCGCGGGTCGGCAGGCGCCGGCAGACGGCCCTCGTCGTACGCCCGGCTCAGCCGCTCGTACGCCGCCTGGTAGGCCACAAACCGCACGTGGTACTCGTCACGGGCCGCGGCGTCCGGGGCCTTGTCCGGGTGCCAGCGCAACGACACCTCGCGCCAGGCGTGCTTGAGATCCTCGCGGCTGGCCGTTGCCGGCAGCTCGAACAACGCGAGTGCATCCGCTTCGGGCAGCCCGGCCGCCCGCCGCTCGACCTGCTCGGCCGCGGCCTGCCGCTCGTCGGGCGTGGCCGCGTCGCGCAGCCACTCCCAGTCCCACACATCCGGGAGCATGGCCCCCAGGCTCGTGCCCATCACGGTCAGGAAGCGCGTGAACGGCTTGCCCTTGAGCCCCAGCACGCCGTCGACCAGCAGGCCGGTGGCTGCGGCCGCCTTGCCGGTGACGCGGGCGGCGCGGGTCCGCTGGGCGGCGCGGGCGTCGCGGAGCAGCGGGGCGACGTCGTCGCGCCACACGCGGCGAAGAAAGCGGCGGAAGGCCTCGTTGTCGGCGGGCTGCGTCATGCGTCGCCCCCTGTTATAACATCGCGCCGGCGTACTGGGCAGCGAGTGAATTGCGGTGAACCCCGCGAGTCCGGCGCAGGCCGGCCGCAATCGGACGGTCCCGGCCCCGACCGGCGGGAAGCGGCTCTTCGCGCGGCAGCAACGGAAACACTCGTGAATCTCCTGGCGGCGATCACGCTGATCGAGTTCGAGACCGCACCGCTCGCCGCATGGACGGTGACTGCGGCCGCGCTCGCGTTTTCGGCCGTCGGCCGGCGATTGCCGCCGGGCATGGGCGAGGGGCTGTTCGTTGGCGGGCTCAGCGGCGGTTTACTGCTGCTGAACGCCGCGGCGCTGGCGAACGCGACCGACCCGAACACGCTCGCCGGCGCCAGTCTCGTCAGCCTCGCGGTGGTGTGGCTGCTGGTCGCGCTATGGGTCGAGCGTGCTCCGGGCAGCGCCGCCGCAAGTGGTACCGCCGCCCCGGGCAGTTCGGATACCGGTGGCACAGCCGCCCTCGGCTGTGGTGGTCCAAGTGGTACCGCCGCCCCCGGCAGTGCGGATATCGGTGGCACAGCCGCCCTCGGCTGTGTCGATCCGCGGCGGGCGATTCGCTCCGACCTCGCACTGCACGCGACGCTGGCCGCGGCCATGCTGGGGCTGGCCGCACTGCTCAGCGGCGACGGACCCGATACGGGGCTGACGCTGGTGCGCGTGCTGCTGCTCGGGCTACTCCTAGCGCTGGGCGTGGCCGTGCGAATCTGGCGACCGGGTCCGTTCAGCCGCTATCCGCTGATCGGTGGTCTGGTCGTCGTCGTGTGGATCGCCCATATCCCCTTGCCGGTGTCGGACTCGCGATTGCCACTGCTGCTGCTTGCGCTCGGCCTGCTCGCGCTGCTGGCGACGCTCGCGTGTGTCCTGGTCGACTGGCGCCGTCGTGTATGGCTCTGGCGCACGGCCCCCGAACGGCTCGTGGAATCGGCGCGTCGGCACGGGGCTCTGTTTGCCCCGGTGATCGTGACGTGTGCGGCGGTGGGGCTGGCGGCGTTGCGAATTCCCTTTGCGGCGCCGACTGCGGTGGCGGTCTTCTTCGCGGCCTACGCGGCCCTGATCGTGGGCCATTGCCGCGCGTCCGTACCGCTGGGTGAGTTCGGCTTGGTGCTCGCAGCCGAAGCGATCTGCCTGGCGTCGCTGTCCTGGCTGCCGGCCGCGCCCGGGGGCGGATTCATCGGCCTGGGGCTGGCAGGCGCATATTTCCTGTGGGTGGCGCGGTTCTGGAGCCAGCAGCTCGACGAGGGGCGGGCCTGGACCACGTCCGGGCGGTTGATTCCATCAGCCCGGCGGCTCGGGTACCTGATCGCGGCGGTCGAGCTGGCTGCGGCCGGCCTGCTGGCGCTGCGGGGCGCGGGTCCGACGGGGGGGTGGGGGCTGGCGGCCGGGCTGGTGCTGCTGCTGCACTGGACGCTGCTGGTGGGAGATGCGGCGCGTGAGAACTCGGTGCCGGCGGCCCTGGTGAGCTGGTTCAGCCTGCTGGCGGCGCTGTTCGCGCTGCGCGGCGCGGTGACGGCGTGGGTGGGCGTCGAACTGCCGCCGGCCGTGGTGCTGACGGCGGCCGCTCTGTTCGGAGCCGCGCGCGTGCCACGAGCCAGCGCGGAAACGGCGTGGGTGCAGAACGCGCACGTGGCCGGGTTGCTGCCCGTGCTGGCGCTGTACGATTTCACTTGGGGGGGGTCGAGTGCCCGGCCTGCGACCGGCGTGGCGGCGGGGATGGCGCTGCTGCTGGTACTGGCCCTGCGATGGCGGGGTTGGCGTGCGGGGCGGTGACCCCTGTCGGGGACGCGGACGGACGGCTACAGTTGCCCCGCGTGACCGGACGGCGGAGCGAAACGCGTGGCAGCGAATCGCGTGAGGAAATCGGAGGCACGGCGGCGGCGCGGGCGAGCGCCGGATCGCAAGGCGGGTGAGCCGCGGGCCGTGTCGGAACAGGCGGCGAGCTTCTCGCGCGTGCGGCAGGACCATTCCGGAGAGATCGCCGAGGATTACGTGCAGCTTGTCGCCCAGTTGATTCGCGACGAGGGCGAGGCGCGCACCGTGGACATCGCGCGGCGCCTGGGGGTCTCGCACGTGACCGTGACGAAGACGATGGCGCGCCTGCGGCGCGAGGGCCTGATCCGCTCCGAACCGTACCGGGCGATCTTTCTGACCCGCTTGGGGCGGCGGCTCGCAGAGCGGGCCGAAGCCCGGCACCACCTGCTCGTTCAGTTTCTACGGCACCTCGGGGTGAACGCGGCCGACGCCGAGACCGACGCCGAAGGGATGGAGCACCACGTGAGCGAGGCGACCATTCGCGCAATCCGTAACTTCATGGAGAGCGGCGGGTAACCGCCCGCGCTCCGCGCGGCCAGCCATCCCGGGTGCCGTCGGCCGTCGGTGCTGCCGCGGTTGTCCGCCGCCGGGCGGGTCCTATAATGGCCGGCCAACCTCCTGCATTGCTGGCCGGCCGGGCTGCGGGGCTCTGGTCGGGCGGCGTGACCCGCAGGCGTGGAGGTATCCATGTCCGAGAACGCGTCCGAGCTTCGCAGTATCGCATGGACTCAGGCGTTTCCATTCGTCCGACTGTTCCGCACGCTGCCGCTTGCGCTCGGCGCAAAGCGGTTGCTGCTCGCGCTGGCGGCCGTGCTCTGCCTCTACATCGTCGGGCGCGTGCTGGATGCCGTGTGGGGCAAGGACGGACAAGTCGTCTACGCCGAAAGCGGGACCGCGGGACGGCGGTTGGCCACGAACCCGGCGATGGCGCTGCGGTCGGTTGCCAGCGAGATCGACATCTACGCGACGGGCAGCCACGAGTCGTTCCGCACGTGGCGAAAGGCCGCGATCGACGCCCGCGAGCAACTGGCGCTGACCGCGCTGCGGATGGCCGAGCCCGGGGCAAAGCCGGAGAGCCTGCGCTCGCAGCTCGAATCGCACGCACTGCGCGATCTGGTGGTCGACAAGGCCTACCGGGGCGAGCTCGAGACGCTGCGGCGGACCGTCAACGAGCGGGTGAAGGCCGGCCGGGCCGCGCTGAACGCGGCCAAGGCCTCGAACGAACAGCTCGCGGAGCTGTACCGGGCGGCCGACGCCGTCCGCTACGCGCTTTCGGTGCCGCGCCCGCGGCCGGGGGCGGCGGCTCCGGACGCCTCGGCCGCGATCGAGCGGCTGCTGGCGGCCGACCCGAACCTTGCGCCCGCGGACCGGGCGCAGCTTCAGTCGCGCCTGACTGAGGCGTGCGCGCGGCTCGGCCTGCTGTACAAGTGCGAGTGGATCGCGCCGCGCGGGCCGTTCGCGAGTCTGCTGGACTTTGAGCGGCATTGTCTGGCGGCGGCGGTGCAGGGTGCGGCCAGTTGCCGCTTCGGGTTCCAGGCGCACGCGCTGGACGCGGCACCGGCCATGGCGGGCAGCCTGGAAACGGCGGTGCGCGGCGCGGTGTGGCTGGTGAACCAGCGGCCGCTCTACGCCCTGGTCTACGGCGTCCTGGCGTTGATCGTGCTGGCGTATTTCGGGGGCGCGATCTGTCGCAGCGCGGCGGTGCAGGTGACGCGTGACGAGAGTGTCGGCCTGGTTGCGGCGCTGGGGTTTGTCCGCGAGCGGTACACGGGCTTTATTCTTGCGCCGCTGGTCCCGGTCGGTGTACTGGTGGGCATTGCCGTGCTCATGTTCATCGGTGGGCTCATCGGGCTGATTCCGTGGCTGGGCGAGCTGGTGACGGGCGTGCTCTACCCCCTGGCGTTGCTGGGCGGGCTGGCTGCGGCCGTCACGCTGCTGGCGCTGGTGCTCGGGTTCCACCTCATGTGGCCGACGATCGCGGTCGAAGGCTCGGACGGCTTCGACGCGCTCTCGCGGGCGTGCAGCTACGTTTTCGGCCGCATCTGGCACGTGCTGTTCTACACGTTCGTGCTGTTGGTGTACGGGGCCGCGTCGCTCGTGCTGGTGCGGATCGTCGCGCTGCTGATGCTGAAGCTGTCGCACCGGTTCACCGGTCTGGGGATGAACCTGGCCAGCAGCGGCGAAATGGACGCGTTGGGCAAGCTGAACGCCCTCTGGCGCATGCCCGCCTGGGCCGATCTTTCGCTGCTGCCGTCCACCGTCGGCACGCCGTTCTGGGGCACGTTCGCCAACGGCCCGCTCGATGGATCCGAATGGCTCGCGGCTTGGCTGCTGCGCATCTGGGTCTACCTCGTCGTCGGGCTCGTGGCGGCGTTCGTAGTGAGCTTCTTCTTCTGCGGCAGCACGCAGATGTACTTCCTCCTGCGGCGCCTCGTCGACGCGACCGACTACGACGAGATCTACTACGAAGAGCCGGCCGAGGAAGAACCGCCAGCGACCTCGGGCTTCCAGCCGCTGCCGGCCGGCGAGGCCGAGAAGCCGGCTGGCGATACTCAGAAGCCGGCCGGCGGGGCCGAGAAGCCGGCGGCGGGCGGCGCGGCGCAGCCCCCGGCTGGGGATTCCGGCGGGGCGGCGGACGAGCGGCCGGGATAGAGCAATCTGCCCGTGGATCAACCGGCCCGTGGTTCGCAGGCCGGGGCGGTGCGCTCGGAGCGCGGGCCGGCGGCCGATGTCGCGTTCAGCCCCCCAGCCACGCGACAAGCGCCAGAAACAGCGCGAGCGCCAGCACGCCGACGCCGGCGGCGCGGGCCCACGCCTGCGGCGGGACGGCCACGACGGTTTCGCGCGAGGGGGTCGGGTCGAGCCCCTCGTCACCGAATTGGACCTGGGCAATGAGCAGATGTGCCTGGAACTCGTTGAAGCCTAGCTCGGCGGCCCGCTCGAGAATCGCCTGCCGCCGCGAATAGCGGAGTAAGCCGTCTTCGAGCGACGCGGCGATCAGCGCCCGCAGCTCACCGGCCGGGTCGGCCGCGCCGCCGCGACGCCGGAGCAGCGCCGCCTGCTGCCGCGGGTCGCGCAACAGCCGGAACGCGACATGCAGCTCTTCGAGCTGTCGCCGCGATTCGACCTCTCGCCCGGGTTCGTTCAGTGCCGCCAGCAGCCCTGCCCGCAGCAGGATGTAGCGGCGGGCGAGCTCGGTCGGGTCGTAGGACCCCGGGGCAAGTCCGAAAACCGCGAACGGATCGCGGGCCATCTTTCCCTGGCCTCCTTGCGAAACGCTAGGCCCCGCCGAAGCGCGAAGGCAATGGCCGCCCGGCACGTCCGCGATTCGGCCCCGTGCCCTCGATCGGATGCCGGTCGGAGCACACGCGTCTCGCGACGTCCCAGTAGCGGCTGGCGTTTTCGACCCCTACGGTTGCGGCTCGGGCTCGGGGCGCTGAACCGGCCCGGGGTTGTCGAGCGATTGGAGCAGCCGCTCCGCGTCGCCGTGCTGCGGATTGTCGCGGAGCAGGTCGTCGAGCACGTGGCGGGCCGCGGCGGTCCGTCCGAGGCGGGCCAGCGCGGATGCGAGCTGGAAGCGGACGTGTTCGAAGGCCCGCGGACCGGGCGGCGTGGCGCTGCGGCCCGGCCAGTCGGCGAGCGCACGCTGAAACTCGGCGATCGCGTCCGCGGGCTGGCCGAGCGCGAGCAGCGCGGTGGCGAGATTCGCCCGGGCGGGGACGTGCAGCGGGTTGAGTTCGAGGGCGCGACGGCAGGCGGCGACCGACTCCTCCGTCCGTCCGGTCTGGCCGAGCGCCGCCCCCCGGTTCGCGTGCGCCTCGGCGAGTTGCGGGTCGAGCTGGGCGGCGTCGTCGAACGCAGCGAGGGCCTCGTCGAGGCGGCCGCGGGCCCGCAGCAGGTTGCCGTATTGCACGCGCAGCCGGGCGTCCCGTGGCGCGGCCCGGAGCGCTTCCTGGAACGCGGGCTCGGCCTCTTCGAGGCGCCCGGTCTGAAGCAGGGCGGCGGCCAGGCCGGCCAGCGCGAGGCCGTCGCGGGGTGCAAAGCGCAGGGCAGCGCGGTACTGCGCCACCGCGTCGGCCGGGCGGCCGACGGCGACGAGCGCGCCGGCGTAATTCGTGTGTGTGCCGGCAGCGGGATAGTGGCGGGCCGCGTGCTCCCAGAGCGTAAGAGGGGTGCTCCAGATTCCGGTCTGCGCGCGCGACAGGAACACCAGCCCGAGAATCGCGGCTACGGCACCCGCGGTGAGAACCCGCGCCGCGCCGCGTGCCCCGGCTCGCCGCCACAGCGCGAGCCACCCCGCGCTGGCGAGCATCGACCAGCCGACGAGCGGCAGATAGCTGTAGCGGTCCGCGACCTCCTGCGCCCCGCTCTGCACCAGCCCGAGAACGGGAGCCAGCAGGATCGCGTAGATGAGCGTCACCGTGGCAAGCCACGGCCGGCGGCGGGCCTGCCAAATCACGAGCGCGCCCCCGAGCAGCACGAGCACGGCGGGCACGATGTACCTCGCCCGCCACACGTCGAGCGGCGTGGTCATTTCGTACAGCGGGACCAGTCCCAGCGGCAGGACCGTTTTCCAGAGATAGAACACAAGGCCGTAGCACGCCTGCGCCAGCCGGCCGACCACGCCGTGCTCGCGGAGGCCGGCGGCGGCCTGCGCCGTATGCTGCGCGAGAACCGCCACGATCGCGAAGATCGCCGAGAGTGTCACGAACGGCAGCTTCTCGACGTAGGCGGCACGGGCGGCCGGACCGGTCCAGCCGCGGGGGCCGCCCAGTCGCCGGAGGGGCCACCAGTCGAGGATCAGCAGAATCACGGGCAGCGTGACGGCCATGGCCCGGCTCAGCAGCGAGAGCACGAACACGCCGAGGATGAGCGCCTGCCGGCGGGCGGACGGTCGGCCGACCCCGCCGCCGTGCGCGTGAAGGTACAGCAGGACCGTCAGCAGCAGGAAAAAGGAGCTCAGCACGTCGCGCCGCTCGGTGACCCAGGCGACGGACTCGACCCGCAGGGGGTGCACGGCCCACAGCAGCGTACCCAGGGTGGCCGCCACCCACGCCGCGTGCGACGCGCCCGCCGGCCCCGCGCCGAGCAGTGCGATTGACAGCCGCAGGACGACCAGGCTCGCGCCGACGTGCAACACCAGGTTCGTCAGGTGATAGCCGAACGGGTCGTCGCCCCAGATGCACCAGTCCACCGCGAGCGACACCCACGAGAGCGGCTGGTAGTGCCCGAGGTGGAACGTCGTGAACATCCAGCGGAGCTGCGGGCCGCCGAGTCCGCGAAAGTGCGGGTTGTCCACGATGTTGTACGTGTCGTCGTAATTGAACCCGTTACGCAGCCCGCCGCCATGCGCGGCCAGCACACCGGCGACGACGACCGCGGCCGCGACCCATGTTCGCCCGTCGCGCAATGCGGCCGGGCTCGCGACCCGCGCCCCCAGCGAGGGTGCTTTGAGCTCGGCGTGCCCGCCGGCCCCCCGCCGGGTGCTGGGAGCGGACTTCGAGGCGTGCGGTCTCATCGGGCGCCCAGTGTAGTGCCGCACGGGATGGGTGGCACGGTCCGGAGGTCGTGCAGCGACCGCAGGGCCGTGGC
>CAZMCT010000141.1:0-4007 GCA_964564785.1 uncultured Planctomycetales bacterium
CCGGTGTTGTGTGTGCCACTGCCGTGTCGGCAGTGTAGCGGCCCGCGCCCTCGCGCGGCCGGCCCGCGCCCGCAGCGCTGTCATTCCGACGGGCGCGGCGAGGAGGAATCTGGCCGTGGATGAAAGAACCTCCGCCGTTCGGACGGCGCCCCCATTCGTGGCCAGATCCCTCGCCGCTGCGCTCCTCGGGATGACGGGGGCTGCGCTCCTCGGGATGACAGCGTGTGGGATCGTTCTGGGGGCTGCGGCCCCCGCCCGCGGCGACTCCTGGATCCGCGTCAACCAGGTCGGTTATCTGCCGGACGATCCGAAGATCGCCATCCTCTCGAGCGACGAGTCCGTCGCAGGGAAGTTCCGCGTCGGCGCGTTCGAGGCCGACGTGGGCCCCGACTGCGGCGCCTGGGGGCCGTTTGCCCACAACCACCGCCTCGATTTCACGCCGCTGCGGACTCCCGGCCGTTACCGTGTCGAGTGCGGCGGCACGCGCTCGCCCGAGTTCGCGATCGGGACGGATGCATACGCGGCCGTGCCGGGTAAGCTGCTCGGGTTTCTGCGACTTCAGCGCTGCGGCCGCAACCCCGTCACAGGCGAGAAGTGCCACCAGGAGGATGCGATTGATACCGAAACCGGCCGGCGGCTCGACTTGACCGGCGGCTGGCACGATGCCGCCGACCGGATCAAGCACATGATCACGACGACGTACTGCGTCGCGGCGCTGCTGCTGGCCGGGGCCGAGGACGAAGGGCGGTACGGGACCGAGCTGCTGCTGAAGATCCACCCCGACGCGGACACGATCTACGTGCAGATCGGCGACGATCGCGATCACGGCCCGCCGGAGGGGCTCTGGCACGAGGACCGCACGGATTACGGCTGGGGCGCGGGCGGCCCGCGGGCCGCGTGGCCGGCGCTCGGTCGGCCGCAGGGGCCGAAGTACCCAAACGAGTCGAGCGGGGTGGCCAGCCTGGCCGGCCGGGCGGCGGCGGCGCTCGCGCTGGCCGGACGGGTCGAAACGGCCGAGTCGCTGTATCGACTGGCGCGGGCCAGGCCGGGAGCGGCGATGTCGGTTCCGGTAAAAGCCCCGCACTACTACGGCGAGCGGTCGTATTGGGACGACCTGGAGTGGGCGGCCACGGAGCTTTTCATCGCGACGCGCCGGCCGGAGTACCTGCGCGCCGCGTGTGAATACGCCGAAAAGGCGGGCGCCAGCGAGTGGCTGGGAATCCAAGCGGCGCCGATCCAGGCCCGAAGCACCAGCGAGGGACAACCGGACGCGACCGACTCCCCGGCGGTGCCCCGCAAGCAAGGGGGCGACTCGCTGCCCGTCCGCCACGGCCATTACGAGTGGTTCCCCTACGTCAACCTCGCCCACTGGCGGCTGCACCCGCACGCGGACGAGCCGACGCGGCGGACGCTGGCCGGGTACTATCGGTCGGCGCTCGAGGGCGCGGCGCGGCTGGCGGCGTCGAATCCATACCGGCTGGCCACGCCGCTGGTCTGGTGTTCGACGAACGACGTGGTCGCGCTGGCGACACAGGCCGTGCTCTACGAGCGGATGACCGGCGACCGCCGGTTTCGCACGCTGGCGGCCGAGTGCCGCGACTGGGTTTTCGGCCGCAACCCGTGGGGCGTCTCGTTCGTGTTGGGCGTGCCGGCGGAGGGCGACACGGCGAGCCGGCCGCACCACTTGTTCTGGAAGCTGCGGCATTGCCTGCCGGTGGGCGGACTGGTGGACGGGCCGGTATACAAGGACATCAACGATGCGCTGAGGTTCTCGACGCTGCCCGAGGACCGGTTAGCGCGGTTCCAGTCGGACGCGGGCGTGTACCACGACATGTTCGAGGATTTCTCGACCAACGAACCGATCATCGACGGGACGGTGTCGTTGCTGCTGCTGCTACAGGTGTGGGCACCCGAGAAGGAGCTCACCGCAGGGGCGCAGAGTCACGGAGGAGAGTAGCGAGCCGCGAGTAGCGAGTGGAGAGTTGCGACGTGTGAGTAGCGAGCGGTGCGTAGCGAGGTGTGCGGGGGGTTGATCGCCGCCGCGGGGCGGCGGCCGCTTCGCCCCGGAGGGGCGCTGGTCAGTAGCCGGGGGCGCAACCCACGGCTGCTGACTGGCCCGCGCCCCGACGGGGCCCGGGCGCAATGCCGGGCCGGCGCAGCGAGGAGTCAAACATGCGGAGCCCATGCGAGCCGACGCGCGTCTTCAGTCGCCCGGTGTGCGCCTTCTGCGCTCTGTGCATCACCTGGACGGCATCGACCGCCCCCGACGACCACTTCGCCATCCACGTCGTCGACGACCAGACCGGCCGGGGCGTCCCGCTTGTCGAGCTGGCGACCACGAACAACATCCGGCACTACACCGACAGCGCCGGTTATGTCGCGTTCCTCGAGCCCGGGCTGATGGGCCGTGAAGTCTGGTTCGGCGTGAAAGGCCACGGCTACGAGTACCCGGCCGACGGGTTCGGCATCCGCGGCGTGCGGCTCACGCCCACGCCGGGCGGCAGCGCCGAGATCCGCATCAAGCGACTCAACATCGCCGAGCGGCTCTATCGCATCACTGGCGGCGGGATCTACCGCGACAGCGTCCTGCTCGGCCGACCGGTGCCGATCCGCGAGCCGGTGCTCAGCGGCCTGGTGCTCGGGCAGGACAGCGTACAGACGATCGTCTATCGCGGGCGGCTGCACTGGTTCTGGGGCGACACGAGCTGGCCGGCCTATCCGCTGGGCAATTTCCAGGTGAGCGGGGCGACGTCGAAGCTGCCGGCCGAGGGCGGGCTGCGGCCGGAGGTGGGCGTCGACCTGACGTACTTCGTTCGCGAGAACGGGTTTTCGAAGGAGATGGCCCCGGTGCCGGGTGACGGGCCGTGCTGGGTCGATGGGCTCGTCACGCTGCCCGACGAGACCGGCCGCGAGCGGCTGTACGCGACGTACGCGAAGGTCCGGCCGGACATGAGTGCGTGGCAGCGCGGCTTTCTGCTCTACGACGACGAGGCCGAGCAGTTCCGCAAGCTGACCGAGTTCGACGTGGACCCGCCGATCCTGCCCGGCGGCCATGCGCTGCGGCACGGCGAGGGCGGCGTGGACTACATCTACTTCGCGCGGCCGTTCCCAACCATCCGCGTGCGGGCCGACGTAGCGAGCTACCTCGACCTCGGCCGGTACGAGTCGTACACGTGCCTGAAGGCGGGCAGCACGGCCGAGCAGCCGGTGGTCGAGCGCGACGCGGATGGTGCGGTCGTGTGGGCCTGGAAGCGGGGCGTGCCGCCGCTGCTGCCGGCAAAGCAGGAGAAGCTGATCAAGACAGGCGAGCTGAAGCCGCACGAAACGGGCCTGCGGCTGCACGACGTGGTCTCGGGCAAGCCGGTGCAGGCGCACGGGTCATCGGTGGCATGGAACGCGTACCGGCAGCGCTGGATCGGCGTCTTCCTCGAGGCGTTCGGCAGCTCGCTGCTGGGCGAGATCTGGTACGCGGAGGCGGAGCGGCCGGAAGGGCCGTGGGGGTGGGCGGTGAAGGTGGTCACGCACGACAAGTACAGCTTCTACAACCCGCGGCACCACCCGTATTTCGACGAGGACGGCGGGCGACGGATCTATTTCGAAGGCACGTACACGCTGATGTTCTCGGGCAACACCGACCCGACGCCACGGTATGAGTACAACCAGATCATGTACCGGCTGGACCTGGACGATCCGCGGCTGAAGCTGCCAGACCCCGACCAACGGCCGGCGACGCGGGCGTCGACGCAGCCGATAGAGTAGGTGGCGATGCAGCCGGGGCGCTGAGCGCTTCGTGCGCTGTCGTGCCGTGGTGGGCGCCGCGGCGACCGACGAGGATTCTGCCGACGGCCGGCGTTGGCCTTCACCGCGCAGCATGCACTGCCGACACGGCAGTGGCAACGAGCGTGGCACCGAGTGTGGCATCGAGCGTGGCATCGAGGTGGCACAGCCGCCCTCGGCTGTGGGGTGGCGCACCACCGTCGTTGCCTCACCGCCGAGGCGGCGGTGCC
>CAZMCT010000141.1:4107-9201 GCA_964564785.1 uncultured Planctomycetales bacterium
ACACATCGCGAGTCACCGCCGAGGCGGCGGTGCCACACACCGCGAGTCACCGCCGAGGCGGCGGTGCCACACATCGCGAGTCACCGCCGAGGCGGCGGTGCCACACACCGCGAGTCACCGCCGGGGCGGCGGTGCCACAGCGGCCGGCGGCTCGCCGGCCGAAGAGGGCACACGCTGCACTGCCGACACGGCAGTGACACTCCGCCAACCGCCACGGCCCTGCGCGGCTACGCCGCTGCGGACCGTGCCACCCCGCGGGCACGGCAGTGGCACACGGGCAGTGGCACAGGGATCGCGCTGGCTGCTCGCGGAGAGCTGACAGGGTTGCGTCACGTCCGCGACGCCTCGAGCAGCCGCCGGACTTCCTCCACCAGTCGGGCGCGCGGGATGTTGAACTGCCCCGGGCGCTCGGCTTTCCACTGGCCGCGGTCGGCCACCTCGGCCGTGCGCTGCCGGCCGACGGACATGTCCTTGAGCTGCACCTCGCCGCGGGCCTTCTCGTCGGAGCCGCACACGACCAGCACCGGGATGCCGTACTGGTCGCCGTAACGGATCTGCTTTCCGACGCGCCGCTCGTGCCCGAGATACAGCTCGGCGTTGATCCCGGCCCGCCGCAGCTCGTACGTCATCGCGACATAGTCGTCCATCATCGCCGGGTCGAACGCGGTCACCAGCACGTCGGCGGTCGCCTTGCGGGCCACGCCCGGCGGCACACGCCCGAGCTCCGTCAGGGCGACGAGCATGCGATCGACGCCCACGGACGTTCCCACGGCCGGGACACGCTCGCCCAGGAAGCGCATCACGAGGTCGTCGTAGCGCCCGCCGGAGCAGACCGAGCCGAACTCGGGCAGCGCGCGCAGCTCGGTCTCGAAGACCGTGCCGGTGTAATAGGCCAGACCGCGAGCGATGCTCAGGTCGTACTGCACGCGGTCGTCCCCGTAACCCAGCGCATCAAGCTGCCGCGACATGCGCGCGAGCGGCGCGAGTTCCGATTCCGTGTCCGGCAGGTTGCGGAAGAGCGCCGCGACCTGCTCCAGAGCGCCGGCGCGGGTCGCCGCACGCAGCGCGAGGAATTCGTCGATCCGCTCCACCTGCGATCCCGAGAAGCCGAGCCCCGGCACCGGGCTGCCCGATTCGTCCCGATACCCGGTCGTCAGCTCCTGCCGCACCTTTTCCAGACCCAGCTTGTCGAGCTTGTCCAGCACGCGGAACACGTCATGCGCGCGCTCGACCGCGATCCCCGCGTATTCCAGCAGCAGGTTCAGCACGCGGCGGCTGGACACGCGGACGCGATACGCCGGTCGGCTGTCGGCAGCGCCACCACCGCCCGCCTGAAGGAGGGCGTCCATCACGTCGCACATGGCCGTGATCATCTCGAGGTCGGCGATCTCGGACTCGACGCCGACCGCGTCGATGTCGAACTGGATGAACTCGCGGAAGCGGCCGCGCTTTTCGTAGGGGTTGTCACAACGCCACACGGGCGCGACCTGGTAGCGTCGGTAGGGTCGCGGCAGGTCCGGATACTGAGCGACGACCCGCGCCAGAGCGACGGTCTGGTCGAACCGCAGGCCGAGCTTCTCGCCCTCGGGGCCCTTGACCTCGAAAAGCTGCTTCTCGCTCTCGTCGCCCGCGGTGCCGCGAAGAACGTCGAGGAACTCCATGGCCGGCGTGCCGAGGGGCACGTAACCATAACGTTCGTAGACGGAGCGGACGGTGGCGATGATCCAATCGCGGACGTGGCACTCGTCCGAGAAGACGTCGCGCAGGCCGCGCAGCAGTCGCGGCTGGACGGTTCCCTCCACGTTCGCACCTCCGAAACCTGTCGCGGCGCGCGCCGCGCCCGACCGCATATTAGCAGCCCGTCGAAAAAGGGGACAGGCACAGCGGGAGCGGCTGTGAACGCTACCGTGGCGGTGAGTTGACGGACCCAGCCCCCTCTGGTAGCGGGCTGTCACGGCGACCGGAAGGGGGTTCAATCCGGGCGGGGCGGCGATTGACGAGTCAGATAATGCTTGAGTCGGGGCGGTGCGCGCGGTATTCTATTGGACGCCGGATGCCTGGGGTGAGGGGGGGATTCGGGGGTCGACAATCCTCGGCGGACCGCAAGCCGAGGAACAGGTCAGGCGGACTCGAGCGTGCCGGGCGGCGGGATCCTGCCGCGCGAACGATGGTGCGCTCCGTGAGGGAGAAGATGATGCACACGCGGCGCATGCTGGTCGGATTCGGGCTGGCGGGCGTGCTGAGCGGCACGGCGGCGGGGGAGTGGGTCTTCGGTCCTCCCACGCTGATCCATGCCTACGGCGACAACCCGAGCCTGTGGAACGGGACGGTCGCGTTCGTGGACACGACGAGCGCGTCGATCGGCTTCTACGACGGGAGCCAAGTCGTGCCGATCTACGACTCCGGCACGCTGTACTGCTTTGCGCCGTCGAACGCGAACGGGACCGTGGCCTGGCGCACGAGCATGGGCAGCGTGAACACGAACGAGATCTTCTACTGGACGGGGGGCGCGGTAGAGAATCTGACGAATTCGCCGGGCGTGAGCGATGCGGAGGTCTCGGTCGGCAGCAATGGCGACATGATCTGGAGCGTGCAGTTCGGCTGGCTGATGTACTACGACGCGTCGGAGGATCGCATTTCGCCTCTGAACGTGCGGGGGCGCTACCCCTCGCTGTGGATTCGGGAGGATGGCACGGCGACGTACGCATTCCAGGATCCCGACACGTTTGACGTGGTGTACAACTACGGTTCGGGCTCGTTTGTGCTCGGGCCGGGGCTGGGGCAGGGCACCGACCTGAAGGCCCGCCCGTCGCTCAAGGACGGCTTCGTGGCGTGGATCGGTCCCGGGGTGGGCGACACGTTCACCGCGGGCGAGCTGTTCGTCTGGGACGGCGTGGACGTGCAGCGGCTGACGAACGATGACGCCGTGGGCGGCCGGGCGGACGATTTCCCGAGCGTCTGGCGGCGGACGGTGGTCTGGCAGCGGGCTCCGAATTCGGCGACGCAGACGCGGATATTCTTCTGGGACGGTGAAGTGATCCGCCAGCTGACGAACACGCGGACTTCGTCCCCGAGCTTCAACCACGGCCAACTCGCGTGGGTGGACTGGTCGAGCGGCCTGTACATCGCGACGCTGGCGCCGCCCATGGAGCCCGGCGACTGCGACAACGACGGCGAGTACACGGCGGCCGACGCCGAGGCGGTGCTCTCCTGCCTGGGCGGGCCGGAAATCCCGATCACGTCCGAGTGCGCGTGCGGCGACTTCGATCAGGACAGCGACGCCGACATGCACGACCTCGCGCAGTTCGCGCCCGTGTTCGTCAGCAATGTGGCGGAGCAATAAGGCGGCCTCGAAATCCGGGCGGCGCGCCGGGCCGAGCCGCATCCGATAACGCGATTTGAGCCTGCGGCCGCGGCAGAGTTGCCCGGCCGACTCGGGGGACCCTACAGTTTCGAGAGGCCGCACGGCGTGTCGCGCGCGCCGGCCATCCGTTTTTGATGGATTTTCAGGCAGCGCCGGATCGAGCTGACGCGGCGTCGGCGGCTCTGGCTTGACGGGAGTCGGCTGAGTGAGTTCAGATCGCGACGAGCAGCGGGAAGCGGGGGCGGCCGGGCCGCGGCCGGATGCGCCGCCACAGCCGACGAGTGATCTGAATGTTGTGCGGATGCGGTCGCTGGTGCCGCCGCGGCGGATCCGCGCGGACCTGCCGGTGACGCCGGCCGCGAATCGGACGGTGGTGGCGGGGCGCGAAGCGGTGAAGGCGATCCTGGGGGGCGGCGATCGGCGGCTGCTGGTGATCGTCGGGCCGTGCTCGATCCACGACGAGCGTGCGGCGTACGAGTATGCGGGCCGACTGGTCGAGCTGCGGCGTGAGTTGGCGGACCGGTTGTGCGTGGTGATGCGGGTGTATTTCGAGAAGCCGCGCACGGTGACGGGCTGGAAGGGACTGATCAATGACCCGCACCTGGACGGCTCGTTCGACATGGAGAGCGGGCTGCGGACGGCGCGGCGAATTCTGCGGTATATGGGCGAACTGGGGCTGCCGGCGGGGACGGAGATGCTGGACCCGATCACGCCGCAGTACATCGCGGATCTGGTGACGTGGGCGGCGATCGGGGCGCGGACGACGGAGTCTCAGACGCACCGGCAGATGGCGAGCGGCCTGTCGATGCCGGTGGGGTTCAAGAACGGGACGGACGGCAATTTGCAGATCGCGGTGGACGCGATGCGATCGGCTCGGAATCGGCACAGTTTTCTGGGCATCGACGAGGACGGCGGCACGGCCATCATCGACACGCGCGGCAATCCGTGGACGCATCTGATCCTGCGTGGCGGGCGGAACGGGCCGAATTACGATCCGGCCGCGGTGGCGGAAGCGGAGGCCGCGCTGCGGGGCGCGGGCCTGCCGGCCGCGGTGATGGTGGATTGCAGCCACGCGAACGCGGGCAAGAAGTACCAAAACCAGGCGGCGGTATGGCACAGCGCGGTTGCGCAGCGGGCCGCCGGCAACACGGCGTTGATCGGACTGATGTTGGAAAGCAATCTGGAAGCGGGGGCCCAGACACTGGGGGATGACCCGCGGCTGCTGCGCTACGGCGTTTCAATCACCGATGAGTGCATCGGGTGGGAAGAGACGGAGAAGCTGTTGCGCGCGGCGCACGCGGCGCTGGGGTGAATCGGTGGGGGATCGGGTTGGCGCCCCGGAGGCGGCCCCGACGCGGGGGTCCGCCAGGTGTGCCGTAGGTCTCGGTCGGGCCGGGTGTTGCGTGGAATCCCGAGTGCTATAATGCCGCCCGGCACGCGCGGAGTCGCGCGGAGCGGGCTCTTATTCGAGGCCGACCAATGCGCACGGAAGTGAAAATCGGAATCCTCGCCGCACTTGTCGTCATCGCACTCGGGGCCGTGTTCTTCGTCAACCAGGGAAAGAAGAACGACAAGACCACCAATGTGCTGCCAATCAACGCGCCGGCCGAACGTGTGGCGGCCACCCCGGCACGCACCGAGCCGCCGAAGGCGGGCACGCCGGGCCGTTCCCCCGTGACGACCCCGGGCGCCGTCACGCCGCGGCAGCCCGCGGCGACACCGGCCAAGCC
>CAZMCT010000142.1:0-3825 GCA_964564785.1 uncultured Planctomycetales bacterium
TCGGTGTAGAGGTACCATTGCGTGCTGCCGCACGCGCCGGTGTCCTGGCCGCAGAGTGAATCAGGTGGGCACTCCTCACCCGACCGCGGGCCGCCGGTCACCGGCATCCCGAGCAGGTCCAGGGACTCGTCCCCCGCCCCCGGCCGCGAAAGATCGCCCCCCCATGCCCCCACGGCCGCACTCATTGCGCAAACAGACCCCACAAACCACATCCCAGGCGCCATGAAGTGTCCTCCTTAACGTGCGCGCTCGGGACCGGCCGGACGTGCAAAGCCCCTCGTGACGGCCGGCGCACCGGGGGCGGCCTCGTCATCGAGGTTCCTGTCCGATTTTATCCCGCCCGTCAAGTGTCCCGCAGCCGCGGGTGAGCAGCGGCAGAGCCGCGACGCACGCCGGCCGCGCGCTCGCGCCCTCTGCGCTCCGCCGGCCCGTGCGCCCGGCGTTCTAGGGCTGAAACAGGGCCACGAACGGGTTGATGTCGCCGAAACCCACCGCCCCGTTGCCGTCGATGTCGCCGTTGAGAAGGTCACACCCGGGGTACGCCAACTCCCAGGCCTCCGGGTTCGTCAGCGCCAACACGAACGGGTTGATATCGGCGAAGTCCAGGGCTCCGTCACAGTTCATGTCGCCCGGTACCCGCACCGGCGCCCAGGCTGCGATCGAGCGGGGCGCTATGCCCTGCGTCGAGACCAGCCCGCCGTTCATGGTGAACGAGCCGTCGGCGTTGAGCGTGAACGAGTACAGCCCCGTCCCGTCGAAGTTGTCGGTCACGAAGATGAGGTCGCCGAGCGTCTTCACGTCGCCGATCGAGCCCTGGATGCCCACGTCGAACAGGTTTCCGGTGTACGCGAGATCGCCCGTGGCCGGGTCGATCGTCGCGGTGCGCACCGTCCCATCGCTGCCGTGGCCGACGACCAGGAACGCGTCGTCGCCGCTGACGGCCAGGTTGGACGGCGAGCTGCCGAACTCCGGGAACGGCGAGTTGGGCATGAAGATCAGCGAACCGTCGGCCTGCACGTCGAATCCCGTGATCACGTGTGTGATGCCGCCGGCCGCGTAGAGCCGCATCCCGTCGTGTGTCAGCGTCAGCTCGAGCGGGTAGTTCGAGCCGAGCAGCTCGGTGTCCACCAGCGTCAACGCGCCGGCCGAGTCGACGGCAAAGGCCTTGATGAAGTTGCCGGAGGAGTTGTTGGCGTAGAGGAACTGGCCCGAGGGGTGTACGGCCAGGTAGCCGCTGAAGTTGCCGATGTCCTCGATGTCGATCTGCGTCAGCGAGGGGGTGATCGGGTTGAACAGATACGTGGCGACGCGGTGCGGGGCGCTGTCGCCCAGGTGCACGGCCAGGATGTCGTCGGTGATCCAGACCAGGTCCATGGGCGTGCCGGGCACGAGGAACTCGGCGATCTGCTCGATGCTGGCATCGGACCACACGCGGAAGAACGTCACCTGCTCGTCGACCGCGGGCCCGGTCGCGTGGCAGGTGGCCAGGTACTTGCCGCCGGGCGTCAGCGAGATTTCATAGGGGTTGCAGCCTGGGCAGGGCACCTGCGTGTTCGGCCGCGTGCCGGTGATGATGCGGTTGACGAACGTGACGGTGCCGTCCTCGTTGACCGCGAAGGCCGTGACGCTGCCCTCGAGGTTGCCGTTGTTGGCGACGAAGACGGCCCGGTCGGCAGCCTGGCCGAAGGCCGATGCTGCCAGCAGTCCGAGTCCCAGTGCCAGCGACAAAAGTGCGCATTTCATTGCGACGCTCCTTTTTGCAGGTTGGCCCGCGACGGGCATGGCAAAGGATCCGTTCGCGTGCCTGTTCTCCGTTCCCTGTTCCCCACGGCTCACCCGCCCGTCAGCAACTGGACGAACGGGTTGATGTCGTCGAAGCCGAAGACGCCGTTGGCGTTGATGTCGCGGTTGGCCTGGGGGCAGCCGGGATAGAGCGTTTCGTACGCCTGCGGGTTGGACAGCGCGAGCACGAACGCGTTGATGTCACCGAAGCCCACTTCACCGTCGCAATTCAGGTCGCCCACGAGCGTCAGGCACACGATGTTCAGCCCGTCCGCCCCGAACGGTGACGGAATATAGCCGCACCCGCGGGCGTCACTGAACTTCATGTCGGCGGGGGCGAGCCCCGTGTTCAGCGTGTCCACGATCGCGTTCGTGGCCGTGTCGATTACGTGGAAATCGGCCCCGTTCGCGGCCACATAGAGCCGGGTGCCGTCGGCCGCGACGGCCATCTGGGCCGGCTCGCCCGCCCCGTTCGTGGGCGGCAGCGGAATCGTCGCGGTCACGACGTGCGCGGGCAGATTGATGACCGAGATGCTCTTGCTCTGGAAATTGCCGACGTAGAGCTTCGTCCCGGCCGGGTGGACGGCCAGCTCCCAGGGCTGCTGCCCGACGGGCACGGTGGCGATGACGCTCGAGCCGCCGCCGGCGTTGTTGATCACCGAGACGTTGTTCGAGTTCTTGTTGGTGACGTAGATGCGCGCGTTGTCCGGCGAGAACGCGGCCCGCACGGGGAACGTCCCGACCGGCACGCGGGCGACCTCGGTCCACGTGAGCGTGTTGATGATCGAGACGTTGTTGGTGAAGCTGCCGCAGACGGCCAGCGCCGCTCCGTCCGGGCTGAGGGCGATGCCGCTGGCATTGTCGAACATGTAGCCGATCCCGCCCATGTCGCCGGTGGGGATCTTGCCGCCGGCCGGCGCGAGCGTGCTCAGGTTGAGCCGCCAGACGCCGTCGCCGTCGGCCACGACCGGGATGTACGCGTACAAGCTGTCGGGCGAGATCGCGACCTGCGACTGGCGGCGCGAAAGCGTGACGTTGGTGGCCGCGTAGGTGGCCAGGTCGATCACCGTCGCGAAGCTCGAATCGAGGTTGGCGACGACGGCTTTAGTACCGTCGGGTGTCACGGCCACGCCGCCTGGGCGTTCGCCGCAGGGCACGACGGCCAGGATTTCCTTGGCGAGCACGTCGATCACGGTGGCGTTCTGGCTGTGGTTGTTGATAACCACGGCCCGAGCCGCGTCGGGAGTCAGCGCCACGTTGCGGGCCTTGTCGCCCTCGGGGATCGGCCCGGTCGGCACGACCTCCTCGAGGAAGCCGCCCGCCCCGTTGGTGTTCACCACTTCCATCATCTCTTTGCGAAGCACGTGGGCGGTCGCGGCCCGCGGGCCGTTGGGCGAGACCGCGAGGAAATCGGGCGTGGTCGTGTTGAGCGTCGTGGCCACGATCGTCTCGGTCGCGTAACTGACGATGTTGCCCAGGTAATTGCCGATCATGCAGTACAGACCGTCGGCGGTCGTGAGCACCTGGTTGGGCGTGCCGGTGTTCAAGGCCGGCGAGACGGCGTTCGTTACCAGGTTCACCACCTTGACCGAGTTCTGGAGCACCATCACCGCCTTCGCGCCGCTCGGGTTGATGGCCACCGCCGTCGGACTCGTCGCGCTGCCGCCCACGTCGATCCACTTCGTGATCGACCGGCTCGGCACGTCCACCACCGACAGCTTCGTTTCGGGGTAGGCGTGCGCCACGGCCGCGGTCGCGCCGTCCGGCGTGATATCCACCGCGAACGGATTGGGCTCCGCCGGCGCTCCGATCGCCAACCCCAACGTCAGGTCCACGAACAGTACCTCGTCCGTCAAATAGCTCGGAAACACGAGCGTGTTGTTATCGGCCGCGATCTCGTAATCCGTGAACTTGTAGCTGATCGCCCAGGCGCCGAAGCTCGTCACCATCGCGAACGGGGTACCGCCGATGCGGCTGATCTCGGTGGCGGTCGCCAGATCGATGACCGAGAGCGTGCTGTCGATCGTGTTGCCGACGCCCGCC
>CAZMCT010000142.1:3835-8907 GCA_964564785.1 uncultured Planctomycetales bacterium
TTCGGCGCGCGTCATCGGTCCCAGGATCAGGGTGGCGTCCTGCAGGCCGTCGGGGCTGATCCGGACGACGCCGGGCTGATCGCCGACGGGGACGACGGCGATCTCCGTGCCGCCGGTCAGGTCGACGATCGACGCGCTGTCCTCGAACAGGTTGGCGGTGACGGCCCACGTTCCCAGGGCCGAGATGGCCAGCGAATTCGGCGAGCCGGAGACGGGGATCACTCGCAGGACGTCGCGCGTCGCCGCGTCGAACACGACCAGATTCTGGCTGTCGCGGTGGGCGATCACGATCTTCGACCCGTCGGGCGTGAACGCCAGCTCGCTGGGCGTGTCACCCTCCGGCGCGACCCCCACGCCGACGAAAGACAGGTACAGCCCGCGGGCCGCCCCGTTCGCCGGCGGCTGCAACTCCACAACCGGCCCGACCGCCACGATCGGCGGCAACTCCTCCGCCCGGCCGTCGTCCCACACCCCGGCTAGGGGCGCCACCGGGCCGGCCGCCGTGAAGGGGGTCATCGCGAGCCCAAGTCCGACGATGTACATGCGAGACGAGAACCGGCTGGCCACGGGCGTGCTCCTTTCTCCGACATGTTCTGGGAACGTCCTGTGCCCCGAGTATACCGAAGCGGGACTCCGGAGTGAAACCTGAGCACGGCCGAGGCTCCGCCCGGTAATCTCCGCCGCCGAGCCTCCAGATTCCCGGCGGCTCGTGGCCCAGCCGCTCGTCGAAAGAGGGCGTAAAAAAAGGGAACCGTCGAGAGAGGGCATCGGCGCCGCGGGAGTCGCTGTTGTCGCTACCGCGATGCTGGGTTGTCGCGGAGCCGGTCCCCTTGCTCAACAGACTGCTAAAAGCGCCTGACAAAACCAACGGGGTGACCGACCTCTGGTCGGTCAGGTGACAGGCCAGAGGCCCGTCAGGAAGGGTCTTGATAGCCGCTCCAAGGGGAGCAAGGCCGGCAAAACCCTCAGCACGTTCCGTTCGGCCGGGGTGTGAGAAAGGCGTCGGCCCGACTACGTGTAGTGGGCGTCGGCAGGATAGGCGATGAATTCGATGTAGCGGCCACCGGGGGCCTCGAGGTAGATGCTGCGCGTGCCGTCACGGTGCGTGCGGACCGTCTGACCGTGCTCGGCCGCGAGGCGCTCCAGATCGGCCTCGCTGACCCGCCAGCCCAGGTGGTCGGGATGGTGGCCTTGCTGGATGAAGGCGAGCTTGGTCCCGGCCGCCTCGACAAACGCCCAGGTCGCATCCTGGTAGAGCACGCGGCAGCCGGGAATAGCCCCGCGGTACCACTCCACCGCGGCCGCGACATCGGGAACCTGAAAACCCACGTGGTCAAACGTGCACTGCATGGCCGGGCCTCGCGCGGGCGTGTCGGGAAGGCAATTGCCGCCGGATCATTGTAGCGCACACGGCGACGGTCCGTCGGATCCACGGAGATCGGGGGCCGTCCGCCTCACGACACCTGCACGGGAGCGGCCCGGAAGTGGTGCTCGAAGCCCCCGCCGTCGGAGAGGGTCATCGCGTCTGCTGAAATGTGTCCGACAGACTAGAAGCGCCTGACAAAACCAACTGGGGGACCGACCTCTGGTCGGTCAGGCGACGGGCCAGAGGCCTGTCATGAAGGGTTTTGATAGCCGCTCAAAGGTACTTGCTCTTTGGGCGGAAACGACAATTCTTCGTCGGCCCCGGGCCGGAGGCGTTGTCGCAGCTTCAGGCTCGCCGGCTTCCGCGGGACTCCGGCCGCGTGCAGCAGACCGGCGTTTGCGAACCTGGGCTTGTCGCCTACGACGCCGACTCGCGTTTGCGGCCCTTGCGGCTGTTGCCGCCTTTCTTGGGGACACAGGCGCAGAGGGGCGAACTGGGCTGGGACGGGTCGATCAGCTTGCTGATCTTGCAGGCGGTGAACATCTTTTCGATCATCGCGATGGCTGCGTCGAGCTGGTCGTGCAGAGGGCAGAGGTTCTCGGAGTGCGCCTCGAACCCCAGCGGGCACGACTTGATCCGCCGCAGCGGATCGACCGCCTGTACGACTTCCCACATCGTCAGCGAGCTTGGCGAGCGGGCCAGGGTGAACCCCCCGCCCAGCCCGCGCTGCGAGTGGAGCAGCCCCGCCCGGCTCAGGCCCTGTAGCACCTTCGCCAAATAGCCGGCCGGGACCCGTGTCGCCTCGGCGATCTGCTGGGCGGTGAGCGGCTTCTCGGGGTTGGCGGCCAGCCACACCACGGCTCGCAAGGCGTACTCGGTCGTCTGACTGATCATGACCCTACCCTTTCTGTTATCGATATAATACTCTATATGCCCGCGTTAGCATGCGGACCGCGACGGCCGAGTCCCGCCCTGCCACGCATCTGAAACACCACCGCGTACCGCATACCGACGTGCCCGAGGAGCCCGAAATCCCTTCCATTACTTCTTTGTTTTCTTAGTCTATTCCTGCAACAGCCGTTCCGCAACGTCCTGCGCCGCGGATGTTTTGCCCAGGCTGGCCGCGGCCCGGCCCATGCCCGCCCGAACCGCCCCGTCTGCCAGCCGCTCCAGGGCTGTCCGCAGCGGCCCCGCATTCGCCTCGGCCTCCAACTGGTCCTCCAGCACCACCGCCGCCCCCGCGGCCACCAGTACCGCCGCGTTCGCATGCTGATGCCGGTCCTTGTGGTACGGGTAAGGAAACAACACGGCCGCCCGACCGATGGCCGTCAGCTCCGCCAGCGTCGACGCCCCCGCGCGCGAGACGACGAGGTCGGCCGCCGCCAAGGCCAGCCACATCTCCCGTAGAAAACAAAGTACGTGAGTGTCCTCAAGTCCACCATAGGCCGCGCGGACGGTTGCCTCGTCCGCCGCCCCCGTCAGGTGTAGAAGCTGCCACTCGGAGTGGGCGGCGCGGAACTTCGGCCAAACTTTCACCACTGCCTGATTCACGGTCCGGGCGCCCTGCGATGCACCCGTGACGAGCAAAACCGGCCGCACCGGGTCGAGGCCGAACCGCCGCCGACCTTCCGCCGCGTCCGCCGCCGCAAACTCCGCCCGGATCGGGCAGCCGAGCACCTCGCACCGGGTGCCCGCGGGAAAATGCGACCGCGAGACGTCCCACTGCAAGACCACCAAATCCGCGTAGCGGGCGAGGTGCCGGTTCGCTCGGCCGGGAATCGCATCCGGATTCAGAATCGCCGTCCGAATGCCGAGGCGCCGTGCCGCCACGACCGGCGGTCCGGCCGCATAACCCCCAAGCCCAAGCACCGCCTTCGCCCGGTGCCTTCGCAGCCATGACGTCGCGGCCGCGACGCTGCGCCGCCACGCCAGCCAGAAGCCCGGCACTCGGATGGGATGCAACGTAAGCGGGCGAACGGGCTGCACGATCTGCTCGAAACCGGTCGGCTCGAGGAGCTGCCGGTCGAGGGCCCGGTCCGTCGTGAAGAACGTGATGCGCGCGCCGGGGTCGAGCCGCCGGAGGGCATCCGCGACGGCCAGCCCCGGAAACAGGTGCCCGCCGGTGCCACCGCCGGCAAAGACGTAATGCCTCGATCCGGACGGGCGCTCGGATGCCATCGGGGCGGGATTATATGGCCGGCGCGGGCAGCCGGGGGGCTATGGCTTGGTTGAAAAAGGGGACAGGCACCGCGGGAGTGGCTGTTGGCCCAACCGTGATAGTGGCTTGGCGCGGAGCCAGCCCCCTGTTTCCACGCGCCGCCAACGGTCGGTCGCGGCCCGAACGGCATTCACGACCGACGCTGCCGATGCCAGCCGCCGCCGGCGTTCCCTGATTTCGCGCACGTACCGCCGCCAACGCCGGCCGGCCCGGCCTCGGGATTCAGGGGCCGAAGACCCGTGCTACGCTTTCGAGCGTTTGTAGAACGGCAGCGGGACGACCGTGGCCGGGGTGGTCGCGCCGCGGATGTCCACCGCGAGCTGGGTGCCGGGCGCGGACAGATCGGCCCGCAGCAGCCCCATGGCGATGTTCTTGCCGAGCGTCGGGCTCTGCGTGCCGCTGGTGACGGTGCCGACCGGGCGACCGTCCTGCACGATTGCGGCCCCTTGCCGCGCGATGCGCTTGCCCTCGAGCTCGAGCCCGACCACCTTCCGCGCCGGCCCCTCGGCCTTCACGCGTTTCAGCACGTCGGCCCCGATGAAGTCCTTGGACAGGTCGACGGCCCACTCGAGCCCGGCCGTCAGCGAATCCCATTCCTCGGTCAGCTCGTGGCCGTAGAGCGGCATGCCGGCCTCGAGCCGCAGCGTGTCACGCGCGCCCAGCCCGGCCGGGCGGATCGGTCGGCCCATCTGTTCGGCCTGCGACAGGAGCATCCGCACGGCCATCAGTCCGACGGCCGCGGGGATGATGATCTCGAAGCCGTCCTCGCCGGTGTAGCCGCTCCGGCTGACGAAGTACTCGGCGCCCATGACGTTGCCGGTCTTGAAGCGGTAGTTTTTCAGGTCGTCGAGCGGTACGGGGAGGATGCGGGCGAGCGTCTCGGCCGCCTCCGGTCCCTGGATCGCGACCATGGCGGTCTCGAACGTCCGGTCGGTGATTTCGACGTTGAATCCGGGCCGCTGCTGCTGCCACCAGGCGAGCAGCTTCTCGCGGTTGGAGGCGTTGCAGACGACCAGGAAATGCGACTCGAATTTCGAGACGATGACGTCGTCGAGGATACCGGCGTCGGCGCGGCAGACGTGGCTGTAGCGGCACATGCCGGGCTTGGCCGAGCCGATGTTGCGGGTGCAGGTGCGTTCGAGGAAGCGTTCGGCGTCGGGCCCGCGGAACTCGACGCGGCCCATGTGGGAGACGTCGAAGAGCGTCGCGTGCCGGCGGGTGAAGTGGTGCTCTTCGATGATGCTGTCGTAGACGACGGGCATCTCCCAGCCGACGAAATCGACCAGGCGGGCGTTGAGCTCACGGTGCAGCGGGTTGAGCGGGGTCTGGTGCATGGTGTGGCGGTTCCTTCCTCTGATTTCGTGGCCCAGCCGCCCTCGGCCGGGATGAAGTCACCGCCGGGGGCGGCGGTGCCACAACGTCGATAAGCTCACCGCCGGGGGCGGCGGTGCCACACCGTTGTGGCCCAGACGCCCTCGGCTGGGGGCA
>CAZMCT010000143.1:0-8197 GCA_964564785.1 uncultured Planctomycetales bacterium
CCGTCCGCTACGCGGCAGGGTAGACATGTTCAATGTTTAGTGCTCCCGGTAATAATTTAGCAGTTCATCTTCATCAGCCTGCGGGAAAACGGGGCTGGCTCCGGGCCGACGCACGATCACGGGAAGGGCCAACGGACGCGTCCGCGGTGTCCGGCCCCCTTGTTCAAGTAGCTGTTATGGGGCGAGAAAAACTTGCCAATTCTCTCTGGACGTGTTATATTAGCTAATATAGCTAAGATGGGAAGTATGTGGGGTTGAAAAGATGGTCCGAAACACCGAGCGCGAAGGTCCCGGGCCGCTCAAGAGCGTCTTCACTACCGGTGAGGTGGCGGAAATCTGTAAAGTCAGCCAGCAAACCGTGATACGCTGTTTTGATAGTGGTCGGCTGCGAGGCTATCGGGTTCCCGGGTCGCGGTTTCGGCGGATTCCAAGGGATGCGCTGATCCAGTTTATGCGGGAGCACAACATCCCACTGGATCACTTGGAGTCCGGAAAAATCCGCGTTCTGGTGGTCGACGATGACCCGGCCATCGTGGAAATGCTGGTGGAGCTTCTGGAGCGGGATGGGCGGTTCGAGGTTCAGACGGCCGGAACCGGTTTCGATGCGGGATTGCGGACTCGGGAGTTCCGGCCGGACGTGATTATCTTGGACTACATGCTGCCGGACATCAACGGGAACGCGGTGTGCCGCAGTATCCGCGGAGACGAATCGCTCGCGGATGTGAAGATCATCATTGTTTCGGGTGTTGTGGACCGCGAGCATGTAGCAAAGCTGTTGTCAGACGGGGCCGATGACTTCATACAGAAGCCCTTCAACATCGAAAAGCTGGTGTCGCGGATCACGGAACTGGTCGCCAGCCGATAGCGTCGGAAATGCCCGTGGCGGAAGCCGTCGTCACGTCTCCGGAACTCGTTCTGTCCCAGCTTGACAGCTTGCCGACGCTGCCGCCAGTGGCCCTGCGGTTGCTACAGATCACCAGCCTGGATGACACGTCGGCGACGGACGTCGTGCGATTGCTAAAGGGCGATCAGTCACTCACGGCCAAGATCTTGTCGGTTGCCGGCTCGGCCGCTTTCGGCACGCGGGAACCGGTTACGACACTGGAACGGGCCGTGCCGCTGCTGGGATTTGCGACGGTTCGCAGCTTGGCGCTGGCGGCGGGGATCTTCCAATGCTTCGCACGGGGGCGAGGTGCGAATGGCGCGTTCGACCAGCATGAGTTCTGGAAGCACGCCCTGGCCGTGGCGTGCGCCGCGCGGCGTCTGGCGCGTGAGCGGCGGTGCCCGGGGCTGGATCCCGAGGACTCGTTCGTAGCGGGTTTGCTGCACGACCTCGGGAAGGTCGCGCTCGACGCGGTGTTCCCGAAGGCGTACGACCGGATTGCGTCCCAATGCAACCAGGCCCGCGGAGACATCGCGGACCACGAGCGAGTCGTGCTGGGGGCGGATCATACGGTGGCGGGGCGGAGGTTGGCCGAACGGTGGCGTCTACCGCCCCACCTGCAAGAGGCCATTTGGTTGCACCATCTGTCGGCCGACGCGTTGCCGAAATCGGTTTCGTGCCTGGAGCTCATCGGGATCGTGCAACTCGCGGACACGATCGCGCGCGAACAGCGGATCGGGTACAGCGGCAACTACGTCTTCTACGACATGTCGCCGCGGCTGGGGGCACGGCTGGGCTTCTCGGCCGAGAACCTCGCGAACGTTGTAAACCATTTGGCGAGCGACGTGGCCGAGCACGCCGCCCTGCTGGGACTGGACGTGGAGACCCCGGAAGGGGTGTACGTCCAGGCGATGACGCGTGCGAACTCGGAGCTGGCACGGCTGAACGCCGAGTTGCTGACGGGCAATCGGCGGCTCTCGGCGGCGGCCCGGTATTTCAAGGCGATCACGTCGTTCGAGCGGACGCTGACGAACTGGGCCGACCCCTCGGCCGTCGTCGACGCGTGCGCGGCGGCCGCGGCCGGGGCGTTACAGCGGCCGCAGGTGGCGGCGTTCGGTTGGCGGGAGCCGACGGGCATGCTGGACCTGTCGTGGACGTCGGAGCTTTCGCCCGAGCCGGGGCACGCGACACGGCTGGCGCCAGCGGATCTGGCGGAATGGTTGAAGGGCGGGCCGCCGGACTCGTGTGTGGTGACGGCGCCGGGGCCGGTCCGCGCACTGGTGGCGGAGTTGTTCTGTCGCGGGGATCGCGGCACCCCCTGGCTGCTGCCGATCGTGCACCGGGGGACGATCGCGGGCGGGCTGGTGTTCGTGTCGGAAGCCGACGAGCGAGAGCGGCTGTCGGGTGAATCGGAGGAATTGCGTTCGTTCCTGGCCAGCCTGGGGCTGGCGCTGGGGCGAGCGAACGCTCAGGCCGCAGCCCAGCGGCTGTCGGAGGATCTGGCGGAGACGAACCGGCGGCTGCAACAGGTCCAGTCGGAACTGCTGCGGTCGCGCACGCTTTCGATGATCGCGGAGATGGCGGCGGGCGCGGGTCACGAACTGAACACTCCGCTGAGCGTGATTTCGGGGCGGGCGCAAATGCTGGCGGCGACGATTCAGGATCCGGAGAGCCGCCGCGTGTTGCAGATGATCTCGGACAAAGCCCACGAGTGCAGCGGCATCGTGACGGAACTGATGGACTTCGCCCGGCCGCGGCCGCCGCAGGCAGTGCCGCTGGATGCGCGTGACCTGCTGACGGAGGCGCGCGAGGAGTGGCTGAAATCGGGGCGGCTGACCGCAACCCGCCTGCGCTTGGACATTCCGGCGGAGTTCGACGCGGCGGCTTCGCGGATCGCCGGGGACTTGGAACAACTCAAGACGGTGCTGCGCGAGCTGATCAGCAACGCGGCCGACGCAGTCGACGCGCGACAGGGGACGATCGTGCTGCGTCTGCGAAGCGGGTTCGACCCGGAGATGCTCGAGCTTCAGGTGGTGGACGACGGGTGCGGCATGGCGCCGGTCGTGCTACAGCGGGCGTTTGACCCGTTCTTCTCACACCGGGCGGCGGGACGCGGCCGCGGGCTCGGCCTGGCGCGGGCATACCGGATCGTGGAGGCACACGCCGGCCGGATCTGGCTCGAGAGCCAGCCGGACGAGGGCACGACGGTCCACGTGCTGCTCCCGCGCCGCGCACGCAATTCGTGACGAGAATGCATCCGGCATTGCCATGCCGTGGAAGCCGGCGGGGCGAGCGACGAGCGACCTGGTTTCGGCCAGAGTGCCCTTCTGCCGCCCGCGAGCGCGGTCGAGATCATCTCGGGGGATTGCACGCGATTCAGCCGGCCCTGCTTCGGCGCGAGCGCCGGTCTACGCCGCGGTGATGAGATTGTCCGCGTCCGCCAGGATTACGACGCTGGCGCCGGCCGGATCGCGAAGCTGCACTTTCACCTGCTTCTTCGCCTTGAGCTGCGCGCGGAGCGCCTCGCTTGCGACATAGACGACGCTGGCCTGAATGCGGCGATCGCCACGGAAGAAGAGGTGCTGGAGCCGCTTCTTGACCGCGTTGGACGTGCGTTGGCGGTCGTCGTCCCACGTGGACCATTCGGGTATGGCCCCTGGTCGCCGCACCTTCACTGCCGTTCCCGCCGTCAAGACCAGACGGTTAGCACCGCTCATGAGCACGTTCTCCTGACGGCGGGCAGCGGAGCCCGACCGTCGCGCCAAACCATTCTCGTAAAAGGAGATGCGTGACGGCCGTTACGGTCTGGCCGACACGAGGGACGCGCCTTGCGCGGGAGCGCCCCGCCCGCTGCTCGGCGGGCTGCACAATTGTAACACCTCCGGCAAGTGCGACCAGGCGTCTTTTTTGAGGACTCAGCACAATCTCACCGCGGTGGGGTCGAGGCGTTTGCACGGGGCGCATGCGCGACCCGCCGGTTCTGGAACAACGCCGCCCGGCGGGCGCGGGCAGGCCGCGCCGGGAGACCCCCGCGCTCGTGCATTTGCCAACCGCCCGTTGAAGAACGGGACACGTTGAAAAAAGGGAACCGGCGCCGCGGACGTGGCTGTAGGCGCTACCGTGATGATGGGTAGGCGCAGAGCCAGCCCCGGTTCTCAACGCGTGGAGCCGGCCCCCATTATCAGCGGGTTGCTAGAATGCCGGCGTGAAAGCGGATGTCCTTCGGATTCTCGACGTGAACGTGAACCGGGCACGGGAAGCGCTGCGAGTGATCGAGGACTACGCGCGGTTCGTGCTGGACGATCGTGACGCGGCCGGAGCGGTGAAGGAGTGCCGGCACGCGCTGCGGACGATCGCGGATGCGCTCGGGCCGGATGCGCTGCTGGCTGCGCGGGACATCGTGAGCGACGTCGGTCGGGAGCTGAAGACGCCGGCCGAACTGACGCGCGAAGGACCGGAGGACGTGGTACGGGCTGCGTTCGCGCGTCTGGCCGAGGCGGGCCGATCGCTGAGCGAGTACGGCAAGCTGATTCCGGGCGGCACGGCGGCCGCGGCGGAGGAGCTGCGTTATCGGGGCTACGAGCTCGAGCAGCGGGTGGTGCTGCGCGGTGAGTTGCGGCGGCGACTGCGGGGGGTGCGGCTGTACGTGCTGATGACGGCCGAGGTGTGCCGCGGGCCGTGGCTGGAGGCGGCCGCGGCGGCGTTGCGCGGCGGGGCGGGGTGCCTGCAACTACGGGAAAAGACGCTGGCGGATGCGGAGCTGCTGCGTCGGTCGCGGCAGTTGCGTGAGCTGACGCGGCAGCACGGGGCGCTGCTGGCGGTGAACGACCGGCCGGACATTGCGCGGCTCGCAGGAGCGGACATTGTGCACGTGGGACAGGACGATCTGCCGGTGCGCGAGGCGCGGCGGATCGCGGGGGCGCACATTCTGGTGGGCAAGAGCACGCACACGGTGGCGCAGTTCGAGGCGGCCCTGGCGGAGGAGCCGGATTATCTCGCGGTCGGCCCGATGTGGGCCAGCGGGACGAAGCCGCAGGCGCACATCGCCGGGCCGGGCACGCTGGCGGCGGTGCGGGGTCGCACGGCGCTGCCACTGGTGGCGATCGGAGGCGTGACGTCCGAGAACGCGGCGGAGGTGCGGGCGGCAGGGGCGGACTGTGTGGCGGTGTGCGCGGCGGTGATCGCGGCGGCGGACGTTGAGGGTGCGGCGCGTGCGGTGCGTGCGGCGTTGGAGCGCGCGGGGGGCGCGTGACAGAGCGGCGGTGGATTTGACTATTGCGGGCGGCGGGAAAGAATCGGGGGAGTCAAGTTTGCGGCGGGGGCGTGGGCCGAGGGCCACACGGAAGCCAGATGCGACCGTTGATCGCGATTCCGGTGTACAATGAGGAGCGCTACTTGCCGGGCGTGCTGGCGGCGGTGCGGCAGCACGCGCGCGAGGTGCTGGTCATCGACGACGGGTCGACGGACGCGACGCCCGAGCTGTTGCGGCGTGAAACCGGGCTGTACGTGATCCGGCACTGCGAGAACCGCGGGTATGGGCAGAGTCTGATCGACGCGTTCGCATTCGCGGCGCGGCGGGGGCACGACTGGGTGGTGACGCTGGACTGCGACGAGCAGCATGAGCCGGCGCAGATCCCCGACTTCCTGAGCGCGGCGAGCGAAGACGACGCGGACGTGATCAGCGGCTCGCGCTACCTGCGCGAGTTCCCCGGCGACGACGACGCGCCGGCCGACCGGCGGCAGATCAACCTCACGGTCAACCTGCTGCTGTCGCAGGTGCTGGGTCTGCGGTTGAGCGACTCGTTCTGCGGGTTCAAGGCCCACCGAGTGGCGGCGCTGCGGCGGCTGCGGCTGGACGAGCCGGGCTATGCCTTTCCGCTCCAATTCTGGGTACAGTGCGCGCGTGCCGGGCTACGGGTGCGCGAGTTGCCCGTCCGGCGGATCTACCGGGACAAGAGCCGGGAGTTCGGCGGTACGCTGGACGATCCGGCGGCCCGGTTACAGCACTACTTGGCGGTGTTCGTTCGGGAGCTGCAACACGAGTCGGCCGTCACGAAGCCGCGCGCGCGAGCCGTATGCCCCTGCCCGCTTCCCGACTAGTCCGTTACGACCGGCTGGTCACGCCGCGTGAGCACCTGAGTATCCTGGTCGAGCCGCCGGCGGAGCAATTGCGCACCGTGCTGCGGGACGGCGCGGCGGCCGACGCGGAGATATTGGACAGCTCGCTGGCGACAGTGCGGGCCGGGCTGCGCGCGGAACTGGGGCTGCGGGGGCCGGTCATCGCGGCGGGACACCAGGCGGAGTTCTTCCACGCGGGGGTGCTCGCCAAGAACATCGCGGTCACCGAGCTGGCGGCGCGGCACGGCGGGCAGGCCGTGTTCGTGGTGGTGGATTCCGACGTGCCGAAGACCGGCCGGGTGTCCGTGCCGCAGGCGACAGCGCGCGGACTGCGGCGCGTCGACGTCGAGGTGCCGGGCTGCGAACTGCAACTGGCGTACGAAGCGCAGCCGGCGCGGCCGCGCAGCGACTGGCTTCAATTCTTCGCGAGCTTGACGTCGCTGGCGGAAGGGGGCGACCAGTCGCTGCTGCCGACGTACGCGCGGGCGTGGCTGACGACGGACAGCGCAGCACCGGCGTATTGCGAGGCGTGGATGCGGGCGCAAGCTGCGGCCGAGGAGGCCCTGGGCGTGGCGGGCCTGCGCCATCTGCGGCTCGCGGCGCTGTGTGAGACGAGCGCGTTCCGCTGCTTCACGGCGTACCTGGCGCTGCACGCGGAGCGCAGTGCCGCCGAGTACAACGCGGCCCAGGAGAGCTATCGGAGGCGCCACCGTGTCCGGGCGCGGGGGCGGCCGGTCCCGCGTCTGCTGGTGCGTGAGGGGACGGTCGAGCTGCCGCTGTGGGCTTGGCAGGGATGCGCGCCGCGGCAGCGCGTATTCGTGACGCCGCAGGGTACGCGGCTGGAGCTGCACACCGAGGGCGCACGGATCGCGGCCCTGCCGCGGGACATGCTGGCGCGGGCCGAGGCGCACACGCGGCCGTGGCCGTCCGACGCGGAGGGCTGGCGGTTGCGGCCGCGGGCGCTGGCCTTGTCGGCGTTTGCGCGGCTGCTGCTGGCGGACCTGTTCGTGCACGGCATCGGGGGGGCGAAATACGACGAGCTGATGGAGGACTGGATCGCGGGGCTGCTGCGGGTGGAACCCCGGCCGATGGCGTGCGTGTCGGCCACGCTGCGGCTGCCGCTGATGCGGAGCGAAGTGCGACCGGCGGACGTGACGGCGGCGCGGCACGCGGCCCGCGACCTGCGATTCAACCCTGAGCGGCACCTGAAAAGCGTGCCGGAGGAGTTGCGGCGGGAGAAGCAGGAACTGGTGCGACGAGCGGCGCTGCTGCGGGCCGAGCGGCCGAAGGCACATGTCGATCGACGCGTGGTCTTCCGGGAGATCCGGCGCGTGAACGAACAGATGCTGGCGGGGGACCCGTGGCGGGCGGCGGAGTACGACCAGCGGGTGCAGACGCTCGAGGCGCACCTGGAGCTGGACCGGGTGGCGCTGGAGCGCGAGTACTTCTACGCGCTGCACACGCCGGAGGCGCTGGGAGCGCTGGCGCAGGCGATCCGGGCAGCGGTGTAGGCCTCGTTCCTCCGGTGACGGCGGAGACGCAGAACGCGCGGCGGGCCGCAAAGAACGTGAGCGGGAATCGGCTGGCCACGGACCGATCGGACCGCGAATCCAGGTCCGTGCACTGGCGGGTGGGGGATTCCGGTCAGCCGAAGAAGCGCTGCTCGAGAATGCGATGCTCGCTTTCGCGCATGTCCATGCGGGACCACTGGAGGGCTGCGACCGCGACCTGCACGAAGATGAGCAGGCCCAACAGCGCGGCCAGCGGGCGAGCGGGTCGCCACAGCGGCGGCAGGCCCAGCAGCAGTCCGAGCGTGAGGAGTGGGATAGCGGGGATCCACAGCCGCGGCGTCTCGAGGTTGGTGAAACCGACGGTCGCGAGCAGCACCACGACGGTGATTAGCAGAAGTGCGTTTCCAAAACGGGCGGCCGGGAAGTCGCGGTCGCCCGTGGCCGCTTGCACGTCGTTCGCGGGTGGGCGCAAACGCCAGAGGGCGGCGCACCACAGCAGCGGGCCGGCGAAGAGCAGAAACAGCGGCACACCCAGCGCCTGCCACGCCAGCGGCATGGCGGTCGGGCCGCGGGTCACGGCGGACTGGGCGGCCGCCACCGCGCAGGCCGTCCGCACGAGGTCGACTCCCGCGGCGCGGAGGGCCAGCGTGGTCGCGGCGGCGGCGAGGGCGGCCGGGCAAACGCC
>CAZMCT010000144.1:0-8036 GCA_964564785.1 uncultured Planctomycetales bacterium
CGGGTGGCCCAGGAGCAGGAGCTCCTGGCGCGGAACCAGGCCGTGGCCCGCGGGGGGGTGGAGAAGGTCCAGGCCTACCTGGACACCCTGGTGGCGACGCTCCGCCTGGTGGCGGCCCTGGGGGAGCTCCAGCGGGGCGAGGCGGCCGCGGACCGGCCGGAGGTCGCCGTCGCGGGCCGCAACGACGGCGCCGCGGCGTCGATGGCCGAGGCCGCCGGGACGACAGGAGCACGCCATGGCACTCATTGAATGCCGAAACCTGACGCGTTCGTACCGCAAGGGCGAGATCAAGATCACGCCGCTGGCGGACCTGGACCTGGAGGTCGAGCAGGGCGATTTTCTGGCCCTGATGGGTCCGTCGGGCAGCGGCAAGACGACGCTGCTGAACCTGATCGCGGGGATCGACCGGCCGACATCGGGCTCGCTGAAGGTGAACGGGATCGAGCTGACGACGCTGTCGCGGTCGCAGCTCGCGGCCTGGCGCAGCGAATACATCGGCTACATCTTCCAGCTCTACAACCTGGTGCCGACGCTGACGGCGTACGAGAACATCGAGCTGCCGCTGCTGCTGCACAAGCTGACGCGGAGGGAGCGGCACCGGAAGGTGGCGCTGGCGCTGGAACTGGTGGGGCTGGCGGACCGGCACGACCACTACCCGCGGCAGCTCTCGGGCGGGCAGGAGCAGCGTGTGGCGATCGCGCGGGCGATCGTGACCGACCCGCGGATCGTGGTCGCGGACGAGCCGACCGGCGACCTCGACGCGCACGCGGCCGAAGCGGTGATGGATTTGCTGAGGCGGCTGAACCGCGAGCTGGACAAGACGCTGATCATGGTGACACACGACGCGAAGTGCGCCGGGCATGCCAAGCATACCCTGCACCTGGAGAAGGGGCGGCTGGTGGAGCGGACGAGCCGGGCGGCGGAGGTCAGCCATGCTGGCGCCTAGGTTTCTGCCGCTGGTTCTCAAGCAGGTGGTGCGAGCGCGGGCGCGGAGCGTGCTGACGGTCGCGGGCGTGACGGTGGCGATGTTCCTGTTCACGGGCGTGCAGGCGATGCAGAAGGGGGTGGAGCTGGCCACCGAGATCAACGCGCAGGACACCACGCTGGTGGTGTACCGCAAGGACCGCTTCTGCCCGTTCGCCAGCCGCTTGCCGCAGTCGTATGCGGAGCAGATCGCGCGCATCCCGGGCGTGGTGAGCGTGGTGCCGATCCAGATCACGGTCACGAACTGCCGCACGTCGCTGGACGTGGTGACGTTCCGCGGAGTTCCGCAGGAGCCGTTCAAGGAAGCGTTCGCGCCGAGCTTCAAGGTGTTGTCCGGCTCGGTGGCGGACTGGGAGCGGCGGAGCGACGCCGTGCTGGTGGGCGAGACGCTCGCGAAGCGCCGCGGGCTGAAGGCCGGCGACCGCTTCTCGGCTGCGGGGATCACGGTCTACGTCGCGGGCGTCATTCATTCGGACGAGCCGCAACACGACAACGTGGCGTACACGCACCTCGAGTTCCTGCAATACGCCTCGGGCAGTCGGGCCGGCGGCATCGTCACGCAGTTCAACGTCAAGGTGACGGCCCCCGAGCAACTCGAGCCCGTGGCACGGGCGATCGACGAAGCGTTCGCAGCGGCTCAGGAGCCCACGCACACGAGCCCGGAGAAGGCGTTCGTGGCGCGGGCGGCGTCCGACGTGATCGAGATCGTAGGCTTCATGCGCTACCTGGGGTGGGGGTGCCTGCTGGCGGTGCTGGCGCTGGTGGCGAACGCGATCGTGCTGTCGGTGCAGGACCGGATCCGCGAGCACGCGGTGCTTCAGACGCTGGGATACCGGGGTGGGCTGATCGCGCGGCTGATCGTGAGCGAGGGGCTCGTGCTGAGCCTCGCGGGCGGCGCCGTGGGCTGCCTGCTGGCGGTCCTGCTGCTGGAATGGGGACACCTGGCGCTCTCCGTGGACGGGCTCAGCATTCCGTTCAGCGCCGCGCCGGCCGTGCTCGCGACGGGACTGGCGATCGCGGCGACGCTGGGCGTGGCAGCCGGGCTGGTGCCGGCGTGGCAGGCGGCCCGGCGGGAGATCGTGGCCTGTTTCCGGGCCGTGTAACCGCAGAGACGCAGAGGGCCGCCGCGGGCCGCGGAGAAGACTGAGTGAAGGGCAAGACCATCGTCATTCCGAGCGTAGCGCAGCGGAGGGAGGAATCTGGCTCCGGACGCAGGGGGCCCTCACCCGCGCGGGTTCAACGCGGCCCAGGTCTCTCTCATCCGCGGCCAGGTTCCTCGTCGCTCGCCTGCGGCGACCGCGTTCGGGATGACCATCCCCGGAGGGCGTCATGAAGCTGCTGCCATTTGAATATGCGGTGCGGAATCTGGGTCGGTCGCCGGTGCGCCTGGCGGCGGCGGTGGGCGGCGCGGCGCTGGTCGTGGCGCTGGTGCTGGCCGCGGGCGGGTTCGTGCGCGGAATGGAGAAGAGCCTGGCGATCAGCGGCAGCCCGGAGAACGTGATCATCCTCGGCGCAGGTAGCGAAGAGAGCATCGAGCGCAGCCAGATCGGCGGCGCGACGGCGTCGCTGGTGGCCGCGAGTGTGCCCGGGATCCGCACGCGGCTGGGGGTGCCCTACATCTCGCCCGAAGTGCACATGGCGACCGTGCTGAAGCCGGCCCCGGACGCCGCCGCCGAGTGGCCTGCGGTGCTCCGCGGCGTGACGCCGACCACGTTCCTCGTGCACCCGCAGGTGCGAATCGTGGCCGGCGCGGCGCCGCAACCCGGGAGCAGCGAGTTGCTCGTCGGGTCGCTGGCCCACACGCGGCTGGGCGTGCCGGCCGAGCGGCTCGCGGTCGGGCAGCAAGTGTGGTTCGACAATCACTACTGGACGATCAGCGGACGGTTCGAGGCGCCGCACACGGTGATGGATGCGGAGATCTGGGTGCCGCTGTCGGACCTGCAAATCGCGACCCGGCGCGACACGACCGTCTCGGCGGTGTTCGTCACGCTGGATGGTGCGGAGCTCGGCGACGTGCAGGCGTTCTGTGCCCAGCGGCTCGACCTGGAGCTGGTGGCAGTGAGCGAGGCGGGCTATTACGCCGGCCTGCTGCGGTTCTACCGGCCGGTGCGGGCGATGGTGTGGGCGACGGCGCTGCTGATCGCGCTGGGGGGGCTGTTCGGCGGGCTGAACACGATGTACGCGGCGTTCGCGTCGCGGGTGCGCGAGCTGGGTGCGCTCCAGACGCTCGGGTTCGGGCGGCCGGCGCTCGTGGTGAGCTTCCTCCAGGAATCCCTGCTGGCGACGGCGGCCGGCGGGCTAGTGGCGGCGATCGCGGGGCTGGCGCTGCTGGACGGGGTAGCAGTGCGATTCTCGATGGGTGCCTTCGCGCTGGTGGTGGATGCGCCGGTGGTGATCGGCGGGCTGATGGCCGGGGCGGTGATCGCCATCGTGGGCGTCCTGCCGCCGCTGTACCGTTGTCTGCGGCTGCCGATCGTGGAGGCGTTGCGGACGGCGTGAACCGAGGGTTCAGCGATCAGCGCTCAGCTCTCAGCCAGAGATGGCGTGGGCCATTCCTGTGCACAAGTGCCGAGTTGATGGGAGAGATTGAAGCAGGCAAGGAAACACCGATGATTCAGAAGCGAGTTTCGGGACTTGTGGGATTCACCGCCTGGTTGCTGCTGGCGGCGGGCGGCGGCTGCGAGCGCAGCGCCCCGCAAGCCGGCGACCCTGGGAACCAATCAGGCACTGAGCGGGCGGCGACCGCCGCGCTGCCTGCCGATCTGTTCGTGACCGTCGAGCCGCCCGGAGCCCGGCCGGTCGGCGAGGTGAAGCAGGGCCCCGCGGCCACCGGCGACATCGTCGTGCGCGGGCGGATCGGCGGCCGAACGGACCCGTTCGTGGCCGGTCGGGCGGTGTTCATGCTGGCGGACGCCGCCCTGCCCACGTGTGCGGAGCGGCACGGCGACGGGTGCCCGACGCCGTGGGACTACTGCTGCGAGCCGCGGGACAAGCTGATCGCGAACACGGCCACGATCCAGGTGGTCGGGCCGGATGGTCAGCCGTTGCGGACCGACGTGGCCAACACGCACGGCCTGAAACCGACGGCCGAGGTGGTGGTGGTCGGAACGGTGCGGACGCATGATGCGGGCGCGCTGGTCGTGGATGCGCGGCAGATCTGGGTGAAGCCGTAGGAGCCGCGAGCCGCGGCCGGAGCGGAAGCGACGAGGTTGCGGCTGCTCGGCTTATTCTCGCACTCGGCGGGTCGCTGGGGCGGCACGGTGCTGCTCGGCATCTGGACGCGCTTGCCGTATCATTCCCGCGATGTTCGAGGTCTACACGGGTGCGCGGCCGGGCCGGCCACGCCTGCTGCTGTTGCTCTCGGCCGGCTTGCTGGCGGGTACGCTGGCGCTGGCTTGGGGCCAGGTCCGCTCGGCGCACGCCCTGGGGCCGGAGCGGCGGATTGGGGACACGCCCCTGCACGTGCGCTTGCCGAAGGGGTGGCGGGTGGACCCGCAGAACCCCCAGCGGTTCATACTGCCCGTCGAGCGGGTCCACCGCCAGGCCGTTTTTCTCCGCAGTATTCACGTCGACTACTTTCGATTACCGGCTTTTCAACCGGTGGGCGAACTGCTCCAGCAGCCGGAGCTGAGCCCCACCGGCCAACTGGTCGGGCGGAGGGCCGCGAAACTGGGTCCGTACCCTGCGCTCGAGTTGCAAGAGGTCGGCGTGGTGCTCGCGGGCCGGCAGCCGGTGCAGGCTGCGACCGTGACGCGGTTGACCTGCCTTCCGCGCGGGCAGGTGATCCGCGTCGTTTATCGCGCGTTGGCCGATTTCGGCCAGGCGGACGAGTCGATCTTCGATGATTTCTGCCGCACGCTGCGGATCGAGGATCCCACCCTCGACCAGCCGGCGGAGACGTACCTGACGCGGGCGGCGGTGGCGCTCCCGCTCGAGCGCGACTGGACCGTCGTGGGGACGGACTTTGAACAGGTTCCGGGCGTGTTCATCGGCGGCAGCGGGGCGGCCGGGCCCGACTGGTCGATGGGCGTGCTGCGCACCTGGCTGGGGACCGGCCGCACGCCACGCGACCTGCTGGCCGATCTGGCGGCCGAGCTCTGGTTACAGTGGGATCCGCAGGTGCAGGAACTGCAACGGCCCGACGGCGTGACGATCAGCGTGGTGCGGGATGACGGACGCGGGGCGGAGGAGCCGCGAATCGTGTCGGCGTGGCTGGTCGTGGCGGAGCCGGCGCGGGCGGCGCTGCTGCTCGTCTACGCGGCGCGGGAGGGGGCGGACGCGGCGGACGCGGTGGCAAAGCGGATTGCGACGGCCGTCGAGCTGGGGCAGCCGGCCGGCGCGCCGCAACTGGCCGCGGCGGAGCAGGCCGGGGCGGCGCTCGCGAGCGATCTGCGCAAGGAGGGGGCGGCGCCGCGCTGGGGGCGTGAGCCGGTTACGACGCGTTACGAGGCGCGTGGGCGCGATGAGGTGGTACTGGTGCAGCGCGCGGCGGAGAACCGCGACCCCGAAGCGGGCTACCGCGGGCTGATCGTGCGGCGTACGGGCCGGCGCGAGGAACGGATCGATTGGCAGATTGACGGCCAGGCGGAGACGTATTCATGGACGGCGGATTTCCTGCGCGGAGAACTGCCGGTGCGCGTGATGGAGCGACGGCGTCGCGCGAGCGGGCCGGTCGAGCGGCAGGTGTTCGTGGCCGAGCAGCGGCAGCAGCGGTTCGCGTTCGAGCCGGGCGGCGCGTTTGTTCCGCCGCCGGTCGAGTCGGTGGCGAAGGGGTGGATCGCGCGGGGCCCGACCGACGCGGCGCTGATCGAGAACTCGAGTCTGGTCGGCCCGGGCACCCATCGGGTGCTGCTGCGACGCTTGCCGCCCGACGGTCCCCTGCCGCGGGTCCTCGTTCAGGTCGACTTCTGGCCCCTGGGTGCGATCGAGGCGTACGACGACGACCGGGCTGAGCCCCAGTACGAGATCTACCCGAGCGCGCGGTATCAGCGCGTGGCAACGCCCGATGGCGATGGCGCGCCGCCCTTCGGGGGGCCGCGGGGTCGTGCCGCAGAGCGAAGCGGGTCGCGGCGGCGGCCGTAGGCGGGCGGTTTGAGGCGTGGGGGCGGGCTCGGTTCCCGGGGTTGCGGCGTGCTCGGCCCGTTGAGCGGACATTTATGGGCGGCTTACAATTGCGGAGGCCCGGGCAGACCGGGTCACATGCGGTATTATGGGCACACTTCACCTGTCACAGACCGCCCTGACGTCCGTTGCCAATCTCCCTCGCACCGCAGCAGCAGCGCCGCCGGCCGCGGGCGCGCTCGGCGAGCGTGTCCTCTGTACGCTGCGCGACGGGCTCCGCTGGTGGCACGTGAGCACGGCCGCGCCGCTGCTCGAGCGGCTGGGGCGGGTGTGGGCCCGGCCGGCCGAACAGGGCTGGCAGCGGGTCAAGCAGAACGCGCGGCGCGAGGTCTGGCGAGCGGTGCTCGACGGGTTGCCGTACTACCTCAAGTACTATTATCGCGAGTCGGGGGTGCAGCGGTTGCGACACCTGGTTCGACCGCGGCCGGTGGAGGCGGAGTGGGCCGGGGGCTTGTACGCACGGCAGTTCGGGATTGCGGCGGCGCGGCCGCTGGCGTACACGCTGGACGTGCAGCGCGGCGGGCGGCGCTGCGCGCTGCTGATCAGCGAAGCGGTGGAGCCGGCGGAGCCGCTGAACGCGTTCTGGCCGCGGCTGGCGCTGGATGGCGACGTGGTGCGGCGGCGGCGCGACGTGGCGCAGCTCTGTGACCGTCTGGGGGAGCTGATTGCGCGGGCGCACCAGGCGGGCTTCGAGCACCTGGACATGCACGCGGGGAACATTCTGGTGCAGACGCTCGGGCCGCGGCAGTACCGGGCGGTGTTCATCGATCTGCAAAGCGCGCGGCGGGGCGTGCCGCTGAGCGACCGGGCGGTGGTGCGGAACCTGGCGCAGCTCAACCAGTGGTTCCGGCGGCACAGCTCGGTCAAGGACCGGCTGCGGTTTCTGCGGGCGTACTTGCGCTGGCGGCTGGAGTACGAGCAGTCGTTCGACCACGCCCGGCCGCTGAATCTGGATTTCGCGCGGCTCGTGCGGGCGCTGCAACGGGCGGCGGGGCGGCACGCGGGCCGGCTGGGCGCGCGGCGTGATCATCGCGTGACGCGCAGCGGGCGGTATTTCTCGCGGCTGAAGCTGCCGGGGGGGTGGCGTGGGGCGGCGGTGGCCACGTGCAAGCACGCGAGCGAGGAGTCGCGGGCCTCGCACCTGGTGTTCACGCCCGAGTGGTGGTGTGCGCAGCTCGCGACGCCACTGCGGTGGTTCGACGAGCCGTCGGACGAGGATTGCAAGCGCTCGCACTCGGGGATCGTGCGACGAGCGGTGCTGCGATACGGCGCGGAGAACCTGCCGGTGATCTTGAAGCGACCGTTGGCCCGCAGCACATGGCGGCGGTTCGTGCAGCTCTGGCCGCCGTCGCGCAGCGTGCGGGCGTGGCGGACGGGGCACGCGCTGCTGCACCGGGATGTGCCGACGGCCCGGCCGCTGGCGGTGCTGGAGCAGCGCCGCGCGGGACTGGTGCGCGACAGCCTGCTGGTGACCGAGGCGATTCCGGGCGGGCTGGACCTGGAGGCGTACCTGCGGTGGGCAGGGGCGACGCTTCCGCCGGCGGAGTGGGCAGCGCTGAAGCGCGAACTGACGCGGCGCCTGGCGACGCTGGTGCGGCAGCTCGGCGAGCGTGGTTTCGAACACCGGGACTGCAAGGCGACCAACGTGCTGGTAGTGCCGCACGCGGGTCTGAAGCTGCTGTGGATCGACCTGGATGGGATCCGGCTGCGGCGCTGGTGGCGGCCGTACGACCCGCTGCGGGCGGTGGTGCGGCTGCATGTCAGTCTGGAGGGCGTCCCAGGGCTGACGCGGACCGACCGCGCGCGGTTCCTGAAGGCGTATTTCGCGGGCTACGGAACGCGCGCGGATGCATGGCGGGCGGCGTGGCCGCGACTTGCCGCGGCTGCGGGGCGGAAAGCGCGGGCCAAGGCCGCGCGGCGGGCGTGGAAGC
>CAZMCT010000145.1:0-8017 GCA_964564785.1 uncultured Planctomycetales bacterium
GGCCGGCGCCGTGCTCGGCTCCGTCGGCAGCGTGGCCGCAACCATCGCCCGGGGCGGCGTCGGACGGCCGTGGGCGGCCCGACGCCGAGCCGTTTCGGCCGCCAGTGCCGGGGGCGGCTTCTGAATCTGGATCACGCGCCCGGCCAGCAGCGCGAGGCCGGCGGGGTTGCCATCGATAGCCTGACGCGCGGTCAGCACCTCGGGCGGGCGGTTCGCGCTGACACCGCTCACACGGGCGAAGAAATCGGCGGCGGTGTCCGGCGTGCGCGCGTGTCCCAGCCGGTTCATGTAAATCCACGCGAAGTTCTTGTAGCCGAGCCCCTCGTACCACTTGATGGCCTCGCGCGATTCCCGCTTGCAGATCTCCAGGTCGTTCTCGGTCCCAAGCACCAGCACCGGGTGATAGAGCGAATGCACGGCGAGCACCGGGTCGAGGATGCTCGCGGAGAAGTTGGACTGCCGCACGGCCAGCGCGGAGAAACGCTCCGGGTGACGGTTGAGCATGTAGTGCGCCATGTACCCGCCCGAGGACCAGCTCGTGGCCAGCACGTTTTCCGGATCCGCGTGCGTCGTCTCCAACACGTGGTCCATCACCGCCAGCGTCGCAATCTCGTCCGCCTTGAACTCCTTGTTGATCGTCCGGAGCGGGAACTCGCCCGTGAAGAAGTCGAACGCGTACATGTGCGGCGCGACCACGATGTAGCCGTAGCGGTCAGCCTCCTGCTGCCACTCCTGTCCCTGGTACAACGCCGTGTCATACGGCTTCATCCCGTGGAACGTGACGACTAGCGGCCATCGCCGGGCGGCCCGCTCCGACTCGTCCGCGGCCAAGTAGTCTTTCGGCAGGTAAAGGAAGTACGCCCGCCCCGTGGCCGGCTCCGTGCGCCGCTCCAGCTTCCCCAGGCCCTGCGGCTGCATGACCAGGCACCCACTCAGCGGCAGCAGCGCGGCACTGGTCAACAGCAGTGCGAGCGCGGACGAAGCCCGCTCCGGTCCATGCTTCAAGCCGTTCCTCGACAAGCGGCGGCCGCGGCTCACCCGCGGTGCTGGCCGGACGCCGGTCCACGCGACCGACCGCCGGCCCACCTGGCGATGGGCCCTAGTGTAGCGGCCCGCGGCGGCGGCGAACACCACCAGACCCCGCAGCGGGCGAAGAAACGGTGAATCGCCGGCACGCGGGTGCCAGGCCCTTCCGGTCCGCCCGCAACGGCGCGGGCGCCCCCATCCCCCGCGGGCCCGCCTGCCCGGGGTGTCAACACCGCGCCGACCCGGGTACGCTGCTCCACAACTCCGGAGCTCGGATGCGCACGCTCATCCACAACACCTCCCTCATCACCCCCGACGGCGACGGCGTCGCCCGCATCGACCACGCCAGCCTCGAACTCGCCGACGGCCGCATCGTCAGCCGCGGGCCGGCCGCGGACTACGAGCCGCGGATCGCCGCCGGCGAGTTCCCCGCGGTCATCCGCGGCGAGCGCCACATCACGACGCCCGGCTTCGTGAACACGCATCACCACCTGTACCAGTCGCTGACCCGCTGCCAGCCCGCCGTGCAGCAGGCGCGCCTGTTCGATTGGCTGCTGGGCCTGTACGAGCGCTGGCGCACGCTCGATTACGACGCGGTGCGCATGGCCGCGAAGGTCAGTATCGCCGAGCTGCTCCTGTCCGGCGCCACGACCACCAGCGACCATTTCTACATGTTCCCGCCCGGAAGCGACGTGCGGCTCGAGGCCGTGCTCGATGCCGCCGCCGAGCTCGGCATCCGCATTCACGCCTGCCGCGGCAGCATGAGTCTCGGCCGCAGCCGCGGCGGGCTGCCGCCGGACGATTGCGTGGAGCGCGAGGCCGACATCCTGGCCGACTGCGTCCGCGTGCTCGACGCGTTCCATGACCCGCGGCCCTTTTCGCGGCTGCGGATCGACCTGGCCCCCTGCTCACCGTTCAACGTCTCGCAGGAGCTGCTTCGCGATACGCGGACGCTGGCCCGCGAGCGCGGCGCGCTCCTGCACACCCACCTGGCCGAGACGCTAGCCGAGGAACGTTTCTGTCTCGAGCGCTTCGGCCGCCGGCCGCTGCAATACCTCGCGGACCTCGACTGGCTCGGCCCCGATGTCTACCTCGCCCACGCGGTCTGGCTCGACGACGCCGAGATTGACCTGCTCGCACGCACCGGCACCGGCGTCAGCACGTGCCCCGTTTCCAACCTGCGTCTGGCCAGCGGCACGCCGCCCCTCCTGCGGCTCCTCAGCCGCAACGTGAGACTCGGACTCGGCGTCGACGGTTCGAGCAGCAATGACGGCGGCAACATCCTCGCCGCCGCGAAACTCGCCCTGCTCCTGGCTCGCGGCCAGGCCGCTCCCGCCGCGCTCGCGGGCACCGACCTCGTCGCCCATCCGCCCGCCACGGCTCGCCTGCTGCCCGCCGCCGCCGCCTTTCGCCTCGCCACGGCCGGCGGAGCCGCCGTCCTGAACCGGCCCGAGCTCGGCCGGCTCGAGGTGGGCGCCGCGGCCGACGTGGCGATGTTCCGCAGGGACGATCCCGCCCTCGCCGGTGCGGCCGTTCACGACCCGCTCGCCGCGCTGCTGCTCTGCGACGCGCCGCGAGCCGATCGCGTCCTCGTTGCCGGCCGCGAGGTCGTCCGCGACGGCCGGCTGGTCGCACTCGACCAGGAAGCCCTGGCCCGCGCGTTCAACGAGCTGGTCGCGGCCCGCTTCGCGTAGGAATCCGGCTGCCAGTTCCCCTCGATCAGTTCCAACCCGCGTCCCCAGGCCCGGTCTATACTGGCGGACAATCAGACCCCGTGAATCGGGACGACCGAACGTGCTTCTGCCCCGCATGACCCTGATCGCAGCGGCGGCCGGGTCGCTGCTTGTGCTCATCGGCTGCGTCTCGGTGCGCGTCCCGGAGCGCGTCGAGATCCACGCCGGCAAGCCGCCGCCGGTCGACAGCAGCCGCGTGCCCGCGACGGCCACGCACGAGGAATGTCGGACCGAGCTGGACCTCGCGTACCAGAACCTCCAGTACCTCGAGCGCGAGGCCGAGCGCTGGCAGCGCAAGGCAGAGGAGTATCAGCGCGAGCGCGACGAGGCTCGGCGGAAGCTGAAGCGGTACGAAGATTAGCGGCCGGGTCGCTTCGCCGGTGTCCGGGGCGGAACCGGGACGCTATCGCCCCGCCTGCCCGCACCGTTCCTTCTCGAACTCCGTCACCAGCCGCTCGAACCGCCGCATCGTGGCCTCGATCGGCGCGGGGCTCGTCAGGTCCACCCCCGCCCGCCGCAGCGTCTCCAGCGGATACTCCGACGAGCCCGACTTCAGGAACCCCAGGTACGCCTCCAGCGCCCCCGGCTCGCCCGCGAGCACGCGCTCGGCCAGGGCCGCGGCCGCGCAGTACGCCAGCGCATAGCGGAACACGTAGTGGTTCATGTAGAAGTGCGGGATGCGGGCCCAGTACGGGGCGTGCTCGGGGTCGCGGACCAGCTCCGGCCCCCAGTACTTGTGCACCGTGTCCACGTAGAGCTGCCCCAGCTTCTCGGCCGTCAGCGCGTCGCCGCGGCGGGCCGTCTCGTGCATTGCATGCTCGAACTCGGCAAACATCACCTGCCGGAAGACCGTGCCGCGCAGGTTGTCGATCTGCTCGTTCAGCAGCCGCAACCGTTCGGCCTGCGACGGAGCGTGCTGCCGCAGCCACTCCTCCAACAGGATCTCGTTGAAGATCGCCGCGACCTCGGCCAGCGTCCCGCTGTAGTCGCCATAGATTTTCGGCTGGTGCGTGTGGGTCAGCAGGCTGTGCATCGAATGCCCCAGTTCGTGCGCCAGGATCGACCGGTCGCGGGGCGTGCCGTTGTAGTTCACCAGGATGTACGGCGGCGTGTCGTACGAGCCCCAGGAATAGCCGCCCGGCCGCTTGCCCTGCGTCTCGTACACGTCGACCCACCGCGACCGGAAGCCCTCCTCCATCCGCCGGCCGTATTCGGGGCCCAGCGGCTGGAGCGCGGCGATGATCTGCCGCACGGCTTCGTCGTAGGGCACTTGCTCGGTCGCACCGCTCACCAGCGGCTGGTACGTGTCCCAGATATGCAGTTCGTCGAGCCCGAGCAGCTCTTTGCGCAGCCGCGCCCAGCGGTGCAGCAGCGGCAGGTGGCGGTTGACCGTGCCGACCAGGTTCTCGTACACCGCCGTCGGCAGGTTGTCCGGAAACAGCACCGCGTCGAGCGCCGTGTCGAAACCCCGCGCCCGGGCGTAGTACAGGTCGCGCTGCACCACCCCGTTCAGCGTGGCCGCGAACGTGTTCCGGAACGCCCCGTACGCGCCCATCGCCCCACGAAACGCGTCGGCCCGCACGCGCCGGTCGGTCGCGCGGATGAACTTGTCGAACCGGGCGGGACTCAGAACCACCTCCGTACCCGATTCGTCCCGCATCGTCGGCCAAGGCAGCTCCGAGTTCCGCAGGGCCTGGAAGGCATCCTCCGGGGCGGCCGCCAGCCCGCCGGCCAGCGCCAGCAGTTCCTCCTCGCGCTGGCTGAGCGTGTGCGGCCGCTGGCGGAGAACGTTGTCCACGTAATGGGTGTAAACGCGCAGGCCCGCGTCGGCCGCGAGCCACTCGCGCAGGCGGGCTTCCGGCAGCGCGAGCAAAGCCGGCTCGATCCACGCGGCCGCTTTCGAGTACGCCGTCTGCAACGCCGTGGCGCGGTTTTTCAGCGCGGCCGCGGCGCTGTCGCGCGTGTCCTGGTCGAGAAGCTGATTGGCGTACACGGCGACTTTGTCGACCCGCCACCGCACGTCGTCGCGGAGTTCGAGCACGGCCCGCAGCACGGCCGGCGCGTCCAGTGCGGCCGCTTTGTGCGCTTCGAGCTCGCCGAGTTGGTCCCGGGCACGGGCAACGTCGCGCTCCCACGCCTCCGCGTCGGCGTAGATGCGCGTCAGGTCCCAGCGGTACGCCGCGGGGATCTGGTCGCGGGTGGGGATGGCGGTTTGGGCGGCGGCGCTCGCCGCGAGGAGCAGACACGCCCACACGGGCCGTATCACGCGAAGACGCAAAACGCAGCGGCCACGACGAGCCTGCGGAAACATGGCGACCTCCTCGGACGGCCCGCGCATTCTCGCCGCCCGGCGTCGCGCCGCAACTCCGACGCGAATCTTGCCCGCGGGCACGGCCCCGACAAAGGCGCTGCGCACCCCGGGCTCGCAAACTCAGGCCCGCCGGCGGTCGCGCCACTGCTTGTTCCCGTGGCCGGCCCACCGTGCGGCTTCGCGCCTTTGCATACCGACTTCCGGCCGCCCATAATCCGCCGCACAGTCGGGATCAGGCCGCCGCCGGCGCGACCGGCTGAGGAGTGCTGCATGTCCGCCACCGTACCCCCCCGGCCGGCCGCGGGCCCCGGCCCGGCCGACGCCGACGCCGACTACCAGCTGCCCCTCGAGCCGTTCCAGGGCACGCCCGAGGAGATCGAGCGGCAGTGGTTCCGGCAGTGCTATATCGGCCGCGGCGACCGCATGAAGCAGCTCACCGCGCGAGCGCTGGTCATGGGCGCGCTGCTGGGCGGGCTTCTGTCGATCACCAACATCTACATCGGTCTGAAGGCCGGGTGGGGCTTCGGCGTCGCCATCACGGCCTGCATCCTCTCGTACGCGATCTGGACCACGCTTTACAAGCTCGGCATTGCTCGCACGCCGATGACGATCCTCGAGAACAACTGCATGCAGACCGCGGCCAGCGCGGCCGGATACTCGACCGGCGGCACGCTGATCTCGGCCTTCGCGGCCTACATGATGCTCAACAACGCGAACCTCGACATCTGGCAACTTTTCGCCTGGGTGTTCCTGCTCGCGATCCTCGGCGTCACCATGGCCGTGCCGATGAAGCGGCAAATGGTCAACATCGAGCAACTGCCGTTCCCCAGCGGGATCGCCGCGGCCGAGACGCTCCGGGCACTCTACAGCACCAGCGCCCGGGGGCTGGCGTCGGCCAAGGCCCTGGCGCTGGCCGGGCTGCTGGCGATGGCCAGCAAGTTCTGGCTCGAGGGGTTCGCCCTGCTGCCGGCGAAGCTGGCCGCGCGGCTCGAGCCCTACTCGCTCGGCGCCGCCGTGGAGTGGCTGAACGTGCGTCTGTTCGGTCGGGCGTGGATGGGCCGCACGGTGATGGTCTCGTGGGAGCCGATGTTCATCGCGGCCGGAGCCATCACCGGGATGCGGGTCTGCGCCAGCATGCTGGTCGGCGGCGTGCTGTGCTGGATGGTGTTCGTGCCGATCCTGCAAAGCTCGGTCGACCCGGCCACGGGAGCCCCGTATATCTCGGCCGCGGGCGGTTTCCGCGAGGTGGTGCAGTGGACGCTCTGGGGCGGGACGGCCTGCATGGTGACGTCGGGCATTCTCTCGTTCGCGCTCCAGTGGCGCAGCGCCCTGCGGGCGTTCCGCGGGCTCAAGACGATGTTCGGCCAGCGCAGCGCGCGGCTCGACCCCGAAACGCGCTGTGCCGCCTGCGGCCGCAACCTGACCGGTTTGACGGAACCGCGCTGTCCCGAGTGCAACACGCCCTTCGAGGTGGAGCCGCGCACCGTCACCGAAGATCCCGCGGAGCTCCAGCGGCACATGGACGCGATCGAGACGCCCGGCTCGTGGTTCGTGGCCGGCCAGCTTTTCGCACTCGTGGGGCTCTGCTGGCTCGGGCACGTCACGTTCCAAATCCCGGTCTGGCAAACGATCGTGGCGGTGCTGATGTCCTTCGCCCTGGCGCTGGTCGCGTGCCGCGTCACGGGCGAGACCGACACCACGCCGATCGGCGCCATGGGCAAGATCACGCAGCTCGCCTTCGGGGCCCTCGCGCCCGGAAACATGAACATCAACCTGATGGCCGCGAACGTCACGGCCGGCGCCGCAGGCTCGTCCGCGGCGCTGCTGACCGACCTGAAGAGCGGCTACCTGCTCGGCGCCCACCCGCGCAAGCAGTTCCTGGCCCAGTTCTCGGGCATCTTTCTCGGAACCTTCGTCACCGTGCTGATCTTCAAGGTGCTGGTGCCCGGGCCGGAGTACCTGGGCACCGACCAGTTCCCCGCCCCGGCGGCGCAGACCTGGCGGGCCGTGGCCGAGGCGCTCGGCCGCGGGCTCGGCTCGCTGCATCCGATCAAGGTGTGGTCGCTGGCGATCGGCGGCGCGGTGGGGCTGGTTCTGCCGCTCCTGAGCATGGCCTTCCCGAAACAGGCGAAGTACATCCCGTCCGCAGCCGGCGTCGGGTTCGCCTGGGTGTTCCAGTTCTACTACAGCGCGCTGTTCTTCACCGGTGCGGTGATCGCGTGGGTTCTGGAGAAGACCGCGAAGAAGTTCTCGCAAGACTACCTGTTCTCCATCGCCTCGGGTGTGATCGCCGGCGAGAGCCTGATGGGCGCGGGGCTGGCCGTGGCCCAGAACGGGCCCGAGATCGTCCGGCAAGTCAAGGAGTCGCTTTTCCCTGCGTGAAGTTGATCGTTCGGCGCGGGGGGGTGCGCCGGCGACACGCAAGCGTTGCCGCGGTATTCTGGCCGGCACGTCCTCAGCGGGAGCGGGCATGTCCCTCACGATGAACGAGATCGAGCGGCGGGTCTTCGGCGTGCTGCTGGAGAAGGCCCTGGCGCAACCCCAATACTATCCGATGACGCTGAACGCGATCGTCGCGGCCTGCAACCAGAAGAACAACCGCGAGCCGGTCATGGAGCTGGACGAGGACGCCGTCTGGAACACGCTCGAGGTGCTGCGGGCCGGCGGGCTCGTGTCGCGCCTGCTGCCGGGCGGGGCGTCGCGGGTCGAGCGCTACAAGCACGAGGCCAAGGAACGCTTCGGCTGGGAAAAGCCGCAGCGGGCGGTGCTGGCCGAGCTGCTGCTGCGCGGGCCGCAGACCGTGGGCGAGCTGCGGACGCGCTGCGGGCGCATGTACCCCTTCGAGAACACCGAGTCGGTCGCGGCCGTGCTCGAAGGGCTTGCACAAGGCGAGACGCCGATCGTGGCGCAGCTCCCACGGACGCCCGGGCAGTCGGCGGTGCGGTTC
>CAZMCT010000146.1:0-7915 GCA_964564785.1 uncultured Planctomycetales bacterium
AGTCTGCGGCGCCCGCGAACGACCCGCCGTGGTCCGCGGGTGACGAGGCGCCCGCGCGGTTCAAGTGGTCGGCGGGTCGCCCCGATAGCGGGGGGAGACGAGCGGCCAGCGGAGTCTGAGATGCGGTTTTTGCCGACGGCAGCCAACGGGCGGGTGGCGGTCATTATTCCCACGTACAACCGGGCGCAGTTTCTGCCGCGTGCGATCGCGAGCGTGCAGCGGCAGACCATGGCCGAGCGCTGCGACATCATCGTGATCGACGACGGCAGCACGGACGACACGCCGTCGGTGGTGGAGCGTTGCGGCCCGCAGGTGCGGTACGTGTGGCAGCCGAACGGCGGGGCGGCGGCGGCCCGGAACACGGGGATTCGCGGGACGCCGAACGAGTTCATCGCGTTCCTTGACAGCGACGACGAGTGGGAGCCGGACAAGATCGAGCGCCAATTGGCGGTGTTCGAGGCCTGGCCGGAAGTGGTGCTGGTCACAGGTGGGGCCCTGGCCCGCGGGGCGGACGGCCGGACGTGCGTGAGAGTGATCGTGCCGCGGGGTGTGCCGCGAAACGTGCCGTTCGACGCGGCGCCGTTCCTGTTCGCGGACAATTTCATGCCGACGCCGACGGTGATGGTGCGGCGGGCGGTGCTGGAGCGCACGGGGCTGTTCGAGGAAGGCCTGCGGCGGCGACACGATTACCACCTGTGGGTGCGGGTCGCGTGCGTGGGGCCGGTGGTGTTCCTGGGGGCGCTGCTGGCGCGCTACGACGTGGACAACGCCGACGGGCTGTCGCGCGATCGCGAAAGCTGTCTGGAGCACAAGCTGCGGGCACGTCGCCTGCTGCGGCGGGAGCTGCGGACGCGGCCGGACTGCCGCGGGGTGTGGCACCGCGGAATGGCGGCATGCCTGGCGAGTCTGCGGGATCACTCGTATCGAGATCGGCGCTTCACCGCAGCGCTGGGGTATGGCGTGCGGTCGCTTTATCACCAGCCGCTGGGTCGGCCGAGATGGGAATGGGGCCGGCTGGCAGCATGTGCGTGGGGGTCGCTCAAGTTCCGCTGAGCCCGGAGGCGGAGCGGTCAGCCGCGGGGGCAGCTTCGAAGCAGCGCGCGGATGACTTCCGCCGTCCGCGCCCATCGATAGCGTTGGGCGGCGGCCTGTTGGCCGGCGGTACCGAGGCGTTGCCGTTCGGCCGGATGATCCATGAGCCGATTGAGCACACCGGCGAGTCCGTCGGCGTCGCCCTGGCGATACCGCAGCCCGCAGCCATGCTCTTCGATCACCTCGGCGATGCCGGCGTACGCGTGGGGCGGATCATGGGCGGGGGCGACGATCGGCCGCCCCGTCGCCATCGCCTCGAGCAATACGTTGGGGAACGTGTCGTAGAAGCTGGTGCTGAGCACGCAGTCGGCCGCGCCGTACCACGGCGCCATGTCATGCTGCGGGCCGGTGAAGGTCACGCGGCCGGCGACGCCCCAGTCGGCGGCCAGCTTTTCGAGCGCGGGGCGTTCCGCCCCGTGGCCGATCATCAGCAGTCGGCCACGCGGGTGTACGTTGGCGAGGGCGCGCACGGCGACGTCGAAGGCCTTGTTGCGGTCGCAGGTGCCGATGGCGGCGATGAGAAACGCGTCGCGGTCGACGCCAAGCGCGGCGCGCTGCCGAGCCCGCAGGGCGGGGTCGATTCGCGGGGCGCGGACGCCGAAGTCGCAACGGACGAGCCGGTCGGCCGCGCGCGGCGCGAACTGCCGCAGCTCCTCGACGCTTTGCCAGGTGGGGACGAGCGTGTGGTCGGCGGCCAGCAGCGCGGCGCGTTCGGTGCGGCACGTTCCCAGGTAGTTGACGCGTTGCCAGAAGGTCGGCCGGCGACGCGGCCAGGTGAACGGCAGGCAGTTGGCCAGGAGACAGGGAAAGACGAAGATCACGGGGGTCGTCGGCCACGTCCGTCGCGCGGCGAGGACCCAGATCGGGCTGACGGCCAGGAATGCATGGCGTGGCGGGGGCAGCGCCGCGAGCGACTGCGCCAGAGCACGCGGCAAACACCAGCTTCGCACGCGCCACAGGTGCGGCGGGGTCCGCGTCGGGACGTTCATGCGCGGCGGTGCGGCCGCCGGCGGAGTGTCCTCCGCCAGGCGCGGGGCGTCGGCGCTCTTCGTTTGGCGGAGCACCGCGCCGTTGCCCCGCTCTTCCGGCTCGACGCCAAGGACCAGACCGGTCGCGCCAATTGCCCGCAGACCCTCGGTCAGGCCGACCGCGAAGGAGAGGCCGCCGCCCCAGCCGTGCACGCTGCTGTAGGCGGCGGCGTAGAAGTCGTAAGCGCCGGCCGCGGTGTGCTCCGCTGGGCAGACGATTCGGTCGGCACAGGTTGTGGGAGCGGGTTCCGGGAACAAAGGGCACCGGGTTCTCACGACCTATCGGATAGACCCGAGATACGTCCCCCAAGCTTTTCGGTCGGCCCGCGGTCCGGTCCGCACGAGGCGGTCAGTTCGCGCGGCGCGAAACGGATGGGAACGCCGCGGAGGGCCTCTCACGAACGCTTCGTCCGAGTGCCGATGCCGTGTCGGCGGCAGTTGCCGGGTGCAGCGACGGCGCACCCGACCTCCCGGCTCATCCGGCGGTGCGCATTCGGCCGATAACGGGACGAAGACCGTGTTGCCACACGCACGCTTTGCGCTCGTCCTGCTCCTCGTCGCCGCGGCGGCCGGCGGCGCGTGGCGGGCCGCGCTCATCGCGGCCAAGCGGACGCTGAACCACGACGAGGTGATCTCGTACTTGGCGGCGGCGGGCCGGCAGGGGGACTACGACCGGGCGTCCCGGGCGCTGGCGGCGCCGCTGGGGACCTGGGTGGCGGCCGCGGAAATCAAGCAGATGTTGCGCCCTCAGGGGGCGTGCTTCGGACGCGTGGCGGCCGACCTGGCGGCCACCGACATCCACCCTCCGCTGTACTTCTGGCTGCTGCACGCGTGGTGCCTGCTGGTGGGCACGCAACTCTGGACGGGTCCGGCGCTGAACGCGGCCGTTTCGGTGTTGACCGCGTTCGTGTTGTACGTGGTTGCCCGGGGGGCGTGCCGTGAGCCGCTGACGGCGATGGCGGCGGCGGCGGTGTGGTGCCTGAGCCCGGCCGTGATCGAGACGTGCTTCGAGGCGCGGCACTACGATCTGCTGGGGCTATGGGCGGTGGGGCTGGTCGGGTGCGTGCTGCACTGGGCGGAGGCGCGGCGGGTTCGGGTGCTGCGCGACGGGGGGCTGCTCGCGCTGGTGACCGGGGCGGGGCTGCTGACGCACTACCACTTTGGGCTGCTGGTGGCGGCGTGCGGGCTCGGGCTGGTGTGGTGGCTGCGCGGTGACCGACTCCGGCTGATGCAGGCGATGTCGTCGCTCGCCGCGGGTGCGGCGCTGTTCGCCGTGATGAATCCCGCATTCATGCAGTGCGTGGCGCGCGGCCGAGCGCAGGCCCAGCCGTTCGCGTGGGGCGACCTGCTGCCGCGCTGCAAGACGATCGTGCTGACCTACGCCGGCTTCGTGGCCGACACGGCGGCGAGCAACTGGGTCGTCGGCCGGCACTCGTCGACGTTTCTGGTGCTGTTGGTGTTTGCGATCGCGGTCATTGCGGTCGCCGCGGGGCGGCGGCGGCCGGCGAGTCCGCGGGCGGGTTTGCTGGCGCTGCTGTTCGTGCTGATGGTCGCGTCGAACGCGGGGCTGTATATCGCCGGCGTGAGCCCGCGACACGCGATGGGCCCGCAGTACCTGGCGCTGGTGTGGCCGCTGCTCGCGTTGAGCGGGGCCGTCGCGCTCGAGCGCTGCGGGCGCCCGGCCGCGCCGGTCGCGGTGGCGTGCGCGGCCGCGATGCTGGTTTCGGGCGGCCTGGCCGTGCGACATCAGTCGGAGCGGTGGGCGCGCAAGCCGGTGCCCGAGTACCTGAGGAGCGCGCCGGCGGTGGTGGTCGATACGACCGCGCGGGGGATCCTGCCGTGCCTGGCATGGCATCTGGATGATGATCAGTTGCTGCTGGGGGCAGGTGCGGAATACCTGACGGCACATCCGGAGCTGTGGGTTGGCGTGATGCAGCGCGGCGGCGTGCTGATCACGACCGAGCTGGGTGCGGGTGACCGCCGTCCGGCCCTGGCCGCACTGGCCGGAGCCGCAGCCGAGCCGCGGCCCGGGGTCTTCGGGTTGGGGCGAGCGTGGGTGTGCGAGCCGGCGGCACACGCCGCAGCCAAGTCCCGGTGATCCTTACGGTTCGAGCGGGCAATTCTGCGCCGTACGGATAGAATGCCGCGAGTTTTCGCCGAGGAGAGGATTGGTGGGCGCATCCGCCCCGACCCCGACCACGCCTGCGCCACAAGCGCCCGCCGGCGCTAAGCCGCCGGCGCTGCCGCCGGAGGTCGTAGACGCGAGCCTGCGGTGCTCGATCAAGGATGGGGCGGCCTGGTCGGTGATGCAGGGTGCGGCGGTCCAGTACCTGCCGGCGTACCTGGTGCTGGTGGGCCGCGGGCTGCTCGGGCTGGCCGCGTTCACCGGCCTGCCGGGGTTGCTGGGGGCGATCGTGCAGGTGTTCGCGGCCGACGTCACCGATCGGCTGGGGCGGCGGAACCTGATCATCGTTCCCACGGCGGTGGCACAGGGGCTGCTGTGGATTCCGATCTGCGCGGCGGTGTTCCTGCCCGGCGATCAGGGGTACTGGCTGATGCTCGTGTCGTATGCGCTGCACATCGGCCTGGCGCACTTCGGCCAGCCGGCGTGGCAGAGCCTGCTGGGCGAGCTGGTCCCGCCCGAGCGGCGGGGGCGGTACTTCGGCTTGCGAGGGTTCGTGACCGGCGGCGTACTGGTGGTGTCGCTGTTCGCGGCCGGATGGTGGCTGACCTGGTGCAAGGACAACCCGGGCCTGGCACTGCTGGGACTGAGCGGGTGGAACTTCGGGTTCCTGACGTTGTTCGTGCTGGGTCTGGCGACGCGGCTGCTCTCCGCGTGGTACCTGAGCCGGGTGTACGACCCGGAATACCATCGTGCGGCGTCGGACCACTTCACGCTGCTGGACTTCCTGCGGCGGGCACCGCGGGCGCACTTCGGGCGATTCGTGTTCTACTGCATGCTGATGTACGTGGGCATCGGCGCGGTCGCGCCGTTTTTGGCCTGGTACCTGCTGGATCAGCGGGCGTTCTCGCCGGCGGCTTATGGCACGGTGATGACGGCGGCGCTGCTGGCGAACTACGGCTCACAGCCGCTGTGGGGCCGGCTGCTGGACCGGGCGGGCAGCAAGCGGGTGTTGGCGATCGGCGGGCTGGGGCTGGTGCTGGTGCCGGTGCTGCTGCTGGGGTGCCGCGAGTTGTGGCACTTCGCGTTGGCCCAGCTCTACGAGGGCATCGTGACGGCGGCGTTCACGATGGCGATGGCCAATTACTACTACGACGTGGTAACGCCGCCGAAGCGGGCGCGGTGTTACGCGTACCTGATGCTGTTCGTGTCACTGGGCTCGGTCGCGGGGAACTTCATCGGGGCCGGGCTGGGCGAGTGGATCCCGCTCCCGCTGGGTGTCGGCCAATTCCGCGTGACCCAGCCGTTCGCGCTGATGCTGGTCGTGTCGACCGTCCTGCGGCTGGCGGCGAATCTGCTGCTGCTCGGGTCGTTCGCGGAGTTCCGGTTGAGCCGGCCGGCATTCGAATCGCTGGAGAGAAGGGAATGATGGAAGTTGAAACGGAAACGTTGTGCCCCAACGTTCCCATCTTTTCGCTTTCCAGCGCTATGGCGCGCTCGAGCCCTGCGGGTCCGGCCGCCGGCCCGGCAACAACCCCAGTAGCAAAATGCCCGCCCCGATCAGCCCGCCGCCCAGCGCCATCAGCAGCGGCCGGGAACGGCCGTCCACGAAGACCTGGGCGTAGACGTAGCGCCGCATGACGCCCTCGAGGAAGCGGTCGATTTCGGGCAGCAGCGCTTCATCCGGCAGAACGGCGGCGGCGGGCGGCGGCGATGCAGGCGCGACGCTGGCCGGGCCCGGCGCGATCTGAATCGTTTCCACGTTGGGCAGGCGGAAGGCACCGCCGAAATCCTGCTCGGCCAGCCGCAACAGGTAGGCGGGGTCATTGTTGAGGTGGTCGATCTGCGTGCGGACGGCGCGGAGCCGTTGCTCGAGCGCGGCCTTGTACTCGGCCTGGGCCTGGAGGCATTCGAGCTGTGCCTGACGTTCGAGCCACGCGGGCAGGATCAGGCACGGGGCGAGCACGGCCGTTCCGGCGAGCACCATGAACCAGAACAGGAGCGTGTTGAGCGGTCCGGGGCGGGACATTGAAGAGCTTTCGGCTCTCAGCGATCAGCGTTCAGCCGGCGGGTTCCGCCATCCGTGGCGGGCGCTGCCGGTCGCGGGCTCTTATCGCCGATTCCGCTGCGGGCGTCAATTCGGTCGCGCGCGGCAAACGGGTGAGGCGCGCCTGTCAGAGGCGGACACGGGCCGTGGTGGCGTTGACGCACTGCGAGGGATAGGGTACTGTTTCGGTGCGAAATGGGCCGTCGCAAGCGTCCGTGTGTCGTCCGGCGCGCGGACGATCCGCAACAGGTGGGCTGAAGGGCCATTCTACGAAAGGAGTCAAGGCATGGGATCCAACGGAAAAGCCGTGTGCAATGTGGTGCGGGGTGTGTTGGTGCTCGCACTGCTGGGCGGTTGCCCGCAGAACGCGACCAACACACCGCCGCTGGCCAGCGCCGGAGCGGACCAGACGGTGTTGACGGGGGCAGCGGTGTCGCTGAGCGCGGCCGGCAGCAGCGATGCGGACGGTGACACGCTCTTGTTCAGTTGGGCGCAGACGGCGGGGACGGCGGTCACGTTGAGCAACGCGACCACGGCGACGCCGAGCTTCTCAGCCCCGGGGGCGGCCGGGACGCTGACGTTCACGGTGACGGTGAACGACGGCCGGGGCGGGACGGACACGGACGACGTGAACATCACGGTGCAGGCCGCGGTCCCGACGGTGACGCCGCAGCTGTTCATTGCGAACTACGGCGGCAACAACGTGACGAGCTACCTGGACCCGTCGACGGTGAACGGGAACATTGCGCCGGACACGAACCTGGCGGGCGCGGCCACGCAGCTCGCCCAGTGCACGGACATCGTCGTGGATGCGGCGGGCGCGCTGATCGCGTGCAATTTCGCGGCGAATTCGGTCACGTCGTATGACGATGCGGCGGCGGCCAACGGCAACTTCGCGCCGGACCGCAACGTGCAGGGGGCGGCGACGCTGCTGGCGCAGCCAGTTACGCTGGCATTCAACACGGCCGGCGACCTGCTGTTCGTCGCGAACAACGCAGCCGGCGGCATCAACGTCTATGCCAACGCGTCGACCGCGGCGTTGAACGGCAACCTGGCCCCGACGCGGCGGATCACGAACGCGGCCCTGCTGAATCCGCGCGGGATCAACTTCGGCGCCAATGACGAGCTGTACGTGGCGAACGCGGGCGGGTCGAACGTGCTCGTCTACGCGAACGCCAGCAACCTGAACGGCAACATTGCGCCGACGCGCACGCTGACCAACCCGCTGTTCGTGGGCATCTTCGACGTGTTCGTCGACGGCGACGACCGGCTGTACGTGGTCGTGAGCACGGGCGCGATCCACGTCTTCGAGGACGCATCATCGCTCAACGGCGCGGTGACTCCGTCCACGACGCTCACGGTGACGGGCGCGGTGCAGCTGACCGCGATCGCGGTCGACGAAGCCGGCACGGGTTACATCGTCGATGCGACCGCGAACGCCGTCTACGCATACGACGACATCGCCACCCGTAACGGCGCGCTGACGCCGGACCGGACGATCCAGGGCTCGCAGACGCAGCTCAACCAGCCGATCCGCGTGTTCCTGGTCGAGTAGCGCACTGCGAACAGCGGCCGGCCGGTCTCGCGATCCCAGATCCGCAACGTCGTGTCGAAGTGAGCCGAGAC
>CAZMCT010000147.1:0-5598 GCA_964564785.1 uncultured Planctomycetales bacterium
GGCCCGCCCCGCGGCAGCGCCTTAGCGCCGCGGCGGCCCGCCGCCGTTTTCGGAATCACCCGCCGGCACGATGTTCAGCACCTTCACGGCTACGCCCACCAGGCTGGTGTCCACGCTCTGGAGCGAGTCGTAGTCGCAGAACGTGCTGGCCATGCCCGTGATCCGCGCCCGGCCCTTGTCGGTCTGAAGGTTTTCCACCAGGAAGTGCCCACCCACCACCGACAGCAGCCGCTCATCCCACTTCTGGATGCAGTACGCCAGCCCCGACAGGCCCGTCTCGTTCGCGTTCCAGATGTCGAACTTGGCCTTCGTGATCGGCGGCGTCGCCCCGTCCTGCCGCAGATCGTTGTCCAAAATCAGCAGCGTCAGGTCCGTGTCGTGCGACACCGCGTACGGGTACATCCCGAACGCGTCCGAGCCCACCGCAAAGAAGTCCAGCAGCAGGTTTGCAAACCCGCTGTCGTACTCCGTCCCGTTCAGGTTCAACGTGCCCGGGGTGCCCACCCCCGTACCCTCCGGCGTCCCGTCGACCACCTGGAACGCGTAGGCGTTGTACTCCCACGCCTCGCTCGCCCGGTAGTCGACGATCGTCGCCCCGCCGTACAGGTGGTTCCACACGATCTGCTCCCCCTCCGCGCCCACCGCCCAGCCCAGCAGGTAGCCCCGCAGAATGTAGTCCCCACTGCCCTCCGGGTCCGGGTACGGATCGCCCAGCACCGTAAACGGCGAGACCCCCTTCGGCAGTCCCGTCAGGCTCGACCAGTACGCCGGCTCGTTCTTCGTCAGCGGCACCAGGTTGTCCGTCGCCTGGCACGGCTCGCTCACCAAGTACAACTGCACATCCACCGGCCCGTTCTGGTCGTTGTTCAGCGTGACGAACGTGTCCTGCACCAGCTCCTGGCTCGAGTTCCAGCGCAGCTCGATCTTCGGCCAGATCAGGAGGCTGCCCTTCTCCGTCACCGTCGTGCGGTTCTCGCCCGCGCGGCTGGTCCGAGCCCCGCCCTTCTTGAACGGCTGCGTGCTGCCGCCGGACTGGATCGTCGGCGGCGGCTCGAGCACGTCGTACCGCACCGTAGCCGACCGCTGCCCCGCCCCGAAGAGCGTGGTGCCCGCGAGCGCGACCTGCTCGAGCGGGAAGACCTCGAGCACGAAGTCGCCGCAATCCTCCTCTGAATACCCCTCAACCGTCACGTAGTATGTTCCCGGTGTCAGGAAGACAGTGATCTGGGACTGAAATCCGCAGAAGTCGTCGTTGCTGGCGATGTCGCCGCTGCAAGGAGTCGTGCCCAGGTAAAGGTATGTGTCAAAGTTCGAGTTGCACAGCGAGAACACCCACTCGCCCGCGAAGGGGATGTAGACCACGTACTCGAGATCCAAGCTGGGGCGCAGGTCGCAATCGTCGGAGTCGCAGGTGTTGCCGGACACGCTGCCCGGAGCTCCGAGGAAACCGTCGATCGAGCAGTCACAGTTAGGATCGAGCGAGGCCTCGGACGCGCATGTCGCGTCCCACTGGTAAATGCAGCAGAACGGGTCGTAGCTGCACACCGAGTCCTGGCAGGTCGGGTCGTCGCAGCCGGGCTCGTCGTGAGGAATGCAGCAGTCCGACTGTGCCATGCTGTTGCCCGTGCCCAGCAGCAGCGCCGCGACCAGAACAATTCCAAATATCCAACGCATCATGTTCCACCACCAGTGGACGTTGACTTGGACCCGCGTGCCGAACCGGACACCGCAGCCGGGCAACGCCGCCCGGCACGAACGGTGGGTGCTCAACGCGCGAGGGGGAGGAATGTCGAGTTCCCTGCCCCGGCCACTCTCTTCATCCGATAAAATACCGTCCGAAACCGGTAACGTCAACACAATTTCGGGCCTGCCGGCCACCCCCGGCCGGCCACGGCCACAGAACCCATAAGACATTACCAGGAAAGCACTTGGAGCCCGCTATGACGCCGGGACGAACCGCAGCAATCGGGCCGCAACTCCCAGCAGTGAGGCGTCCTCGCTCACAATGTCCCCGTCATCGCAGTGCGCACTGTGGACGCCGGTGATCCGTGCCCGGCCCTTGTCGGTCTGTAGGTTCTGCACCAGGAAGTGCCCGCCGACCAGGCTGAACAGCGACTCATCCCACTTGGTGACGCAGTAGTGCAGGCCGGAGAGGCCGACCTCGTTCTGGTTCCAGATGTTGAACTGGGCTTTGGTCGTCACCGGACCGGGGGCTTCCTGGCGCAGATCGTTGTCGAGCACGACCAGCGTCAAATCGGTGTCGTGCAGCACGGCCATGTCGCTGCTCGAGAAAGCGTTTGCGCCGCTGGCGAAGAAGTCGAGCGCGAGCATCGAGAAGCCCGCGTCGAACTCGACCCCGTCGAGGTTGATGACGCCCGGCGTGCCGATCAGCGTCCCAGGCTCAGCGTCGCTGACGTCCTGGAAGCCGTACGCGTTGTATTCCCACGCCTCGCCGATGCCGTAATCGACCACCGTCGCCGTGCCCCACAGGTGATTCCAACTGACCTGAAAGTTGCCCGGCCCGACCGCCCATGCCAGCACGTAACCGCGCAGCACGTAGTCACCCGTCTGGTCCGGATCGGGATAGCGCTCGCCCAGCGCCGTGAACGGCGTCAACCCCTTCGGCCCGCCCGTCATCGCCGACCAATACGTCGCCTCGTTCTTGGTCAGCGTGATCGTGTTACCGAAGTGCGTGCACGTTTCCAGCACCAGGAACACAATCACGTCCACGTCCGCGTTCCAGTCGTTGCTCAGCGCCAGAAAGGTGTCTTGCAGCAGATTGCCGGACGCATCCCACTTCAGCTCGACTTTCGGCCAGACCAGCACGCTGCCTTTCTGCGTTCCGCCGACCCGCTGTTCGCCGGCACGCTGTGTCCGAGCACCCCCGGGCGTGCCCGACTGGATGACCGTGGGCGTGTTCGGGTCGTACGTGTCATAGAGGATCTGCGCCGGCCGCACGCCCATGCCGAACAGGTTCGTGCCGCTGAGCGCCGCCGGCACGTCCTGTGCGGCCGCGCTCCCATAGACCAAGCTCAAGATGGTCAGAGGAAAAATCGCGCTTCTCATGATCCGCTCCTGTGCCGGTACCGGCGGCGCAGGCATGACCCGTACTGCGCCCCCACAACAAGCCTCACGGCCCATAATGTACGTCGTAAGCGGTCGCGGAGCAAGCGATTACTGGACAAATCCGCGCGTGCCGTCGCCGCGGGCGCCCGCGCGCCCCGTTATCAGGACCGAGCCCCGGGCTGGGCGTGCTTGCCGGCCCGCACGCGCTGCCGCAGCCGGGCGTCGATGTACGGCTGGATGTCGCCGTCCAGCACCCGCTGCACATCGCCGATCGCGAGGTTCGTGCGGTGGTCTTTGACGTGGATCGTGGAGCCGTGGAGGACGTAGCTGCGGATCTGGTTGCCCCAGGCGATGTCGCCTTTCTCGCTGTAGAGCTTGGCCAGCTCGGCGTCCTGCTTGGCCTGCTCGATCTGCTCGAGCTTGCTCTGGAGGATGCTGAGCGCCATCCGCTTGTTCTGCCCCTGGCTGCGCTCGTTGACGCACTCGACCATGATCCCGGTGGGCTTGTGGCGGATGCGCACGGCCGTGGCGACCTTGTTCACGTTCTGGCCGCCGGCGCCGGAGGCCCGGCGGAAGTACTCGATGTCGAGATCGGCCTCGGCGATCTCGATGTTCGCCGCATCGAACTCCGGCAGGCAGTCCACGCCGACGAACGACGTCTGTCGCTTGCCCTGCGCGTTGAACGGGCTGATCCGCACCAGACGGTGCACCCCTACCTCGCATGACAGGATGCCGTAGGCGTAGGGACCCTCCACGTACAGCGTCACCGACTGGATCCCCGCCTCCTCGCCCGGCCGGCGATCGACCTCGGAGACGCGGAAGCCGGCCGACTGGAAGTACATCAGGTACATGCGCAGCAGCATCTCGGCGAAATCGCACGCGTCCACGCCGCCCGCCCCGGCCTGGATGCTGAAGAAGCAGTTGCGGCCGTCGTTCTCCCCCGACAGCAGTGTCAGCAACTCGACCCGGTCGGTCTTGCGGGCCAGCTCGGCGAGTTCGCGTTGCACTTCGGCCGCCGTTTGCTCGTCGCGCTGCTCGGTCGCGAGCTCGACCAGGACGTGGGCGTCGTCAGCGCGGCGGAGGAGGTCCTGCACGGGCTCGACCTGGGCCCGAATGGCCTTGAGCTCCTGCACGACCTGCTGGGCGGCCTCCTGGTGGTCCCAGAAGCCGGGCTGCTGCATGCGGGTCTCGAGTTCGCCGAGGCGGGTGAGCTTGGCCGGCAAGTCAAAGGGAGTCCCGGATCGCGTGGATGCGGGTGGTGAGCTCACTCAGCGTACCGGCGGGATCCTGAAAGACTGCGGGCATTCTGAGTTCTCAGCTATTGTCCACTGTGGCACAGCCGCCCTCGGCTGTGTTTTCACCCCAAGGCACAGCCGCCCTCGGCTGTGTTTTCACCTCAAGGCACAGCCGCCCTCGGCTGTGTCTCTTCGCTGACCCGCTCCGCCATCAACTCCATCGGCCCCGCGGTGCGGGTCATTGTAGGTGCCCCCGCAACGCAGGGCAAACGCGTGCTGCCGCCATCCCGCCGGCGCGGGATGGAATCGGACGTCACCGTTTCCGGTGGGCAACAACGGCCGCGACTCGCCGGATGTGCTCCGGCCCGCTGCCGCAGCATCCGCCGACGATGTTCGCGCCCGCGTCGAGGAGCTGCGGAACGAAGCCGGCGAACTCGTCGGGCGGCTGTCTCCACACCGGCCGGCCGTCCTCCAGCTCCGGCAGCCCCGCGTTCGGCTTGACCCACAGCGGGCACTTCGTCGCCGCCCGCAGCGCCACCACGGCCGGCAGCACGTGGTTGATCCCCGACCCGCAATTGCAGCCGATCACGGCCGCCCCCGCATCCTCCAGCGCGGCCGCACACTCGCCAGCCGCGGCGCCCATCATCGTCCGCGTCCGCTGAGGTCCCGAATCGAACGACAGGCTCGCGATGACGGGCAAGCCGGTTGCGTCGACGACCGCCCGCAGCGCGAGCAGCACCTCGCGCAGCTCGGAGAACGTCTCGAGCAGGATCAAGTCCGCCCCGCCGGCCGCGAGGGCCTCGGCCTGCTCGTGGAAGACCGGGTAGAGCTGCTCCTCGGTGGCCTCGCGCACCGCGAGAATCTTGCCGCTCGGGCCGATGGAGCCGGCCACCCAAGCCGGGCGATCGCCGAGCGCCTCGCGGGCCAGCATGGCTCCGCGGCGGTTCACCTCGAGCGGGTCGTGCGTCAGGCCGCGGCGCTCGAACAGGAGCCGGTTGGCCGCAAAAGTGTTCGTCGTGATGAACTGCGCCCCGGCATCGAGGTAGGCGCGGGCGAGATCGAGGACGAGCTCGGGGTGCGTGAGGTTGGCGGTCTCGGCCGGGACATCGGCGGGCATGCCGCGCAGTTGGAGCTGGGTGGACCAGCCGCCGTCGGCGACGTGCGGGCGGGCGAGCAACGATTCCGCGTCGAAGTGCATGGTCGGCTCCGGGCTTTGGCCGCAGCGGAGTGTAACCCGTCCGGGGGGGCGCAAAAAGAATGCCGGCGGCCGGATGGCCGCCGGCGAACAAGGTGCTCC
>CAZMCT010000147.1:5608-7831 GCA_964564785.1 uncultured Planctomycetales bacterium
GCCTTCTTCATCGCCGGGGCCATCGCCGTCTTTGTCAGCCAGGCGTCGGTCATGAAGTATCTCGGTCCCCGGGCGAACAAGGTGCTCCTCTCCCTCCAGAGGTCACCGAGTTTCCGGCTCCCGGATTCCCTCGGGGCGCCCGCCCCGAGTACTTGGCTCCAGGAGAAGTATCAGAAACGATTCGACCGGCCGCAAAAGCCGCGGGCGGTTCCCATAGTCCGTGTCGGCCGGCGGCCTCCGCGCGGGCAAGCGTCAATTCGGTGACGCCGCGGGGCGCTGTGGCTGCGGTCGCGGCCGCGGGCGGCGGGGGGCCATAAAAAACTGTTGGGGGCAGCGGGGTTGCATTGTGGCGCGTCGCGCACTCGCTATACTCCCCGCTTCGAGGAGCGGCGTGCGCAAGCGGCCCCGCGCTGGGGCGGTGCGTCGCTTCCGGGGCGTTGGCCGCAGCGGCTCACCGTGCAGGAGGGCCTTGATGGACGTGATGGTTCCGAAGCGCGTCTTCTTTACGCGCGGCGTCGGAAAGCACCGGCACAACCTGGAGTCGTTCGAGGCGGCCCTGCGCGACGCGGGCATCGCCCAGTGCAACCTCGTCAAGGTCTCCAGCATTTACCCGCCGGGCTGCAAGATCATCTCGCGCAACGTGGGTCTGTCGTGCCTCACGGCCGGGCAGATCACTTACTGCGTCATGGCGGACGCCCGCACCGATGAGCCGAACCGCCTGGTTTCGGCGGGCATCGGTTTGGCGGTCCCCGCGAAGGGCGACCAGTTCGGCTACATCTCCGAGCACCACGGCTTCGGCATGACGGAGAAAAAGACCGCCGACTTCGTCGAAGACATGGCCGCCAGCATGCTCGCCACGACCCTCGGCATCGAGTTCGATCCGAACCTGGCGTACGACGCGCGCCGCGAGGTCTACAAGATGAGCGGTCAGATCGTCCAGACCCGCGCCGTGGTGCAGACGGCCGAGGGCGACAAGAACGGCCTGTGGACCACGGTCGTCGCGGCGGCGATTTTCCTGTTCGATTAGGCGCAAACCCCGCCCTCGTTGCGCGGGGGCTGGGGGAGAGTACCCGTCGGGCAGGGTCGAAGTCCATGGCTGCCACCGTCCCCGACAACTTCCTCGGCCTGCCCGCCCGCCTGAGCCGCTACGACTCCGCCCGCTTCGCCGTGCTTCCCGTGCCCTACGACGCCACTACCAGCTTCGGCGTCGGCGCGCGCGACGGCCCGCGGGCGATCGTGACCGCTTCGCAGCAGGTCGAGCTGTTCGACGAACAACTCGGTCGCGATTCCTCCGCGGCTGGAGTGGCCACGTTGCCGCCGCTCGAAGCGGTCGCCCGCGGCCCGGCCGACATGGTCCGGTCGATCTGCGCCGCGGCCCGGCCGGTCGTCCGCGACGGCAAGTTCCTGATCGGCCTGGGCGGCGAGCACAGCATCACGGCCGGGCTGGTGCGGGCAGTGGCCGGCCGGCACAAGAACCTGAGCGTGCTCCAGATTGACGCGCATGCCGACCTGCGGGCCGAGTACCAGGGCACGCCGTACAGCCACGCGTCGGTCATGCGGCGGATTCACGACCTGAGAATCCCGGCCGTGGGCGTCGGTGTCCGCAACTATTCGGCCGAGGAGGCGCGTTTCATCCGCCGCGCACGGAAGCCGATCTTCAGCGCGCACCTGTGCCGCGAGTCGAAGACCTGGGTTGAGGACGTCGTCGCGACGCTCACGCCCAGCGTCTACGTGACGATCGACATCGATGGCTTCGACCCCGCGTATGCTCCCGGCACCGGGACGCCCGAACCCGGGGGCCTCGACTGGTATCAGGTGACGGGCCTGCTCGCGGCCGTCGCCGCCCGCCGCCGGATCGTGGCGGCGGATGTGGTCGAGGTGAAGCCGATCCCCGGCAACACGGTCACGGAGTTTCTCGCGGCGAAGCTGATGTATCGCCTCATCGGATTGGTGGTGCCGGCGTAGGAGCGCCGCACGCTGTCATTCCGAGGAGCGCAGCGACGAGGAATCTGGCTGCGGATCAGGAAGACCCGCGGCGCGGAACGAGGTTTTCTCCGGCCGAGGCCAGATGCCCCGTCGATCGCCCGCGGCGATCTCGTTCGGGATGACGACCGCGCGCCCGCGGCGCTCGCGCTGGCGACAGCCCTCCGGCGCCGGCGTGTCACCGACCGCCCGGCACCCTTGTCACGTCCGCCCGCACGCGGTTAGCGTGCCCCCATGCCC
>CAZMCT010000148.1:0-7761 GCA_964564785.1 uncultured Planctomycetales bacterium
GCCCGCCCGGCGCGCGGGGCGCACTAGCGTCCGCCCCGCGGAGCGCCGGCACGAGCGGCCCGCGTTTTCCGGACGTTGCTGCTTCGCCGCCGCCCGGGGGTCAATTGCGAGCCGGTCCCGGTCGATTTATCTGAGCGAGTCTCGACGCGTTCGCCTCGGGCCCGGCCGGGTTTGCGCGCCGCGAGCGCGAATGGAGGGCTCCCATGGTCGCTTGCCGGTCCGTGCTCGAATCGATCCGCTGCGGCGCCGCCCTCGGCTTGCTGGCCGGCGCCGTATGGGCCCTGGTGGACGCGACCGTCACGTCCCTTGCGTGCGCGTTTGTGCCCTATTCCTGGCCGGTGATCGTCGTCTGCGCGTATCTGATCGTGGGTGGCCTGGCCGGCATCGCCGCAGGACTGCTGGCCGCGGTACGCGCGCCGTCGGACGCAGCGGCCGTGCGAGCCCGCGTGCGTTGTATCGTGCTGATCGGAATTGCCGGGGCGGCCGTGCTCCTGCTGCTCGAACGCGGGTTGCAGGCCGAGTACGCAGCGCTGATCGCGGGTGCATCGCTCGCGGCGGCGGCTCTCGCCGGACGGCGCGTAATCGGGTATCTCGCCGACACGCACGGGTTCGCGGGCGCGGTGCTGGCAGCGGCAGTGCTGACGACCTGCTGGTACCCGTTGGAGGAGCGCGGCGGCCCCGCACAGATCACGGCGTTCAGGTGGGTCCTTCGGCAGGGCGCGCTGCTCGCCGCCGCGCTGGCCGCCTTCCTGGCCGCGCGCGGGCAGACGCGGCGCCGGCCGCGTCTGCTGGCGGTGGATGGTCCGCGCGCGTCGGTTGTGCAGGCGACGGTGCTGGCGGCCGCGGGGCTCGCCGTGGGGCTGACGTGCGTGGCGGCGCGCACCACGCGGCCCCTGCATCAAGAGTATGCCGGCGGCCCGGCCGCACGCGGCGAACCGGGCCCGAACGTGGCGCTGATCGTGCTCGACACGGTGCGGGCCGACCACCTGTCGCTGTACGGCTACCCGCGGCGCACAAGCCCGGAGCTGGAGCGTTTTGCGGCCGGCGCGCGGACCTACGAGCGCGTCGCGTCGACGTCGCCTTGGACGGTGCCGTCGCATGCCTCGATGTTCACCGGCCTGCTGCCGCACCAGCACGGTGCGCACAACGTGGATGCGGCCCGGGCCGGCCTGAGGGGCACGAGTTGGGCCGAGTGCCGGCGCGCCGGCATCGTGTTCGCGACGCCGCTGCCCGTCGAGCAAACCACGCTGGCGGAGCTCCTCGTGGCCGAGGGCTATACGACGGCGGCGTTCGTCGCCAACAGCGGCGGTCTGCATCGAAACTGGGGACTCGCGCAGGGTTTTCAACTCTACGACGACACGGACACCCATTCGCTCACGACGCTCATCCGTGCCGCCTACACGCCCGCCACGCGCCTACTGCGTGAGTGCCAGCAGGCGTTCCTCGGCCGGCGCCCGCCGCAGCGCACCGCGGCCGAGCTCAACGCGGACGTCCTGGCATGGCTGATGGGCGGCCCGCGCGAGCCGTTCTTTCTGTTCGTGAACTACATCGACCCGCACACGCCCTACGACACGCACGCCGAATTCGACTGGGGGGGCACGCCCGTACCCGAAATGACACAACAGTGCGTGCCGCCGGAGCACCGCGCCGCCTGCGACGCCTACGACTCCGAGCTCGCATACCTCGACCACCATCTCGGGCGGGTCTTGGACGCGCTGACGGCCGGGCCACGGGGCGAGCGGACGCTGGTCATCGTCTGCTCGGATCACGGCGAGGCCTTCGGCGAGCACGGCTGGCTCGAGCACGGCAAGTCGCTGCATCACGAGGAGCTGAACGTGCCGCTGGTCGTGCGGCCGCCGGGCGGGCAGGTTGCCGAGCGCGAGCCGCGGCCGACGACGCTGGCCCGCGTGTTCGGCGACGTGCTGCGCGCGGTGGGGTTGGATTCGGCCGTCGCGCCCGATGCGCCCGTCCTGCCGGCCGGATTGAGCGACGCCGCGTTGCCGTCCGATTGGCGGCCGGCGGCGTGCGCCGAACTCCGGCCGCGCTGGAACCGGGACGGCACGGTGCATGCGGGCGGTGGACTGCACGCGCTTTACACCGTGGACGGCCGCAAGGCGATCCTCAATCCGGACGGCGTGCTCGAGGTGTACGACCTGGTGGCCGACCCGGGCGAGACGCGGTGCGTCGCGGCGGACCAGCCGGAGCTGGTCGAGTACGTGGCGCCGTGGCTGCGGCAGTGGGCGCGCACGGCCGGGGGGAGCGGTGCGCACGAACGCCGGGCCGCGGCGGCCGACCGCGAGCTGCTGGATCGGCTGCGGTCGCTGGGCTACGTGCAGTGAGGGGCGGGTCTGCGTCACCGCACGGCGCGTCCCGCGCCGGCGGGGTAGCGCCCGTCAGGACATACGCGCCGGTTTTTCGGGGTCGGCTTCAAAAGCTCATGTCCGCGGCGGGCGTGCCCGCCGGTCGCCGCGGTGACCGACGAGGAATGACCGCGCGACGGGGCTACTGCTTCATCTTCTCGGCCTTCTCGACGACCATCTCGATCGGACCGACGTACATGAAGGCCGCCTCGGGGAGGTGGTCCCATTTGCCGTCGCACAGCTCGCGGAAGCTGCGGAGCGTATCCGCGATTTTGGTGTAGTTGCCGGGAAAGCCGGTGAACTGCTCGGCGACGAAGAACGGCTGGCTGAAGAAGCGCTCGATCTTGCGGGCCCGGCTGACGATCAGCTTGTCGTCCTCGCTCAGTTCCTCGACGCCGAGGATGGCAATGATGTCCTGAAGCGAGCGATAGCGCTGGAGGATCTCCTGGACGCGGCGGGCGATGGCGTAGTGCTCCTCGCCGACCACGCCGGGGTCGAGGGCGCGGCTGCTGGAGCCGAGCGGGTCGATGGCCGGGTAGATGCCCTTCTCCGAGATGGACCGCTCGAGCACGATGAACGCGTCGAGGTGCGTGAAGGTGGTCGCGGGGGCGGGGTCGGTCAGGTCGTCGGCCGGCACGTAGATCGCCTGCACGGACGTGACGGCGCCCTTGCGAGTCGACGTGATCCGCTCCTGGAGTTCGCCCATCTCGGTGCCCAGCGTGGGCTGGTAGCCGACGGCCGAGGGCATGCGGCCGAGCAGGGCCGAGACTTCGGAGCCGGCCTGGGAGAAACGGAAAATGTTGTCAATGAACAGCAGCGTGTCGGCGCCGCTCTCGTCGCGGAAGTACTCGGCCATCGTCAGCGCGCTGAGCGCGGCCCGCAGTCGGCTGCCGGGCGGCTCGTTCATCTGGCCGAAGACCATGGCGGTCTGATCGATGACCGATTTCCCGGTCGTGCCGATCTTGGCCTCCTGCATCTCGAGCCACAGGTCGTTGCCCTCGCGGGTGCGCTCGCCCACGCCGGCAAAGACCGAGTAGCCGCCGTGCTGGGTGGCGATGCGGGCAATCAGCTCCTGGATGACGACGGTCTTTCCCAGGCCGGCCCCGCCGAACAGGCCGATCTTGCCGCCGCGCACGAAGGGGACGAGCAGGTCGATGACCTTGATGCCGGTCTCGAACTGCTCGGTCTTGGGCGTCAGGTCGGCAAACTCGGGCGGCTCGCGGTGGATCGGGTCGCGGCGGTCGGCCTGGACCGGCCCGCGGCCGTCGATGGGCTCGCCGACCAGGTTGAAGACCCGGCCGAGCGTGGCAGGCCCGACGGGCACCGTGATCGCTCGGCCGGTGTCGTGGATCTCCATGCCGCGCACCAGGCCGTCCGTCGAGCCGAGGGCGATGGCGCGGACCTTGCTGCCGCCGAGGTGCTGGGCGACCTCGCACCACAGCGTCTGCTCGACACCGGTGAGCTTGTTCTTGATCTGGGCCTTCAGGCCATTGTAGATCGACGGCAGCTTGTCCGGGGGGAACTCCACGTCGAGGGTGGAGCCGATGACCTGGACGATCTTACCGGTGTTCTCGCCGCTGCCTGCCATAGTTTGCTCCCGACTCCCGAGAGGTCATCGCTACTCGACCGCATTCGCGCCGCCCACAATGTCGGCCAGTTCGGTCGTGATCTGCGACTGGCGGGCGCGATTGTACTGACGCGTGAGGTACTTCAGCATGTCGCCGCCCGCATCCGTCGCAGCCTTCATCGCCACCATGCGGGCCACCTGTTCGCTCACGATCGCGTCGTTGAAGCACTGCTGGAGCCGTACCTTCACGGCCTCCGGCACCAGCCGACCCAGCAGCACGGCCGGCGCGGGCGAGAACTCGAACTGCGGCCGCACCCGCCCGGCCGCCCCGTCCGCTTCGGCCGCGGCCGCCGGCGGCTCGATCGGCAGGAGCTGCATCGTCGCCGGCCGCTGCACGCCCACGCTGTGGAACTGCATGTACACGACGTCGACCCGTGCGACCGCGCCGGCGAGGAACTGCGTCATGTAGCGCTCGGCCATCGCCGAGACGCGGGCGTACTCGATCTTGTCCTCGACGTCGGTGATGCCGGCCGCGACGGGGATCCGCAGGAACTTCAGGTAGTTCAGGCCCTTCTTGCCGACCACCTCCATCTCGGGCCGCAGCCCCCGGGATTCGAGCTCGCCGCGGAAGTCCATCATCCGCCGCAGGACGGAGGCGTTGTACGCCCCGGCCAGCCCGCGGTTGGAGGTGATGACCAGCATCAGGCTGCGCTCGTGGTTGTCGTTGGGCCGCAGCAGCGGGTGCTCGGTTCCGGCCGCGCCGCTGATCGTCTGGAGCATCGCGGTGAGCTGCCGCGTGAAGGGCTTGGACGCCAGCGCCCGCTGGTAGGTCTTCTGGTAGCGGGCCGTGGCGATGAGCTGCATGGTCTGGGTGATCTTGCGGATGTTCCGCACCGCCCGGCGCCGCTTGACGATTTGCCTGGCTCTAGCCACGGTCGACCCTGCTTAGCCGTTCACTCGGCGATGGCTCACTTGGTCCCCTGAGCCTGCATGAAGCGTTTCTTGTAATCCGCGACGATCTCCTTCAGCTTCGCGTCGAGGGCGTCGCTGAGCTGCCGTTCGCGGCTGAGCTGCTCGATCACTTCGGGGTACTCGTCGTGGTAGCACTTCAACAGCCCTTCCTCGAATTTCCGCACGCTGGCCAGCGGGACGTCGTCGAGGAAGCCCCGCACACCCGCGTGGATCGAGAGGATCTGGTCCCAGACGTTCATGGGCTGGTACTGCGGCTGCTTGAGCAGCTCGACCATCCGCCGCCCGCGGTCGAGCTGCCGCTGCGTGGCCGGGTCGAGCTCGGTGCCGAGCTGAGCGAACGCTTCCAGCTCACGGAACGCGGCCAGGTCGAGCCGCAGCGAGCCGGCGATCTTCTTCATGGCCGGCACCTGCGCGTTGCCGCCCACGCGGCTGACGGAGATGCCGACGTTGATCGCGGGGCGCACGCCGGCGAAGAACAGGTCCGGCTCGAGGTAGATCTGGCCGTCGGTGATCGAGATCACGTTGGTCGGGATGTACGCGGACACTTCGCCCTCGAGCGTCTCGATCACCGGCAGCGCGGTCAGCGAGCCGCCGCTCTTGCGCAGCTTGCGGACCTCGTGCTGGTCCTTGCCCAGGGCTTCCAGGTCGTGCTCGAGCGCGTGCCGGTCTTGCAGTCCTTTGTAGACCTTGCCGTTCACGCCCTGCTCGGTGTCAGCCGGCGCGCCCTTCTTCACGATCACGCGCAGCTCGGCCATCTTGCACGAGCGCTCCAGCAATCGGCTGTGCAGGTAGAACACGTCGCCCGGGTAGGCTTCGCGCCCCGGCGGGCGGCGCAGCAGCAGCGAGAGCTGGCGATAGGCGGCGGCCTGCTTGCTCAGGTCGTCGTAGATGCACAGCGTGTGTCGCCCGTGCTCGTACATGAAGTACTCGGCCATGGCGCAGCCGGCGTACGGCGCGATGTACTGGAGCGGGGCCGGGTCCGACGCTCCGGCCGAGACGACGATGGTGTAATCCATCGCCCCGCTCTCGGCCAGCGTCCGGCAGATGCCCGCGATGGTCGATTCCTTCTGCCCGATCGCGACGTACACGCAAATGACGTCGCCGCCCTTCTGGTTCAGGATGGTGTCGATCGCGATCGCGGTCTTGCCGGTCTTGCGGTCGCCGATGATCAGCTCGCGCTGCCCGCGGCCGATCGGGATCATGCTGTCGATGGCCTTGATGCCGGTCTGGAGCGGCTCCTTGACGGGTTGCCGCTCGGCGATGCCGGGCGCGATGATCTCGAGCGGGCGGCGAAGCTCGGTCTGGGCGGGGCCCTTGCCGTCCAGCGCTCGACCCAGGGGATCGACGACGCGGCCGATCATCGCGTCGCCCACGGGCACCGACAGCAATCGGCCGGTGGTGCGGACCTCGTCGCCTTCCTTGATCCCGAGGTAGTCGCCCAGTACGACCGCGCCGATCGAGTTTTCCTCGAGGTTGAACACCAGCCCGATGGCCCCGTTTTGAAACTCGAGCATCTCGCCGGCCATCGCGCCGGAGAGGCCGAAGATGCGCGCCACGCCGTCGCCCAACTCGAGCACGCGGCCCACCTCGGCCACGTCCAGCGCGGCGCGGTATTGGCTGATTTCCTGCTTGATGACGCTGGCGATTTCATCGGCGCTGAATTTCATCGTGCGCTCTCAGTCTTCCACTCGGCGCCGCGCGCCGTGCGCTCCAGCAAACGGCCGCGGGCCACGTGCAGGTGCCGGCGGAGCGAATTGTCGTAACGATAGTCCCCAACCTGGAGGATCAGCCCGCCCAGAATCTCGGGCTCGACCCGGTACTCGATCAGCGGCTTGCGGCCGGAAAGCTCCGCCGCCAGCCGCTCGATCTCGGCCTGCTGGTCCGCAGCGAGTGCCACGGCGCTGGTGGCCGTGACCTCGACCTGGCCGCGGGCGTCCTCGATCCGCAGGACGAAGGCCCGCAGCAGGGCCGGGACCAGCGATAAGCGATCGTGGCGGTTCATGACCTGGAGCGTATCGAGCACCAGGTCGCTGAGCCGCCCGCGGAAGATGCGCTCCAGCAGGACGGCGCGTTTCTCCAGGCTGATCGCGGCTGTCACGCACAGGGCCGCGAACTCGCGATTCTCGCGCGCCAGGCGGAGGAGCTCTTCGAGTTCGGCCCGTACCGCGTCGAGCACGCCGCGCTCGCGGGCCAGCTCGAAAAGCGCGGCCGCGTACACGTCGGCCACGTCGAGTCCGCGTTCAATCCCTTGCGCCATGCGCTCCACCGTTCCCGGCGAATCCGTCTAGGTGCGGCCCGGCGGGCCCGCCTGGCGGATCGCGTCCAGTGACTCGGCCACGAACTGCCGGTGCTCGTCCGCCGAAAGCTGCTTGCGGATGATCCGCCCGGCCACGGCCACGGCCACCTCGGCCGCGCGGTCCTGAAGGTCCTTGCGGGCGCTGTCGACGGCGAGCTGGATTTCGCGACGGGCGCGGGCGATCAGCTCGTCGGCCGCGGCTCGGGCCTCTTCCTGAACACGCCGCGCGACCGCCTCGGCGTCGCGGCGGCCCTCGGCGACGATGGCCGCCGCTTCCTCCCGCGCCCGGTCGAGCTGGGCCCGGTGCTGGGCCAGCAGTTTCTCCGCCTCCGCGCGCTCGCGCTGCGCGTCGGCGATCGACTTGGCGATGAATTGCTCGCGCTGCGTCAGCACCCGCAGCATCGGCTTCCAGGCCGTCACCCGCAGCAGCACGAGCAGCAGCACGAAGACGATGATCGACCAGATCGCCGCCCCGGGGTCGAATTGCAGCAGAGCCGGCTTGGCCGCCGGGCCGTGACCGGCCGCCGCGCCATGGCCCACCGCTGCCGTGTGGCCGGTCGGCGGGG
>CAZMCT010000149.1:0-7587 GCA_964564785.1 uncultured Planctomycetales bacterium
CAAGTGGCTGGTTTTCACCCGCCCCGTCCCGGCTGGTTTTGTCCGCCCGCTGACATTTTCCGGGAGGCGGTAGTCCCCCGCGAACCAAAGCGCGGCGGTGTGCGGCGAACCCGCGTCCCAGGCAACGATCAAGCGTCGCAGGGCGGGATCTTGCGTCGAGGCCCAAGCCGGGTCCGTAAGGTAGCCCGACCAGTTGGCCACCCAACCGTCCCCCCCGGATACGAACCTTGCCGCGGGCTCGACGATGAAGCTGTACGTGGCACCAGCGCCACCGCCACCGCTTCCGGGTTGGGCGACCCAGTGGCCCGGCGGCGGATCGGGGCAGAACAGCGGGCAGGCCTCCATGAGGTTATCGGAGGTGCACATCTCCCAGTTCTGAGGGTGCGGCTCCCAAGTCTGGGCATGCGTGCACAGGTTCCAGTGACCTCCGTCTTGACAAACGGGCGTGGCGCACGCGTCCGCGCCCGACCTGTTCAAGCACCAACCGCCGGGTTCGGAAGGGAGGTCGCAGTCAGAGTTGCCGCCGCCCTGACTCGGGTAGCCCACTGCGGACCCGTCACATTCGACCCGTGTGCCCGACGCCGATGCCAGCGCCGACGAACAGGCCCCGGCCCCACGCACTGTGACTGTCTCTGGATCATACACAATGTCAATCACGACGCGGCCCCCGAGAACCGTCCGGTAGTTCCATTGCCATGGGCACCAGGGTTCGCAGTCCTCGGCTAATGCCGAGAGGCCGCTGCCCAGGCAGAGCAGAAGCGCAACGTAGGCTCTCATATAAACACCTCCAATTCTGTGGCTGTAGTTTCGCGAGCCCGCACGCGCGGGCCGCGCGTCACCTGCCGCGCGGCTATACCCAGCGGACGAGGAAGCGCCAATCAAGAGTTATGCCTTTGTAGGGTTTTCCCTACACTAACATTGCTACGAACAAGCGGCGCTATCTCGTGGCGCTGCTAGCGGTTGGGAGAATCTTCGGGAGTCTTTCACTTCGCGCGCACCCGGGGGGAAACCCCCGACTGTGCTGGGAGCGTTGACACGGGAGGCGAGTGCGAAGCTCCGGCAGCGCGACTCCTGCCGTAGGAACGACTGCCACGAGGGCGCGGCAAACGCGCGGGGGACGTGACCTGGAGGCAGTTGTGCAGGCGCGGGGTGCCGGCCTCGCGAAAAACGTCAGAGGTCGTCGAACTGCACAGTAGGTCCCGTGGCGCGCGACGGCCCTACTCACAAGCTGCGAGCGTCAGCGTGGGCGGCGCCGGCAGCGCTGCCGTCGTGTTCGCGCGTCGACCGGCCGGTCGGGCGCCTGCAAGGCCGGCCTGCTCCCCGAGGGCTGGGTGGCCGAGTAGCCCCGCGACGCGGCGAGCGCGCGGTGTCGACGGGCGGCCGTGCGCGCGGACCGCGAAGCGCACTGCCGCCGCCTCCGGCATCCAACTCGGCGGTCGCGGCAGCGCCGGGTGTCGCGCGAAACTCGACCGAAATTGCTCCTGTTTATAACCTGTTTTATGCACAAAACTTAGCGTCACGAACCGCCCCGGCTGCCTTGAACCGCTTCAGCGGCCCGGCTATCCTTGATGCGACGGCACCGACGGCCGTTTGACCCGGTGCCATGAAGAGGATGACCGGGAAGGAAGCCTGCGGTCGACCGGCCGCGTGTGCCGGCCGGCCGCGGAGATGTCGATTCCCATTTCGATCAGCAGTGCGGCTTCATTGCGTGGTTTGTGCGCTGGGAGTTGGGCTTGGATTCGCGCCGACTGATTGGCCGTCGCATGGACGGCAATGTGCCGCGCGGCCGGGTCCGCGCCCGGCGGGTGTTCAACCACGCCATCGGACCCCCCTCTGAGAACAGTGGAGGATGAACAGGCATGCCCGGAAAGATCGGTCGGAAGCTGAGTGCGGCGGTGGTGCTGGTGTGCGGCGCGGGGCTGGCGGGGGGACAGACGGCGCTCGACGCGGTGCCGCAGATCACGGTGACGGCCCCGGATGTCGGTGCGGTGCGGGCCGAGGATGAAGCGCGGGAGGCGGCGGGGCTGCCGCCGCGGTTCGCGATCCCCAACCCGGTGCTGATCGATCCGCACGTGGACGGCACGTGGTTCGACACGGAGCGCGACACGCGCACCTGGCGGCTGCGCATCACGAGCCCGGGGGCGCTCTCGCTGAACCTGGGCTTCACGACGTACTTCATGCCAGCCGGCGGCGAGCTGTGGCTGCGGGCCGTCGACGGCGGCAGCGCGGTCGGGCCGTTCACCGCGGCCGACAACGAGGAGCACGGCGAGCTCTGGACGCCGGTCGTGCTGACGGACGATGCGCTGCTGGAGGTGCGGCTGCCGCGGGCGGTCGCCGACGAGCTGATCCTGGAGCTGACGTCGATCAACGTGGGCTATCGCGGGTTCGGCGAGTTGCTGGGCGCGCGCTCGGGCTGGTGCAATATCGACGTGGTCTGCCCCGAGGGGGCCGACTGGCAGGACCAGATCAAGTCGGTGGGGGTGATCTCGACCGGCGGCTCGCTGTTCTGCACCGGCTTCGCGGTGAACAACACGGCCTACGACCGGACGCCGTATTTCATGACCGCGAACCACTGCGGGATCACGTCGGGCAACGCGGCGTCGCTGGTGGTGTACTGGAACTTCCAGAGCCCGAGCTGCGGCCAGCACGGCGGCGGCTCGCTGGCCCAGCATCAGACCGGCTCGTATTTCCGCGCCGCCTACGCTGCGTCCGACTTCACGCTCGTGCAGCTCGACGACCAGCCGGCCGAGGCGTTCGACGTCGTCTTCGCCGGGTGGGACCGCAGCACGGCCGATCCGACCAGCGCCGTGGCCGTGCACCATCCGAACTGCGACGAGAAGAGCATCAGCTTCGAATACCAGCCGTGCACGACGACCTCGTACCTCGGCACGAGCGTGCCCGGCGACGGGACGCACATCCGCGTGGCCGACTGGGATCTGGGCACGACCGAGCCGGGCTCGTCGGGCTCGCCGCTGTTCAACCAGGAGGGCCGCGTCGTCGGCCAGCTCCACGGCGGGTACGCGGCCTGCGGCAACGACCTGTCGGACTGGTACGGCCGTTTTTCGCGCTCGTGGACCGGCGGGGGCTCGAACAGCACGCGGCTGAGCAACTGGCTCGACCCGGGCAACACGGGGCTGGTAGTGATCGACGCGCTGTCCAACAATGAGCCGCGCGGCATCCGCGTCACGCCCGACGTTGCGTTCGAGAGCACCGGGGACACCGGCGGGCCGTTCGCGCCCGCGTCGATCGAGTACGTAGTGGAGAACCTGACCGACCAGCCGCTGGACGTCGCGGTGACGGCCGGCCAGCCGTGGCTGACGCTCAGCAGCGCGGGCGGGACGCTCGCGGGTTACGCGACGCTGACCGTCACGGTCACGATCAACGCGCTGGCCGGCACGCTGCCGGGCGGCGTGTACACCGACGTGGTGCAGATCGTGAACACGACCGACCACTTCGGCGACGCGAGCCGCAACGTGACGCTGCACGTCGGCATCCCGCACCTGATCTACCAGTGGACCCTCGATGTCAATCCCGGCTGGATTGGCGAGGGGGCCTGGGCGTGGGGCGCTCCGACGGGCGCGGGCTCGCATTTCGGCGATCCCAGCGGCGGCCACACCGGCCCGTACGTGTACGGCTACAACCTGAACGGCGACTACCCGAACAACATGCCGGCCCGTTACCTGCGGACGACGGCCATCGACTGCACCGGCCTGAGCCTGATCGAGCTGCGTTTCTGGCGCTGGCTCGGCGTGGAGGGCGCCGACCACGCGGTCGTGCAGGTGTCCACCGACGCGAGCACGTGGAACACGGTGTGGAGCGCGGCGAGCACGGTGAGCGACTCGGCGTGGTCGCAAGTTGCGTACCCGCTCTCGCCGTACGCCGACGGGCAGCCGGCGGTCTACGTCCGCTGGGGCCTGGGGCCGACCGACCTGAGCGTGACGTACCCCGGTTGGAACATCGACGATCTCGAACTCTGGGCCGTCACCCCGCCGCCGCTGACCGACTGCAACGGCAACGGCATCGCGGACGCAATCGACATCTCCTCCGGCGCGAGTTGGGACGATAACGTGAATGGCGTCCCGGACGAGTGTGAGCGCGTCCCGGGCGACCTGAACTGCGACGGCGCGGTCTCGTTCAGCGACATCAACGCGTTCGTCCTGCTGTTATCGGATCCCGGTGCGTACCTGAACGCCCATCCCGGATGCCTGCGGGCCAACGGCGACCTCAACGCCAGCGGCACGGTGGATTTCGGCGACATCAATCCGTTCGTGACGCTGCTGACGAACGGATGACGGCCGGTCGGCCGCCACGCGGTGGTCGCGGGCGGCCCCACGATTCCGAGGACTTCTGGACAGGAAGTTGTCATGCGCCTGCGATTGCTGCCCGCCACTCTGGCCCTGCTGCTTGCCGTCTCCAATCTGGCCGCCTCGCCCGCCGCGCCGCCCGGTGAAACCGTCGCGGGCGAGAAGCTCGACCCCGCGACCTACGGGCCGGGCGTGATCGAGTCCATGGCCGAGTGCATCGCCCGCGACCGCTCCGCGACGCCGCTGCCGGCCGACAAGGTCCGCAAGCCCGGCGAGCAGGGCGTGTGGATGGTGCCCTCCCGCGACGCGGCCGGTCGGGCGCACTCCGGTACCCGCACGGCCGTCAACCGCTGGGGCGACACGCGGATGGGCATCGCGTTCGGCGCTGCGGCCGACGTGGCCGGGGCGTACTTCGCCGGCCAGGGCGGCCAGGGCGCCTGGGCGCGCGGCGTGCGGGCCATCGGCTACCGCGGCGGAGTGGCGGTGCAGGAGTCGGACGTGCTGCGCGACCTCGATCCGACGCCGCGCTGGCTCGCGATGAACTTCGCTGCCGTCGACCGCATCGAGATCGTGGCCGAGCCGGCCGTCGGCGGCGCCGGCTGGTACAGCCTCGACGACCTCACGTTCACGCCGGCCGAGACGACGAACGCCGCCGCGACGATCGTGCTGACGTTCGAGGAGCTGCCGTACGGTTACCGGCTGACGGGCAGCAGCTATGGCGGGCTGACGTGGGAGACCGGGACGGGTGATTTTTCGGCGGACGAGGGCGTACACAGCCCGGTCCGGCCGGCGGGCCGCGCCGCGCTGCCCGAGGTGGACAATCCGCCCTCGCCGACGCGGGCGGTCACGCCCGAGCTGCTGGGCAGCTTCCAGGGCGTGATCCGCGGCGATGCGGGCTCGATGAGCTTCCCGCCCGACACGGACGGCGCGATCGGCCCGAACCACTACGTCATCACCGTCAACCGCAACCTGGCGGTCTACGACAAGGCCACGGGCGGCGAGCTGATGAACATCCTGCTGACGTCGTTCCTGCCGGGCTCGAACGGCGACCCGCGCGTGCTGTTCGACCAGCACAGCGGCCGCTGGTTCATCATCAACACGGATTTCAACGCCGGGGCGCGGATCTACATCGCGGTCTCGCTGACGGACGACCCCCTGGGCGGCTGGTTCAAGACCAACTTCGTGACCGCCCAAGGCTCGGACGCCGGGGCCTGGCCGGACTATCCGACGCTGGGCGTGGACGCGAACGGGATCTACACGTCGGCGTACATGGTGCCCGGCGGGATGACGATCTTTGCGATCGACAAGGCCCCGCTGATCGCCCCGTCGCCGTCGCTCGGCACGGTCACCGCGTTCCGCCAGTTGCCGTGGGAAGGCGCGATCCAGCCGGCGCACACGTACGGCGCCGCCGACGGCGAATACCTCGTGTCATACGCGAGCAGCTCCAGCCTGCGCCTGCGACGCGTCAACCCGCCGCTCACGAGCCCGACGCTGACGCAGGTCGCGATCATCCCGGTCGCCCCGTTCAGCACGGCGCCGGACGCGCCCGCACTGGGAAGCACCGTCCCGCTCGACACGGTCGACGAGCGGCTGATGATGGCCGTCTGGCGGGGCGGCTCGCTGTGGACCGCGCACACGATCGCCGCCGCGGGCGGCAAAGCCGGCTGCCGCTGGTACCAGCTCAACACGGCCAGCCCGTCGGTCGTGCAGTGGGGCACCGTCGCCGCGCCGACGATGTACTACTACTTCCCCTCCATCATGGTCAACCAGCTCGGCGATGCCGTCATGGGCTTCACCGGCTCGAACAGCAGCATGTACGCGGCGTGCTACTACTGCGGCCGCCGTGCCGGCGATCCGCTCGGCGAGATGTCCGAGCCCGTGCAGTTCAAGGCCGGCACCGGCCCGCAGAACAACATCGACAGCTACGGCCGCAACCGCTGGGGCGACTACAGCTACACCACGCTCGACCCCAGCGACGAGCATACGTTCTACACCATCCAGGAATATGGCCACGCGACGGACATCTGGGGCACGTACGTGGCGGTGCTCCAGACCACCGCGCCCGACTGCAACGGCAACGGCATCCCGGACAGCCAGGACATCGCCAACGGGACCAGCATGGACTGCAACCTGAACAACACGCCCGACGAGTGCGAGCTGATCGACTGCAACGGGAACGGCGTGCTCGACGAGTGCGACCTGGCTTGGGCCACCAGCCAGGACTGCAACGCCAACGCGACGCCGGACGAGTGCGACATCGCCGGGGGCGTCAGCGGCGACTGCCAGGGAGACGGCGTGCCCGACGAATGCCAGATCGCGCTGGGGCCGATCAGCCGGCTCGAGCCGCTGGACGTCGGCCCGGGCTGGACGGTCGAGGGGCAGTGGGCCTTCGGCCCGCCGACCGGCGGCGGCTCGCACGGCGGCGACCCCGCGGCCGCGCACACCGGCGCGAACGTCTACGGCTATAACCTGGCCGGCGATTACACGAACAACATGCCGGCCCGCTACCTCACGACCCGGGCATTCAACCTGCGGGGCTGGCAGCAGGTGCAGCTCCGCTTCTGGCGCAAGCTGGGCGTGGAGGCCTTCGACCACGCGACGATCGACGTGTCGCTCGACGGCCTGAGCTGGCTGCCGGTGTGGGCCAATCCGGGCACGATCAACGACGCGGGCTGGGTGCAGCAGACCGTGGAGCTGCCGGCCGCGGCCAACCAGACCACGGTGTACATCCGCTGGGGGCTCGGGCCGACCGACGCCGGCGTGACGTACTACGGCTGGAACATCGACGACATCGAGCTGCGGGGCCAGTTCAGCGCGTCTGACTGCGACGGCAACGCAGTGCCCGACGAGTGCGACCTCGCGGGCGGCGCGGCCGACTGCAACGCGAACGGCGTGCTCGACGTGTGCGACCTCGCGGCCGGCACGTCGCAGGACGCCAACGGCAACGGCATCCCGGATGAATGCGAAGGCGGCGTGCTGGTCGGAGACGTCAACTGCGACGGCCAGGTGGGCTTCGGCGACATCAACGCGTTCGTGCTGGCGCTGTCCGACCCGGCCGCGTACGCGACGGCGTACCCCGGCTGCCCGCTCGGCAACCGCGACGTGAACGGCAACGGCACGTTCGGGTTCGACGACATCAACCCGTTCGTCACGCTGCTCACGAGATAGCGGACCGAAGGCTCAACGGTCGCGGGCTCCGGGGATCGCGGGGCGCTCCCGTGCCCCGTGGTCCGCGCAGGTGTGCTGCCGAGGCAAGAGCGTCGCGGCCGGCATCGGCCGCGAG
>CAZMCT010000150.1:0-7460 GCA_964564785.1 uncultured Planctomycetales bacterium
AGCCGTGGCTCACGCGGGCGGAACTGGCGGAGGTCGCGACGGAGCTGCGGCGGGCGCGGCTGGCCGACCGGCGGCGGCTGCCGGGCCTCAACCCCGAGCGGGCCGACGTGATCGTGGCGGGGGCGGCGATCCTCGAGACGCTCATGGACGAGCTCGGGCTCAAGCGGATCGACACCAGCCGCCGTGGACTGCGCGACGGCCTGCTGGTGGACTACCTGATGCGCACCGCACCGCGCCGCGAGCGGCTCTACGAGCTGGCGCCGCGCCGCCGCAGCGTGCTCCTGCTCGGCCGGCTGTGCGGGTTCGACGAGTCGCACGCCCGCCGCGTGGCCGCCCTCGCGCTCGACCTGTTCGACTCCGCCGCCCGCGCGGGCCTCCACCGGTACGGCGCGGCCGAGCGCGAGCTGCTCGAGTACGCGGCATTGCTGCACGACATCGGAACGTTCCTGTCGTTCGTCAACCACCAGGCCCACACGTATTACCTGATCCGCCACGCCGACCTGGTCGGCTTCGACCAGACCGAGATCGCGCTGGTCGCCGCGCTGGCCCGCTATCACCGCAAGGGGCGCCCGCGGCCACGCGACCCGGAACTTGCCGACCTCGACGCGCGCGGCGTCGCGCTCGTGCGGCGGCTGTTCGTCCTGCTGCGACTGGCCGAGCGCCTGGAGCGCTCGCACCACGGCGTCGTCCGGCGAGCCCGGCTGCGACGCGTGGGCAAGAACCTGGTGGCCCTGCGGCTCGTGGCTGAGGGCGACTGTGCGCTCGAGCTCAAGGCGGTCGCCAAGGACGAAAAGGCCTTCGCCCGGGCGTTCGGAGCGCGGTTGATCGTCCACGCGCGGGCGGCTAGCGCAGGTTCCCCAACAGCGACATCGCGATCTCGGCCGCGATCAGCAGGATGATGATCCACTCGAGTACTTCCGCCCGGCGACGGGCGCTGCGGTCCGAGATCTTCTGGTAAATGCTCTCCATGGTCTGCAACTTGCGGCGAATGCTCGAGTCCCACTCGGTGAGGTGGAAGCGCTGCGCCGCGAGGCGGTGCACCCGGGCGAGGTACTGATCGCCGAGCAGCTTCAGGGCGTTGCTCACACCCTCGTACAGCAGCGCGCTGTCGAGCTGGAGCTCGGCGATCCGCGACAGGTCGGCCGCCTTCGAGTCCAGGAACGGAGCCAGCGGCCCGGACGCCCGGGCCGACGCGCTGAACGCCGCGCTCAGCGCCCGGTCCAGCCGGTCATCGAGGAACCGCATCTCCAGCAGCTCAACGTTCGCGTATTCGAGCACGGCCCGCACGTCGTCCAGCTCGCGCCCCAGCAGAAGCGCCGCGTTCCAGTCGATCAGCGTCAGGTCGCGCGGTCCGAAGGCGATCTGGCAGCCCAGCGCGTCGTCCACCTCCTGCTGCGACAGCGGTGCCCCCTCTGAACGCAGGATCTGCGCCAGCAACCCCGCGTGCTGCCGCACGAGCGCCGCCGGAGCGACGTCGTCCGCCAGCGACCACACGTGGAACAGGGCGTAGTCCTCAACCAGGTCCGAGATGTCCGGTTTGTTCACCGCCGACGCCAGTGGCGGCAGCAGCCCCTCGACCACTCGTCGCGACGCCTCGAGCAGCGCCGGGTTGTCGTAGAGCTCACCGCTCAGTGCCAGCAGTCCGGGCAGCGAACCCGCCAGCGGAATGCTGTACTGGACGGAAACGGCCCCGAAATCGTAGATCAGGGCTTCCACGGCCGGCTCGGTCAGGTGCTCACCGACCGCGAGGGGGGCGGCGGTGTACACCACGCGCAGCGGCGCCGGCTCATACTCGAAGTATTTGGGCGTGCGGCGCTGCTGGCGCAGCGCGCCGCGATGCCGCCCGGCCGAGATCCGCCGCTGCGCCTCGTCCAGGTCGATCGCCAGCCCGATGTCGTACGCGAACAGGGCGTAGCACATGCCGCTCAGCCGCCGCAGGTCCGCGGCGGCTGCGGGATCCGGCCCGACCACGGGCCCCGTCGACCAGTCGCGCAGCTCTGGCTCGGTCAGCATCGCGGCGGTCCCCTGCCGGATCTTCAGACGCGACTCGCCGGCGACCTGAGGACCTCGGTGACCAGCTCCGGCGTGAGCTCGGTGAGCGAGGCCACGACGCGCCGCGGCCCCGCCGCCGCCAGCACGGCGGCAGGGTGTGTGCCCGCCAGGCCGATCGGGGCCATGCCGGCTGCCCGCGCGGCCTGAATGCCGACGGGGGCATCCTCGACAACCGCGCAGCGCTCCGGCGGCACACCCACGCGCTCGGCCGCGAGCAGGAATACGTCGGGCGCGGGCTTTCCGCGATCGATCTCGAAGCCGTGCACCTGCGCATCAAAGTAGCTCGCGATCAGCCCGAACGAGAGTACCACCTCGAGATTCTCGGGCGGCCCGGATGTGGCCACGGCCCGCGCGAAGCCGGCGCGGCGCAAGGCCTCGAGCGCCGCGCGGCAGCCCGGATTGAGCGGCACGCGCTCGGCGATCAGCTCGCGGTAGAGCGTCTCTTTCTGCTCGTCGAGCTGCTGAACCTCGGCCTCGCTCAGGCCGTCGCCCCAGAAGGTGCGGATGATGTCGCGGCTGGTCTGGCCGAAGCTGGCCCGGAAGCGCTCTTCCGAGAACTCGAGGCCGTACCGGTCGGCGAGCATCTGCCAGCTCCGCAGGTGCGCAGGCCCCGAATCCACAAGCACACCATCCATGTCAAAGATGACTGCACAACGCGCGGCTCGGTCGTACATCGGTGCATTTCCAGCGCGGGCCGGCGAACCCGCATGGGTATAGGATAACGGTCGCGGACGACCCGCCCAACCTCTGCGTCGCGGCTACTTCTCCACGCGCGCGACACCCTCCCGAGCAGGGGCGGCCGATGCTGACGCGTGCGTCGCGGCCGCCGGCAGCAGCGCCAGCGCCAGCCCGCTGGCCACGTAGCCCAGCGCCAGCACGACGATCAGCACCTCGAATGAATACCACCCCACGCCCAGGATCACGATCAACCAGACCAGGTGGCTCGGCGGCCGCCGACGCCGCACGTAAACGTTGAACACGTGCACGTAGTCGAGCCGGCTGACCATCAGCAGCCCCAAAGCGAACACGACCGGCGGCAGCGCCCACCGCAGGAGCGCGGCCGCCTCCATACCCCAGGCCGCCAGCCCGCTGGTGTGCAGATTCTCGTGCAGCGCGAGCAGGGCGGCGACCAGCGCCGCCGCGCCGGGGCTCGGCAGTCCGCTGAAGGCCCTCTGGGCCGCCTCCCCCTTCACGTTCTCCGCATTGTAGCGCGCCAGCCGGATCGCCGCGCAACTCACGTATACCAGCCCGCACAGCAATCCGAGCTGAAACAGCGGCCCCAGCCGGACGTACGTGTGCGCCGCATCCTCCGCGACCACGCCCGACGGCCGGAGCAGCACCGTCAAGATCAACGCCGCGGGTGCAATCCCGAAACTGACCACATCCGACAGCGAATCGAGCTGCGCTCCGAACTCGCTCGTCCGCCGCGTCATCCGTGCCAGCCGGCCGTCCAGCGCGTCGAACACCATCGCCAGCAGGATCAGGTATGCGCCCGCCGCCACGTGCGTCGGAAAGAGCTGTTCGAGTCGCGGATGAAACACCCGCGGCTGAATCGCCGACCCGCCGTACTCCGCCCGTACCGAAAGCAGACAGAAGAAGACCGCGACGAAGCCGCAGATCAGGTTTCCCAGCGTCGCCGCCGCCGGCAACAACCGGATACCAATCAGCCGTCGGGGCCGCTCCGCCACGGGATTGTCCGATACCTCGGCCATGGCACCTCCGCCGCCCGGTTCAGCCGCCCGGCTCCGTCTCGCGCGACTGCGACGCACTGCCCGCGCCATCGGCCGCCCCACCCCGCCACCGCGCGAGCACGGTCACCCCCGCCCGCACCGCGTCATGCAGCGACACACCGAGCTCCCAGCGCGAATCGTCCGGCACCGCGATCTCGGTCCGTGAGCCCAGCTTGATCATCCCGAAGCGCTCGCCGGCAGCCACGCGGTCTCCGGGGCGCAGCACGCACACGATGCGCCGGGCCAGAACGCCGGCAATCTGCCGCACCGCCACCGGCCCGGGCAGCGGCGACTCCGGCTCGAGCGTCACCGTGTTGCACTCGTTACACGTGTCGGCCTCCGCCCGCAGCGCGTTCACGAACTTCCCCGGCCGGTACCGCACGTCTACCACCCGGCCTGCGCACGGCGCGCGGTTGATGTGGACGTCGGTCACGCTCAGGAAGATCGTCATCCGCAGCATCGGCCGGCCGTCCGGACCCTCCGCGTTCCGCCGCAGCCCCACCAGCCTCCCGTCCGCCGGTGCCAGCAACAAGTCGGCTCCGCGCGGCGGTGTGCGCTGCGGATCGCGATAGAACGAGAGCAGCAGCAGCGCGAGTGCGGCCGGCACTACGGCCCACCATCCGGCCAGCCAGCCGACCAGGACCGTCGCGGCCGCGCCGCTCAGCAGCGTGAGCGTCACCTCGCGTCGGGCGTAGGGTGCCATTCAGTCCAGCAGCTCCTCGATCACGCGGGCCACTCCACAGGCGTCGTTGGTGTCGGTGATGCGCCGCGCGGCCGCCTGCACCGCCGGGCGGGCGTTGCCCATCGCAATGCCCAGGCCGGCGTGCTCGAGCATCGCGAGATCGTTGACGTCGTCCCCGATCGCGACCGTGCGGCGCGGGTCGATTCCCCAGCGTCGGCAAAGCTGCATGATGCCGTACCACTTGTTCACGTGCGGCGCAAACGCCTCGATCAGCGAGAGCCGGTACGGCGGAGCGTGCAGCACGTTGTGGACGAGCCGCCCGTCGAACGCCTCCGCCAGACGCCGCGACAGCGCCGTCAGCGGCTCCGGATCGTCGATGATCGACAGCCGCACCGGTGCCGCGCAGCCGGCCGGCAGCACGTCCGTGCAGTCGACGCGGCACGGCGAGCGCTCCAGCCACAGATCGACCGCCGCGTGCCGCCGCGGACCGCTCAGCATGTACCCGTCCGTGCCGCACTCGTCCGGGTCCGTGAGCCACAGCACCGGGTAACCTTCGGCCCGCAACCACTCGGTCGCCGCCCGCGCCACCTCCGCGGCGATCGGGCTCCGCTCAAGTGTCCGTCCGCTCGCGACTTCGGTCACCAGCGCGCCGAACACTGTCACCGCCGCGTCGAGATCGAGTCCGATCTCGGCGATCACCGGCCGGGTCTCGGTAAACGCGCGCCCGGTGCAGAGCACGATCTTCAGACCGGCCGCGTGGGCGCGATGCAGCGCGTCCCGGTTGCGCGGCGGCAGGGCGTGCTGCGCGTCGAGCAGCGTGCCGTCGAGATCAATCGCGAGCAGATCGTAGTCCACCTGTTCCTCGGGTTCGACGCCGCCGGCATTCTCGCCGCTGCCCGCGGTTTTGGAAACGGCGTGCCGGGCGCTTCCTGACGGCGCGGCCGGAGGGGGTATACTGCGCCGGGGACCGGTTCCGGTTCCGGAGCGCCCATGAACCACGTCGCGCATCGCGTGCAGAGCGTCGCCCTCATCGGCTCACCGGACAAGCCGGGGGCCCGCGAGACGCTCAGCCGGGCCGGTCGGTGGCTGGCCGGCCGGGCAGCCGTGGTGTTCAGCGACCTGACGTACGACAGCCAGCGCGCGCTGGCGGCCGGACCGGACCTGCTCATGGTTCTCGGCGGTGACGGCACGCTCATTGCCGCCGTGCACGGCCTGCGCGAGCAGCAACTCCCCATCCTGGGCATCAACCTCGGCAAGCTCGGCTATCTTGCCGACTTCACGATCGAGGAGCTCGAGGCCGAAGGCGACTTCCTGTTCTCCGGGACGCTGCCGATCACGCGGCGCGCGATGATGCACGTGGTCCTCGAGCGCGACGACGGAAGCATCGAAGCGTCACCGGCAGTCAACGATTGCGTCGTCCTGGCCGGCCCACCCTATCACATGATCGAGCTGGTGGTTTCGGTCGACGGCGACGAGGTCGCGCAGATTCGCGGCGACGGGCTGATCGTGGCGACGCCCTCGGGCTCGACCGCCCACAACCTCGCCGCAGGCGGCCCGATCCTCGAACCGACCGGCGCGTCGTTCATCCTGACGCCGATCTGCCCCCAGGCCCTCAGCTACCGCCCCCTGGTGCTCGACGGCGGCCGCCGCATCGTCGTACGCATCGAGCGTGCCAACGAGGGTACGACCGTCGCCACCGACGGTCGCATGATCCGGCCCGTCCGGGCGGGCAACCGCATCATCATGTCCCGCTACGCGGCCGACTTCCTGCTCGTGCGTAACCCGCGCCGCTCGGAGTGGCACGCCTTGCGCCGCAAGTTGCGCTGGGGTGAGGGGCCGAACATGCACTGATACCGCCGCGGCGCGCCCGCGGAATCAGTCCCGCAAGCCCCTCTCCAACTCCAGCAGGTACTGCTTCCGCCACAGCCCCCCACCGTAGCCACCGAGCTTCCCGCCCACGCTGACCACCCGGTGACACGGAATCACGATCGCGATCGGGTTGCGGTGATTGGCCTGCCCCACGGCCCGCTGCGCCCCCGGCCGGCCGATGCGCCGCGCGAGCTCCCCGTAGGACATCGTCCGCCCATAGGGAATCCGCCGCAACTCGCGCCACACGCGCCGCTGAAACTCCGTCCCCGTCACCCTCAGCGGCACACCGAACGCGCGCCGCCGGCCCGCGAAATACTCCTCCAGCTCGGCCGCGAGCTGCTGCAGCAAGGCGTTCGTCCCCGGCACGAGCGCACCGCCCGCGATCCGCGTCAACCGCTCGGCCTGTTCGTCGAGCACCCGCGTTACGCCGAACTCGAGGGCGCACAGCGCCGCGCTCGTCGCCGCGGCCACCAGCGGACCGACCGGGCTCGCCAGCGCCTGAACCACCACGCAGTCCGCAGCCCACGCTCCGTCCGGCGGCCGGCCGAACGCTCGCGCAAACGCTTCGCGGAAGCCGCTGTCCAGCTCGTGGCCGTGGCTGGTCACGACGCCGACGGGCGGCGCGCCGGACTCACGCTTGACCGGCGCCGCCCCCACTCGCCGCGTCCGTGGAATTCGACGGGACTTCATGCCGCAATGCCTCCGGAAGTGGCGGTGCGCTCACCGCCGGCGAAAGCCCTCTGTAACAGCCCGTTGGGAGAGGGGACCGGCGCCGCGCCTACCCACCATCACGGCAGCGCCGACGGCCACGCCCGCGGTGTCCGCACCCTCCCTCCAGCGGCTTGTGAACGGTCCGCCGAGGTTGCCGTCCGCCGCATGGCGGTGGCTCGTTCTTGCCCGCCGCCGGATCCGGGCGGTCGAACGTCGGCGTGAAGCCACCACCATGCCTGGCCGACAGCCGTCTTGCAGCCCCGCCGCTCTCAGGGATCCGTTCTGACGTAATCACTGATTTTGCTGGTACTGATAATGACATCGTCGAAATAAATCGTCGCCTCCCCTGGAACCGGACCTCCAGTTACTAACCAGTGCAGTAAATATATTGCATTTTGTTGGTTTTGTGTTATACT
>CAZMCT010000151.1:0-7436 GCA_964564785.1 uncultured Planctomycetales bacterium
GCGCCAGGCCTGGCGCAACCGCCGCGCGATCAGCCCGCGGTCCCCGCGGTCGAGCCGCGGCCGCCGCGAGGCGTGGAAGTTCACCCACAGCACGTGGTTGTGCTGCGCGAGGTGGCGCATCACGTGGTGCTTGCTGGTGGGATGGTCGAACCAGCTACTGGCGATGCACACGATGTTGCGGTCGGTGATCATTCCGGCAGCGCGCCCTCCGCCTCGTCGCGGGCCACCGCACCCACCGCCGCGGCCGGCAGCGTCCGGTCGCGCGCCATGACGCCGGCCAGCCACGCTTCCAGCCGCTTGACCTGCTGCGGGGCGTGGTAGTTCTGCCAGGCGGTCGCGCGGGCCCGGGCGGCCAGGGCGCGGGCCTGCGCGTCGTCGCGGAGCAGTCGCACCACACTCGCCGCGAACGTCTCGGGCGAAGCCGCGATGAGGAACGGCGGCGGGTCGCTGTACACGAGCCCCGCCGCGGTGTCGGGCGTGACGACCGCGGGTCGAGCGGCGGCCATGGCGACCACGACCTTCGATTGCAGGCCCAGGTCGCCGTCGACGGGGTTGATGAACACCCGCAGGGTGGCCAGCACGGGCTTGATGTCGGGCACGTAGCCGGTCACCGTCACCCCCGGGCAGTTCTCCCACGATCGGACGTCACGCGTCGGCCGGCTGCCCACGATCAGCCAGCGGACCTGGGGCACCTGGGCCAGCACCCGCGGCCAGACGTGGCTGCCGAACCAGTGCACGGCCCGAACGTTCGGCGGATAGAACATCGAGCCGAGCAGCCCGACCAGGGGCTCGGGCGCCGGGTCGACGGGCAGGTCGGCGAATTCGGAGACGTCGATCGCGGTCGGCAGCACGGCCGCCGTCGCGTCGGGCACGCCGTGGCGCAGCTTGCGCCGTTCGCGCTCGTTGACGACCAGGCACAAGTGGTGGCCGCGGCAGCCCTGGGCCTCGAGGGTGCGGACGCGGCGGGCCTCGTGGCGGTAGAGCCACGAGAGCGGCGGCCAGCTCCGCCGGGCGTAGCGGTCCCACTTCGCGCTGTCCACGTCGCACAGGTCGAGCACCCGGCGGCGAGCCGGCACCAGCCCGCTCAGCCGGGCCAGGCCCGACGAGTAGGTGAGCAGCGCGTCGAACGTGCCGGTCGTCGCCCAGGCCCGCAGGCACTCGGTCAGGCGCGGGTCCGAGAAGTAGCCCTCCGTGACGCTCCCGCCGGAGAGCAGCCGCAGCGCGCCACGCCGCAGCGCCTGGCCGGGCGAGCGCGGGAAGACCTCGAGCTGCCGGCACAGCGACCGCACGCGCTCGAGATGGTCGGGGGGTGGCTCACCGTCGGTCAGGCTCGCCAGCCAGACTTCGTGCCGTGGCGCCAGCCCGCGAAGGATGTGCCAGGAGCGCAGCGTGTCGCCCCGGTCGGGCGGGTACGGCAGCCGTGGAGTGAGCATCAGCAGGCGCATCGGACGTCATCCCGGCAACGAGCGCGACAACCAGGCCCCCAGGGCACGCGTCAGCGGCAGCGGCAGCCGCTGCCACACCCGCCGTGCCAGAGCGTAGCGCGGGTTCGACGGCCGCAGGTCCGGCGCCACCCGGCCTGGCGGCACGTAACGCTGGTAGCCCAGCGGCTGCGGCTCAAACCCCTGGTTCTTCTTGAACCCCACCGCGCCGGCGTTGTCGGCCCGGCTGCGCCCATAGTCGAACCAGCGCAGGCCGCGCTCCACCGCCCGCTCCATCACCGACCCGTACAGGAGGTTGGAAACGCCGTCGCAGCGGTAGCGCTCGTCCACGCCGAGCACGTACGGCATGAGGGTGTCGCCGAATGTCAGGCTGACCGTTCCGGCCAGCGGGCGCTTGCCCTGCCAGGCGACGCTCACCCAGAATTGTTCACCGAAGCGCGCGCGGAGCGCCACGAAAAAGCGGTACGGGTAGTTGATCGACGCGATCCGCCGCATGCTGCGGCTGTACAGCTCCCACACCACGGCGAGCTGGTCCGGGTCGTGCTCGATCGTGACGCCGTCGCGGTCGCGGGCGTGACGCGCCGCAGCCCGGGCCCGCTTCGGCAGCGACGCCGGCACGTCGCTGACCCGCTCGGGCAGCGCCCGCCGGAATCCCAGGTAGCCCGGCACCGGCTCGAAGCCCGCGACATCCGCTTCGGCCGAGCGCAGCTCGAGTACGCCGGCCCCCCGCTGCTCCGCCTGCCGTGCGGCGGCGCGGCCCAGGGCCTCGGCCGTACCGGGATCGTCGGCCACGACCCCGCCGTACGTCCCGTACGGCACGCTGATGTGCATACGTCCGCCCAACAGGCTGTCGACCTCCATGATCGGCAGCACGCCGGCCGGCTGCGACCCGCGCAGCGCCAGCAGGTGCAGCGGCCGATGACGGAAAACGGCCGCCACCACCTCGCACCAATCGGGGGTGTGGAACACGGATGCGTGGCGGGCCTTGGCAACCAGCGCGCCCCAGGCACGGCGGGCGTCGTCGTCGGCCACGGGCACGACGCGGAGCGGGGCCGGTCGCGGCGGCGGTGCCGCCGTCGCGGGCGGACCGCTAGCGGTAGTAGTAGGAAGAGTAGTAGCGTGCATAGTAGCCGGCCCCGCGCTCGCGGAAGCGCGACAGGATCGTTCCGAGAACCTTGACGTTGTTGGCCTGGAGCGTCCGGACGGCTTGCTGCGCGGTCGGCTCGGGCGTCCGCCGCATCTGAATGACCATCAGCGCCCCGTCGCAGTGCGGCGCCAGAAGGCACACGTCCGAAACCGTGGTGACCGGGGGCGTGTCGAGGAACGCGTAGTCGAAGTGGTCGCGAATCTGATTCAGCACCAGCGGCAGGTTCGAGCTGCCCAGCAGCTCGGCGTACGCGTTGTCCCGCACCGTGCCGGCCGTGAGCAGCCGCAGGTTCGGCAGCGGCGTCGGTTGCAGCGCCTGGTCCAGCGTCACCTCGCCCCGCAGCACCTCGGAGAAACCGGGTCCCTCCGCGACGCCCAGCATGCGCGCCAGCGACATGCGCCGAAAGTCCGCGTCCACCACCGCGATCCGGTGCTCGCCGCCCTCCGCCATGATCAGCGCCAGATTCAACGCTGAGACGCTCTTGCCTTCTTCCGGGATCGCGCTGGTGATCACGATGGCCTGCGCCGCGTGGGCCGTGTTCATCGTCAGCAACCGCGCGCGGATCGAGCGAAACTGCTCGCAGATCGACGAGTAACGGTCGTGGAACGCGATCACCGCCGGGTCCACCCGCCGCGGCTCCCACTCGCAGGTGCGGCTGTCCACGAACGGCGACCGTGCGCACCCCGGCCCGTTCCCCCCTCCGCCGGCCTCACCCGGCCCCGGCTCGCCCAAACCCTCGGCGAAGAAGCCGCCCGGACCGGCCGCGCCGGACTCGCCGGCCGGCGCGCCAACCCCCGGCGCATCCGCTTCCGGCTCGGCCTGCGCCGCTTGCAGCTTTTCCATCACCTTGGTCATCGACCCCATGCCGCACCCTCGCTCGACGGCTCCCCCAGCCGCAGGACGCTTGCGACGCCCACGCGGTCCAGCACCTTGTGGTACAGGTCCGGCCGCGTCAGGCTCACATAGGCCAGTCCAGCGGTGCTCAGCAGCATGCCCACCAGCAGCACCAGCGCCGGCGCCCAAGCCACCCGGGACAGCACCACCCGCCGCCGCTCCCGGGGTGTCGGAATCACCCCTACGCATTCCAGCACCGGTACGCCCAGCGCCCGCGTAACCTGCCCGATCGAGCGGAACGACCGGTCGAGCAGCTCGGCCAGCGCCACCAGCAGCGCCCCCGCGGCCAGCCCCAAGCCCGTGCAGACCAGGAAGATCGAGTGAATCCGCGGCCGCGTCGGACGCGAGACGTCCTTGGGCTCCTCGATGAGCGCGAACTGCGTGCCGCGCTGGCCGCTCTCGGCTGCGAGCACGCGGTCGAGCTGCGTGAGATGCGTCTGCCACACCGCCAGCTCGTTGGTGTGCTCCCCTTGCTTCTCGCGCAGCTCGCGCAGTCCGCCGGCGTCGTTGAGCAACTGGTCGTAGAGCGTCGCAAACCGCGTGACGCGGCCCTCGATGTCCGCGAACTGCCGCTCGGCGATCGCGAGTTGCCGTCGCAGCGAGTCGAGTTCGAGCTCGACGCGCACTTCTTCGAGGCTGCGGCTGCGCCCGGACGCGACCGGCGTTTCCGGCGTCTTGCCGTCCGCGGCATCGGGGGCGCTTTCCTCGGCGGCGGCAAGCATTGTCGCCCGCAGGTCCTCGAGCGCCTCGAGCCGGCTACGGAGCCGCTTGACCTCGGGGTGGGCCAGCGTCATACCCTTGCCGGTGACCAGCTCGACCAGCTCGCTGCGAACCTGGTCGATGCCTTTCTCGAGGGCGGGATCGATCCGCTGAGGCGGGGTCGGCAGCAGGGCCGGCGACACCGCCGTACCCGCGGCCAAGGCCGCCCCGGCCGTCACCAGGAACTGCTCGCGAGCCGCGATCTGGGCTTCGAGCTCGGCCTTGCGTTGCCACGCCGTGTCGCGCTGCATGCGGAGGGCCTCGAGCCGGCTGCCGACCCCGGCGATGTCGGTCGGGTCGACGCCCGGGAAATCCTCGAAGCCGGTGCGGAGCGACTCGTCCGTGCGGGCCAGCTCCTTCTGGAGCCGCTCGATCTCCCGCAGGAAGAACTCGCGCGTGCCGCTGAGGATTTCGCGGATCCGATCGCGGGTCTGCTCGATGTATGAATCACGCAGCGCCACCACGAAGGCCCGGGCCACGGCCGGGTTGTTCGAGGTGCAGTCCAGCGCGATCGTGTCGAGGCTGGGCGAGCTATGCAGCAGCCGCACCCGCGGCTCGAGCTGATAGCGGGCCAGCAGCCCGTCCAGCGCCGCCCGCTCCGCGTCGCTCAGGGCCCCCTCGCCCGTGAACCGCTCGGCCGGCAACAGCCCGGCCCGCACCGCCGACCGGGCCTGGGCCCGCGAGCCGATCATGTCGAGCGTCAGCGTGGACCGCAGGTGGTCGAAGCTGTACGGCGAGTTGTTCTGAATCAGGTTCTGTAGCACGACGTCGTCGCGCCGCTCGAAGATCGTCGCGGCCGTGTACTCGCGCGGGAGGTACTGGCTGCCCCAGAAGGCCGCCGCTCCGACCACCGTGAAGCCCACCAGCGCCAGCCGCCAGCGGTGGCGGAGGATGCGCACGCCCTCGTTGAGCGTGTTGCGCAGATCCTCAAAGGCCTGTCCCTGCGCGTTGGCCATCGGGGCCTCGTGCTTCAGCGCCGCCAGCGCGGCCGGTCATCGTCTTCGTCGTAGTCCACGTCCACGCCCTCACGATACGTGCGCGTTGCTCCGATCACGCCGGCCGGGGCGGTGTACGCATTGAGCACCGGCGAGACCGGGTACATCAGCTCACGGACACGGTGGCCCACCCACGCCAACGGCGTCGGCGGCACCTCGATCACGTCCCCCGCTTCGAGCAGCACGTCCTGAGACGCGTCGCCCGTCGCCAGGATGTGGTCCAGGTCCACGATCATCGTCCGGGCCGCGCCCGCCTTCGCCGCCGGGCGCGTCACCCGCACCTGGGCCCGCCACGCCAGGTAGGTCGGCTGGGCTTCGGCCAGGGCCCGCAGCAGCGTGTCACGACCGGTGAACAGCCGGGGCCCCGGGTTGGCCACCTCACCGAACACATAAAAGAACTGGCTCCGGTGCGCCGTGACCTCGACCACGACCTCGGGCTCGACGTAATAGCGCGTGAGTTGCGCCTTCAGCTTGGCCGCGATCTCCTCGGTCGTCAGCCCGGCGACATCAACATCGCCCAGCAGCCGCAGCGCCACCTTGCCGTCCGGCCCGACCGCCTCCGACATGCCGTCGATCTCGGGCACGTTGGGAGAGTGAAACGTGAGTTCGTCCGGCGGCTTCACGACGTATTGGCCGGTGGCGACTTCCGCTTCGTGCGCACGGAGAAACTCGACCATTTGTCCGTGCTTGTTCGCGCAACCCGGCAGCGCCAGCACGAGCGGCAGAAACCCCAGCCACAATCCCCGGAGCGCACCCGCGCGGGTGGTCCGCGGAATTCTGCGGCCCTGCTCAGACATCGAACTTCCCTTGGCTTCCACGAGCCGTTCGGTCGATCCGCCGTCCGTGGCCCACGCGGCCTCTCTTCCCTCCGCCAGTTATCGACCGAAACCCCGCGGGCATGAAATTCGCTATCGGAATCGACGCCCGCCGCCCCTTCTTACCCATTTCAGCCCCTCGCGCAGCATGCCGATAAACGGAGCAGACCCGCGTCGGGAGCGCCGTGCCCGCATGGAAACGTATCGCCACTTCGGTCTGAACGGACCGCCGTTCGACGGCCAGCCCGATCCGCGCTTCTATTGCAGCATCCCCTCGCACGCCGAAGCCCTCGCCACGCTCCAGTACGCGGTCCACAGTCACAAGGCCTGCACCCTCGTCCTCGGCGAGTCCGGTTCCGGTAAAACCCTCCTGGCCCGCATCGTGGCCGACGGTGTCGCGCGCCGGGTCGCGATCCTTTGGGTTCACGGCCTGACTCAGGCCGACGGCCGGCTGCAAGCCCGCTTCACGCCGCCCGGCGGCGGGCGGCTCCTCGGTCCGCCGGTCGAGGACACGACCCTTCAGGACTGGCTGCAAAGCCGCGCACCCCACGCGCCCGCGGTCGTCATCATCGACAATGCCGACGGGCTCCGCGACACCGGCTGGCAAGACGTGCTCGATCTGATCACCCGCGAGGGCCAGCCGACCCGGTCCACCAGCGTGATCCTGCTCGGACTGCCCGAACTGCTGAACACGCTCGCCCGACCCGAGCTGATCCGCGTGCAGCGCCGCATCTTCCGCACCTGCCGGCTGACGCGCCTGACCCACACCGAAGTGGCCTTGTACGTGCGGCACCGCCTGCGCGTCGCGGGCCTGGAAAACGACGAAATCTTCACCCCGGCCGCGCTGGAGTTCATCCACCGCTTCTCGGACGGCAATCCGGCGCTGGTCAACCAGCTCTGCGAAAACGCGCTGGTCGAGGCGTTCAGCGAGGAACGCAAGGTCATCGACGCACGTCACGTTCTCGCCACAGCGCACGCTATCAGCGGCGGAACGCACAAGCGTCACTATCTCCCGGGCCTGACGCCCGAGGCCGGTCTTCTCCCGCAGCCGCTGCTCTCCACCTTCCCGCGCGCCCCCCGCCGCGTCCCCGCGGCGCGCTTCGAGCCGACCGGCGAATGCAACGGCGAGTCGCCGACACCCCTCTTCACCCCGCCGCCCGCCGCGCAAGCCTCGCCGTCTCCGATTGCCCAGCGCTCCGTGCTCGTCAGCGAACTCGGCCCACCCGACGCGCTCGCCCCGGGACCCGCCGCCCCGCTCGATGAACGCCTGCGCGCCCTCGAGTCGCGACTCAACCAGGCCCTGGCGCGCGTGCGCGACGCCCGCCGCCGCCCACGCGCCGCCGCGACCGCGAACGGCCACCGCCCGCGGCCGGCCGTGACGATC
>CAZMCT010000152.1:0-7359 GCA_964564785.1 uncultured Planctomycetales bacterium
GCCGCGATCGGGGCCGCCTCGCTGGCCGACTTCCGCCTGCTCTGTGACATCGTGGCCGACCTGACCGCCCGTGCCCCCCATCCGCAGACCGGCGGCGTGTGGCTCAACGTCGGCTCGGCCGTCGTCCTGCCCGAGGTGTTCCTCAAGGCCGTCTCGGTGGCCCGCAACCTGGGCTATAGTCTGCACGGCATGCACACGGCCAACCTGGACATGCTGCGGCACTACCGACCAACCCAGAATGTCCTGACACGCCCCGTCGCGCCCGGCTGCGGTCACTCTCTCGTCGGCCAGCACGAGCTGCTGCTGCCCCTGCTGCGCCAGGCGCTGCTCGAGGCCTGGGAGACGTCTGCATGAGCACCGAGGTGAACAAGCCGACCGCGTCGCCCGCGAGCGAACCCCGCCGCGCCAGCCCGATGACCGGCCAGCCCCGTGCAGCCCCGTTCACCGCCGAGCCCGCGCCGCATGCCGGCGAGCGCCCGACGGCCGCCGCGCCGCCCGGTGCTCGGGCCGCGGACTTGGCGCCACTGGCGGAGTCGCTGCGGCGCGTCGAGCGTACGCTCGAGGAAATCCACGGCACGCTCGAGTCGGACACCCGCGCCCGCCGCTACCGCGAGTTCTCGCTGGCGCGGCTGATCGGCACGATTCTCCAGACGTTCGCGGTGCTGCTGGTGATCTTCGCCCTCGCGGACTGGGCCTTCGACGCCCACCCCGTCCAGCAGCTCGTCAAGATCGCCTTCGCCGGCGTGCTCCAGCTCGGCGCCCTGACCGCGTTCCTGCTGGCCCGCGAGCGGACGTGACTCCCCGCCGGGCAGACTCGCTCGCGAAACCCGCCGGCGTCTCCCGCAAGGTCGCAAAGCGGCCGCGCGCAGAAGTGCGGAGGGGTATCGCCGAGGAACTTTGGATGATTGCGGGGGGCGGACCGCGGCTACGACAGCCGGTTGCTGGCCTCCATCACCGTCGGCGCGATGTCGAAGAACCGGTCGAGCTGCGTGGTCTTCATCACGCCCGCCACGAACGGCGTCAGGCCCGCCAGCACCACCCGCGCTTCCTGCACGTGCGCCTGCGCGGTCACCCGCACCAGGTCGTTCAGCGCCGTCGAGTTCAGGAACGGCACGCCCGAAAGATCAATTACGATCCGCGTCTGCGGCCCGCCGAACAGGTCCGTGATCGGATGGACGAAGTCATCTTCGGGGTCCCCCGACAGCTCCCCGCTCAGCGTCACGATCTTGATCCCGCGCTCGTCGCGAATGTTCAGCTCCATGGCGCCCTCACATGACGGTTCGGGTAGGCATTGTATCGCCCGTCGCCCCGCCCCGCAGCAGGCGCCACGCGCTAGCCGCGATTCCCTGACGGCCGGGTTGCGTTGTCACGGCCCCGCGTCCTTGCGGTCAGCCGCCACCCGCCAGCAGCGCCACGAACGGGTTGATATCCCCGAAATTCACCTGCCCGTCGCCGCTCACGTCCCCGTTCTGCATCGGGCAGTCCGGATATGCGGCCTGCCACGCCGGCGGGTTCGCCAGCAGCAGCACGAACGCGTTGATGTCGGCGAACCCCACCTGCCCGTCGCAGTTCGCGTCCCCCGGCAGCCCGGCCGGTCCGTAGAACGCCACCAGCGTGTGACCGCCGCCGGGATTCACGCCGAAGTCGCCCACCTGCACCCAGTACGTCGCACCACCGGTGGCCGCGAACACGATCTCGTCTTCGTCCGGCTGCTGCGGCAGCGAGTTCGCGCACGCCAGCTCCACCAGCGCATCGCAGTCCGCGCCCTCGTACAGCGCCACCAGCCCGTTGTATTCGTACAGCGTCCGCAGCGTCATTTGCGTATCGGCCGGCGCCGTCCACCGCAGCCACACGTCGTTCTGCATGACCGTGGCCGTCTCGCTGTTGCACGAGCCGGCCGGCGGACTGGCCGTGGCCGTGTAATTGAACAGCCGGGCCGAGAACGGCACGCCCGGGACCTCGTACGCGGTCGCGCAGGTTTCGGGGTTGTAGGGGATTTGGATCGGGCACACGAACGGCCCGCAGTCCTGGTGGCGGTACCACGTGCCGCCCGCGCGATAGCACGCGCCCCAGTCCGTGTTGCCCGCGCACTCCATGCCCTGGCAGCACGCCCCCATGTCCACGTCGCACAGCTCGATCGCCAAGTCCAGCTCCGGTACGCAGCCCGGCGTCTCCCAGCCGTCCACAACGAGGCTGTATACCCCCGGCGGCAGCCACAGACACTCCAGCACCCGCGGCTGGGCGTTCTCGTTGCGCTCCCGATCGATGCACACCGGCCCGTCCGGGCACTCTCCCGCCAGCGACAGCGACAGCGACGAGTACACGGTCCCGTGCGGATCCATCGTGATCTGCACGCCCACCTCCTCGCTGACCACGAGCTGATAGACCAGCTCCTCGGCGAAGTTGTACTCGCTCAGGCACGAGTCGTGGCGGTTGTGGAAGTCGTGCCGCCCGCACGTGTATTGCCCCGTCTCGTAGTACGGCAACTGGGCCGGAATCGCGATCACCAGCGGCAGGGCGCAACTGTCGCCCGGGACCAGCGGCGGCAGTTCCGAAATCGTCAGCGCGTAGTCGGTGCAGGTCGTGCCCGGCCCGCTGTCCACCATCAGGTAGTACACGCCCGGCTCGAGGTCGGCGTCCATCCGCAGCTCGGTCGTCGTCCCGGGAATGCCGCGCTCGACCGAGAGGCACACCGCTCCGCCCGGGCACGCCTCGGACAACGCCAGCCCCCCGTTCGTCGCCCCTTCCAGCCGCAGTTGCACCAGCAGCGCGGCCGTCACCTCCAGCCGGTAGATCACGTCCTCGCCCTGGTCGTGCTGCCCCAGACACGTGGCGCTGTAGTCGTTGCCGTGCCCGCAGGTCGTGCCGCTCGTCACGTACGGCAGTCCCGCCCCCGGCAGACTGATGACCAGCGGCTGGCTACACGTATCTCCCGGCGCCCCGGCCGCCGGCGTCGCAGCCGACGCCACTGGTGTTGCGCACACGCACAGCAGCATCCAGGTTCTCATCCGCGCACCTCCCGCGATGGACGCACGGGGAATGAATGGGCCGCGCCCCGCGCGCGGTCCGATAACAGGCTAACACCCCAAGCCACGCCTGCAATGGCCCATTCGGGTCAGCGGCCTGGAATGGCAAACCCCCGCGAACCGGGCCCGCTACCGCACCGTGACCTTGTGCGTCTCTTCCAGCGCCCGCAACGTCTTGCGCGTGGCGATCCGGTCGCTGGGCCCCATGCGGTCGATGATCAGCACCCCGTTGAGGTGGTCGGTCTCGTGCTGCACGATTCGGGCGGGGACATCCTCGAGCTCGACCTCGAAGGGTTGCCCGTGGATGTCCTGGGCCGTCACGCGGCAGCGCTGTGCCCGCCGCACCTGCACGTTCACCCCCGGCAGCGACAGACAGCCCTCCTCGGCCTCCGCCGACCCGCGCGGGTCGTGGATCGCCGGGTTCACGAACACCCGCACATCCTGCGGCTCGCCCGTGGGGTTCATCACGATCACCCGGCGGTTCACCCCCACCTGCGGCGCCGCCAGCCCCACCCCCCGCCCCGTCTCCATCAGCGCCACCATCCGCTGCACCAGCGCGCTCAGCTCCGGCCCGAATTCGGAGATCGGCGCGGATTGCTTCCGCAGGCGCGGGTCCGGATAGTGAATGATGTACAGCCGCTCGGGGTCGATCTGCTGCATAGCTTCCCTTATCGTGCAGTCGCGCGTCTCCCCTCATCATAGTCGCCGGCCGCAGGATTGACATTCGCGCCGTGCGGGCGTCCGACGCTTCCCCGGCCGCGACGACTTTTCTAGGACGACCTGCACGTCGCGCGCGGCGCGCCCCGCCCGCGGTTCGCCCCCTCCGCTCGCCCGTCGCCCGTCGCGACGCGCCACGCGCTCGATTCGCAACGCGCTCTTTCAGAAGCTCTGTCCCAGCACGAACGCCCGCGCCACCCGGCGGGCGATTTGCGCGTTGCCGAAAACCATCGGCAGCAGCAGTCCCAGGTCCGTGTTCGGCATCCGCAGGTACTCCGCCAGCGCTGCCCGCCAGCGGGCGCTGTACTGCGCCAGTTCGTCCTGCATGACGCTGCTTCCCAGGGCGTCGGCCGCCGTTTCCGCAGCCAACATGCCCGAGCGCAGAGCCGGGTACAGACCGTCTCCGCTGAAGGTCGACACGAACCCTCCCGCGTCGCCCGCCAGCAGGCTCCGCTTGCCCACGTGCGCGTCGAACTCCAGCGCAACGCCCGCCAGGCACGGTGTCTCCGTCGCGCTCCAGGGGCCCTCCGGAACCAGCCCCGCCCGCTGCGCCGCATTCAAGACCGTCCCGAGTTGCGCCGTCGCCGGGACCGTCAGATCATGCGTCACCAGCCCCACGCGGATCTCCGAGTTCCGCCGCGCAATCATCGTCAGCCGCAGAGACCGCCCCGCTCCAATCACCACGTCCAGCCCCACCCCCGCGTTACGCGCCGGCAGCACCGCCCGCGCCGCCTGCCCCGCCGAGCCATTGCCCGTCGCCGCCGCCACCTTCGCCAGCCGCGCCGTCGCCGAACCCGCCCCGTCCGCAATCACCAGCACCGCCCCACAGATCTCCTCCCCATTTACCAAGCCGATCTCCGCCGCTCGTTCTCCCAGCCGCACACGCGCCAACTCGCACGGCCGCACGAGCACCGCGCCCGCCTGCTCGACGGCCCGCAGCAGCGCCGCGCTGAGACGCTCAGGTGCGACGAGCCAGCCGTGCAGCTCGGCCCCGTCCACCGCCACCTGCTCGGCCAGCTCACCCGACCACAGCCGCAGCCCCGAAAACGCCGTCCCCAGCGTCTCCACATCAACCCCCAGCTCGCGGCAGACGCGCCCCGCCGCCGGCCCGACCCAACCGCAACACGCCGCGGCGCGCGGTTTCGCCGCCTGCTCCAGCACCACCACTCGCAACCCGCGCCGGCAACCGGAGATCGCCGCCGCGCAGCCCGCCGGCCCGCCACCCGCCACCACCAGGTCGTATTCGCGCGCCCGAGCCATCACGCCAATCTCATTTCGTTCTTCCGCTGCGACTTCATCGCGGGGGGATTGTACCCGCCGGCGGTGCGGCGCGGGTGGAGCGAATCCTCGTTCAGGCCGCACGGCCGGGTGAGAAAGCTGCCGCGGAGGTGACTTGGCAACAAAGTGACCCGGTGACCGCGGGTGCTGCTTCGGGCCCCGCGTGTGCCGCGTCGTTCACGTGTCCCTCGCGTGCGCTTCGGGCCCGGATCAGGGGCGTTCCCGCGCGCCCGCGATCCCCCGTTCCCAAATCCCGGAGCCCGGATTCCGGATCGCGAATGCCGCAGGCCGGATCAGTGGATCCCCGCGCTCACTGTCCCGCTTCGAACACGAACTGCCGATACAGCCCCGCGTAGCGCCCGCCCGCCGCCAACAATTCCGCGTGCGTGCCGCGCTCGACAATCCGGCCGGCTTCGAGAACCAGGATGCAGTCGGCCCCCACGACCGTGCTGAGGCGGTGGGCGACCACGAACGTCGTGCGGCCCTGGAGCAGCCGCTCGAGCGAACGCTGCACCGCCAGCTCGGTGACCGAGTCCACCGAGCTGGTCGCCTCGTCCAGCAGGAACAGCCGCGGGTCGGCCAAGTACGCCCGCGTGAAGCAGATGAGCTGCCGCTGGCCGATCGACATGTTGGCCCCGCGCTCGCCCACCTCCGTTGCCAACCCCTTCGGCAGGGCCGCGATCGCATCCCACGAGCCGAGCGCCTTCGCGGCCGCAATCACTTCGTCGCGCCGCACCCACGGGCGGGCGTAGCGGATGTTGTCGAGCACCGTGCCGGTGAACAGGAAGTTCGCCTGCAGCACGAGCCCCATCTGCCGGTGCAGCGAGTCGCCGGTCACGTGCCGGATATCGTGCCCGTCGACCAGGATCCGCCCGGCCTGCGGCTGATAGAACCGCGCCAGCAGCGAGATGATCGTGCTCTTGCCGCTGCCGGTCGCGCCCACCAGCGCCACCGTCTGCCCCGGCCGGGCCTCGAAATCCACCTCGTGCAGCACCGGCCGGGCCGGGTCGTACCCGAACGTGACCCGCTCGAAGCGGACGTGGCCGACGATCCGCGGCAGCGGCCGCGCGTCGGGCAGATCACGGACGTCGGCCTCGAGATCGAGCAGGTTGAAGACGCGTTCGGCCCCGGCCATGGCCATCATGAGCTGGTTGTGGAAGTTGCCGAACGTCAGGATCGGCCCCATGAACAAGTCCCAATAGAGGAACGCGGCCACGACCGCGCCGACGCCTTGGACGGCGCCGGTGCTGGCGAGGTAGCCGCCGTAGAGCAGGATGATCGCCCGCCCCACGAACCCGATGAGCTGTAGCGAGGGCTGGTACACGCCGTTGATCCGCGCCGCCCGCACGCAGTTGGCCGTGTTGGTGGCCTGGAGCGTGTTGAACACGTTCAGGTTCCACGACTGCCGGTGGAACGCGGTGACCACCCGCACGCCGGTGATGTTCTCGGCCAGGTTGGTCGAGACCCGCGTCCAGCCCTCCAGCGCCACCTGCCACGCGAGGCTGATGCGGCGACGGAAGTACCAGTTCACCCCGTACAGCACCGGCGCCAGCCACGCCACCGCCAGGAACAGCCGCGGCTCCGTCCGCAGCAGCATCCCGCCCGCGACCAGCATGATCAGCAGGTTCTTCAGCACCGTGCTGATCCCCCACACGTTCACATCCCGCATCGCGTTGATGTCGCTCGTGCAGCGGCTCATGATCCGGCCGAGCTTCGTCCGGTCGAAGTAGCTCATCGACAGCCGTTGCAACTGCCGGAACACCGCCCGCCGAAAATCGAACTGCACCTTCTCCCCCGCGGCCGTCATCAGGATGATCTCGAACCGCTGGAGCACCACCGCCGTGCCCAGCAGCACCGCCCACAGCCCCACCAGCAACCCCAGGTGTCGCAGGGCCCCCGCCTCCGTCGGCATCGGGCTCAGCGTGCCCCCCGCGTAGCCCGTCGTCCAGTTGATGATCGCCCGCATGAACTGCGGCGACTGCATCTCCAGCACCACCATGATCACGCCGAGGGCGATCCCCCCGGCGTACGTCCACCGGTACGGCCGCAGCCACCCCAACAGCCGTCGAATGAGCCGCCCGTCGATCGGACGGTAGTTCGGCTCTTCGTCCGTCGTCGGTACCAGCGGCATCGGCCGGGCCGCGGAAACCGGCCCCGGTGGGCGGAAAGGGCGGACCAGCCGCGTCAACGTGCCCCGCACGGCTACTCCAGCGCGTTCACGTGCGCCGCCAGCCCCGTCAACTCGTCGTAGAAACGCTCGAAGACCGGAAAATCGACCGGCCCGGCCTGCCGTGTCACGCCCTCGAGCGCCGGCAGCGGGCGCCGGCACACCTCGGCC
>CAZMCT010000153.1:0-7240 GCA_964564785.1 uncultured Planctomycetales bacterium
GTCCGGCGCCGGCGCCCGGCCGGGGAACCCTCGCGCTCGCCCCGTGGCGAGGCTCTGCCCCGCGGGGAGGAGCACGTTAGCCGCCGAGCAACCGCAGGACCGACTGCGTGGTCTGGTTCGCCAGCGTCAGCACGGTGGTCCCGGCGTTGACCAGGATCTGGGCCCGGGCAAGCCGCGAGGTCTCATAAGCGAAGTCGGCGTCGCGGATGGCCGACTCGGCGGACATCAGGTTCTCGACCGTGATTCCGAGCTGGTTCATGTTGGTGTCAAGCGTGTTGCGCTCGAACGAACCGAGCCGGCCGCGGAGCACGGAAATCTGGTCAATCGACTCGGTAATGATGTCGGAGGCGTGGGTGTACTCCCCGCTGGCGAGGTCGTACTCGCCGCCGGTCTTCATCTGCGAGAGGTAGCCGACCACGGCATTACCGAGCTCGGAGGCGTGCACGGAGTTGATGGCCAGGTTGACCTGCATGTTGGTGTTGACCTGTGGGCCGACCTGGAACAAGGCCCCGCCGCCCGTGATGCTGAAGGAGGTGTTGCTGGCGAAGCCGGCCTGGAGATCGAGCTCGATGTCGAGGCTGGAGTTCTTGAGTGCCAGGTGGTTGCCTTCGGCACTGGCCAGCGAGCCATTGATGGTGGCCACGGCGTCGGCGCCGTAGTCCCTGGCCGGGGTGGACGGCGTGACGCTGCCGAAGTTCTGGCCGCTGGTCAGGATGCGGACCTGAACGAACTCCTTGCTGCCGTACTCGCGGCTGTAGAGCACGAAGCCCGCCGTGCCCACGGTGGATACGGTGGCCGAGACGCCGGTGGCGTCGGCGACCGCCGCGATGGCCTCGGCAATCGCACCGGCCGAGGCGTTGGAGGCGAAGGTCATGGTGGTGGCGCCGCGGGTACCGCGGATCTCGATCGTGACGTCGCCGCTGTTGCCCAGGGCGGAGAAGGGGAAGGAAAGCTGGGCCTGAGAGGCGGGCGTGGCGACGCTGACGTTGACGTCGACGGCGTCGCGGGTGCCGAACTGCACGCCGTGGATGCGACTGCCGGTGATGATGCCCAGATCGAGGCCGCTGGTGGTGTACTGGAGCGAGCCGTCGAGGAGCTTGCGACCGGCGAACGAGGTGCTGTTGGCGATCCGCGTGATGCTGTCGATGGCGGAATCGATCTGGAGCTGGTTGGCCTTGCGCTCCTCGTCGGAGAAAGCGCCCTCGTTCGCGGCCTCAACCACCTTGGCCTGAATGTCCTTCAGCAGGTTCGCGACCTCGTCCAGCGCGCCTTCGGCCGTGGCGACGATCAGCTTGGCCCGCTGCGTGTTCGACATGGCCTGGTTGGCGGCTGCGACCTCGGTCCGCAGGCGTTCGGACACGATCAGGCCGGCGGGGTCATCCTTGCCGCGACTGATCCGCAGGCCGGTGCTGAGGTGCTCCATCGTCTGGTTGAGGGAGCGGTAGGCGTTGTTGAGGTTTCTCTGGGCGGTGACCGCAGAGATGTTCGTGTTAATCCGAGCCATGGGCCATCCTCCTTTGATGGTGCGTGGCTGAAATGCCGAAGTGGGGAGAACAGGAAACGCGGGCGTGTGGGGCGGCGACTACTTGCCGCGCGGTCGCACCGAGCGCTTGACCGGCGCGGGGGTAGGGGTGAGGTCGTCCGCCGCCAAGCCGGCCGCCTTGCGGTTCTCGCGTTGAATCGCGTCGAAGACTTCCTTGCGATGCACCGAGATGTCGGCCGGGGCCTCGATGCCCAGCCGCACCTTGTCCCCCCGGATATCGACAATCGTGATCTGGACGTTGTCGCCGATGATAATTGACTCGTCGCGCTGTCTTGAAAGCACCAACATACGCGGCTCCTTCCTGCATGATGCCGAAGCGTCGCCGGATGAATCTCCGCTGCGGCGGCCTCGACCCCGGCTGCCCCGTCCCGGTATTTCCACCGGTGCCGGCGGCGTCTGCGTGGCAGAAGCACGGCGCGGCCGGCCAGCCGATTGCGAGTTTGGCGCCTGCGGACATTATAGCGATCTCCGGCGGCGGTGTGCCACTGGTTACGCGGTCTTGGCCAGCGCCTGGGCGGTTTCGGCCGCGACCAGGCGGTGACGCGTGGTGTAGCGCTTGTCGGCCAGCACGACTTGCCGCGCCTGCCGGCTCTGCGTGCTCACGACGAGCGGACCGAGCAGGTTGCCGGTCAGATCGCCGTTGACGCGGTTCACGATCACGAGCACCTGGCCATCGTCCACGGTCCGCAGACCCAGGGCCTCGGCTTCGTCCGCGCGCAGCGCAACCTGGTAGTCGGGCACGAACAGCCGCGGATCGCAGACCACGAACGCCAGGTCCGGGTCCTCCACTGACTGCATCCAGAAGAAGGCGGGGTCCGAGCCCGTCTGGAGCAGCGCGTAGCGGCAGTGTCTGGGGAAACCCAGCAGCCCTTCCGGGAAGGTCAGGATCTTCCCGTCGTCCACGTCCACCGGTCCAAATCGCGTCGTCTGGATAACCATTCCTTGGCTCCCGTGGCTCGCAATCCCTGTGGTCTGTCCGACGGGCGGCCGGCTCCTTCCGCCGGCTCGGCTGCATCCGTCTGCCGAACCCGCCATGGCGGGCCCGCTACTCCGCGGACCACCGGGGCGGCGACGGTCGAGCCACACTGCCGCCGTCACCCGCCGCCTCGTTTTCCCCGACCGCCAGCCGCCCACCGGCCGGCGCTGCGCCTAGCGCAGATAGTCCAGTACGGACAGGTTCAGCACCTGCCCGGCCGTGGCCAGGTTCGCTTGCAGTGCCGTTTGCAACTGCTGGAACCGCACCACCGCTTCCGTGAAATCGATGTCGCGCACGTCGCTCAGCAGGATACGCGTGGCGGTCTCCTCGGCCTCGACGCGCTCAGCCCGCTCGGCCATGGCCGCGGCCTGGGCCGCCATCGTGCCCTGCACCTCCTGCATGCGGCGCATCACGCCGTCCAGCCGCTCGCCCGCGCGGGTCAGCAGCAGCCGGTCGCCGGTCCGCAGGCCCTCGCCGATCTCCAGCAGCGCCGTGAACGGGCTGTTGACGCGGATCGGGTTCACGTCTCGACCGATCAGTTGGTTGCCGCTGGCCGTCACGTCCAACCCGAGCCCACGAAGCGCCAGCGAGCTGTTGACCGCCTCGATAGTCAGCGTGCCGCCGCCCGCGGTCTGATCGGTGATGACGATGCCGTTGCCCGTCGTCGCAAGATCGGCGCTGACCGCCCCGCCACCTGCCGCGGTAATCAGATCGAGCACGTCCTGAAGCGTCTCCGCCCCGTCCACGTCCACTTCGAACGTCGTGCCGTCCGCGGTCGTGATCCGCAGATCGTTGCCCGCGACCGTCTCGATCCCCCGCCCGTCGTTGAGGGCCGCGAGTCGCGTCCCGGCATACAGCGAGCGCAGCCCCAGGGCGGTCGCGGCCTGCCCCCCGTTCTCCTCGATCGTCATGCTCGTGCCCGAAACGCGGTTCACCACGTCGAGCGTGCGGCCGTCGGCCCCGATCCGGGCCCAGACCCCCACGTCGGCGTGATTGATCCGATTGAGGACATCCTCCACCGTCTTGGCATCGTCGAGTCGAATCGTCGCCGTGGCCGTCCCGTTGCGGATCACGATGCCGCGGCTCAAATCCAGGCCGCTCCCGGCCCGCAGGTCCGCGAGGTTGGTCAACCCCGTGAGGCGCGGATCCAGGTCCTTGCCCTGGATCGTCAACACGTCATGCGCACCTGCCAGGCCCAGGTCCGCCGCCGCCCGCCCACCCCCGGCGTCACTGATCGACACGCGCCCGACCGCCCCGCCCAGGCGCGACAGCACCAGGCCGCGCGGCCCCAGGCTCGCCACCAGCCCCGTCGGCAGTCCCGCATTGAGCCGGTCCACCACGTCGCCCGCGGTCGCCGCCCCCGTCAGGTCGATCTCCACCTGTTGGGTGCCCAGCGCGACCACGATCCGTCCGAGCTGCACCCCCCGCCCCAGCGCCCCGTTCAGGTCGCTGATCCGCGTGTTCGACCGCAGGGCCGGATCGAGGTCCACCCGGCCGCGCACCTCGCCTGAGGTGGCAGCGTAGAACTCCTGTCCCGGAATCGTGAACGCGGCTTCGCTCAGGTCCGTTTCGACGATGGTCTCCATCCGGTTCGCGTCGCCGGCGTAGTAGATGCCGCCCAGCCGGCGCGTGAACGGCTGCTCGGCCGTCTGCCCCGCGAACAGCCACGTGTTCAGGTGCTGCCGGTTGCCCACGCTCACAAGCCGGTCGGTGAGCGATTCGGCCACCGCGGCGAGAGCCCGCCGCTCGTCGTCGCTGAGCGTGTCGCCGACGCCCTGGATCGCCAGCGCGTGGGCCTCGGTCAGCAGCTCGAGCGACTCCTGCATGGCGGTGTCGACCTCGCCCAGCGTCTGGTTGGCGCGGTCGATGTTGCTGCGCACCAGGTCCAGCCGGTCCATCCGCCGCTCGAGCGTGGTCGCTGACGACGAGCGGAGCGGGTCCTCGCTCGGCCTCTGGAAGCGGCCCGGTCTGCACGCCGTAGAGGTTCCGCTGGTTGAGGCGGATCGACTCGAGCAGGTTGTACGCCCGCAGGTTGAAGCTCACGCGGGCCAGGTTGACGGCGGCGATGCCCATGTCAGTTACCCGTTGCCGGTTCCTCAGCCGGGCGCGACGAGCGCCAGCACTTCCGTCACCAACGAGTCGAGCACGCCCAGGTAGCGCGACGCACCTTGAAACGCCCGCTCGTACTTCGCCAGGTTGATCGCTTCCTCGTCCAGCGAAACGCCGCTGGTCGCTTCGCGCTGTGCCAGTAGGCTGCTGTAAACCGCGTCGGCCGCCTCGTAGGCCGTCGCTGCGCCCGCGGTCTCGATCGCCAACTGGCCCGTCAGGTTCTCGTGAAAGTCGAGGATGCTCCGCCCGCCCAGCAGCGTGCTGGCCCGGTCCGCCACGGACGCGATTTGCGCCGCATTCGCCCCGTCCCCGGGCACCCCGCTCAGCGACGTCGCGATCAGCCGCGGATCAGCCTGCACCGCCGGATGCACCGCGATCGTGGCGGCGTTGGTACCCTCGAAGAACGTGCCGACCCCCAGCGCCGCGAGCGCCCCGGACGTGTCCTCCGAAAACGAGAACTCGTAGCCCGCCGCCGCGTCGAGCCTCAGCCGCCCGTCGCCGGTCACGGTCGCGGTCAGGTTCGGCACATTGTTGAGCGCCGCCGCGAGCGAGTTGAGCGTGGTGTCGCTGCCTCCCAGGCCGTCCAGATCGACCTCGATCAGCCGCGTGGTCTCCTGCCCGGTCTGGGGATCGCGCACATGCACCAGGAACGTGCCGTTCTCGATCGGGAAATCGAGCCCCGCGCCGGGCGCGTTCAGCGCTGCGGCCGGGTTGCTGACCGCGTAGGTGCCCGTCGTGCTCGTGTAGCCGACCAGGCCGCGGCCGCTGCTGTGCGCGCGGTTCACCTCGTAGATCAGGCCGGCCGCGAGCTGATCGAGCTGCCGGACCTGCCCCGCCAGGTGCGTGTCGCGGGCCGCCAGCGTGGCCGCGAGCTTGCCGGAGCGGAGCAGGACCGAGCCGCCGTTGTCGGCGAAGCGCACCTCGACGCGCTCGAAGCCGTCGGCCAGGACGGTCTGCGTCGTCAGGCCGCGCGAGCGGTTGAAATCGACCACCGTCTCACTGCCGATGTACACGTTCACCGATCCGCCGGGCTGCTCGCGGACCTGCACGTCGACGAGCTCGCCGAGCTGCCGCAGCAGCGCGTCGCGGCGATCGCGCAGCGCCCCGGCCGCGCCGGCTGAACGGGCCTCGGTCGTCACGACCAGCTCGTTGAGCCGGGCGATCTCGTCGACCATGGTGTTGGCGCTGCGGGTGAGCTGCTCGACTGAGGCGTTGAGGTCGGCGACCTGTCCGAGCACACCGGTGCGTTGTCGTTGCAGGTTACGGATCACCGCGTCCGCGCTGGCGAGCGTGAGGTGGCGGGCGGTGGACTCTACGGGGTCGGTCTGCAAGTTCGAGAACGCGGCGAACATCTCGCTGAGCTGCGTCGACAGGTCGCCGGCGCTGAGCTCGTTGTACAGGGCCTCGACGCGGCTGAGCACGGTGTGCGTGGTCTCGGCCCCGCTGCGGTCCGCCAACGCCAGCCGCAGGCGCCCTTCGAGCGCCTCGTCCACGTGCCGCTGGAGCGCGGTCATGTCGACGCCCGCGCCCGGCGCGATCCCGCCGGACTCGCCACCGCTGTACAGCGCACCCAGCCGGCCCGACAGCCGGGCGTAGTCCGGGTTTCCGACGTTGGCAATGTTCTGGCCGGTAATCGTCACCGCGGCCTGATACGCCGCCAGAGCACTGCGACCGATCTGATATGCCGCTCCGAGAATCGCCACGTGTCACCCAATCGCGTTCACCCAGGTCCGCGGCCGGCCCGCCGTTTCCCGGCCCTGCGGCCCGTAGCCGCGCGACTGCGGCTCGGGGCCGGCCAGCTCGGCGAACAGCCCGCGGAGATGCGATTGCAGATTCCGTGCCACCGTCGCCGCCAGTCGGTTTTTTTGCTGTAGTTCCGTCGCCAACTCCGCCAGACCCGCGGCACGCGCCCGCACGGCCGAGCCCAGAGGTTCCGGCAGCAAGGCCGCCATGCGCTCCAGCCGCGGCGGACCGGGCTGGGCCAGTCGCAGACTCTGCGCCAGGCGCGCAAGAGTTGCCCGTCGCCCGGGCTCTTCGCGGTACATTTGCGTCAGCAGCGCACCTTCGCGCGCGGCGCAGCGTTCCAGCGCGGCCGTGTCCGCCTGCCGCAACGCCGCCAGCTTCTCGGTCGCCAGTTCCGTCAATTCCTTCAGCGCCACGTGCAACTCGCCGAGACGCGCGAGCAACTCGCGCACCGCAGCCGCGGTGCCGCTCTCGACCGCGGGCGCAACCAGCGCGGGGGCCGGGCGCGGAGGGCTCGGCGAACGATCGGCGAGCGCGGACTTGCTGTGCGTCACGGCGAGGTTCCTCGTGAAACGGGGGCGGCGGACGAGGCGGCGGTGCGCGTCGCACGCGGCTGCAACTCGCGGACCATGGCCCGCAGCAGCCCGCGTTCCGCGGCGGCCACGCCGTCGGCGATCCGCTGGTCGAGCTGTTCGCCGAAGACGGCCTCGGTCTGGCCGCCGTCGGCCAGCTCGCCGCCCAGCGGGAAGCGCCGCACCTCCGCCAGGAGCGGCTTGAGGAACAGCTCCGCGGCCATTTGCGCGGCCGTCGCGCGCAGCACGACGGGGTCATGCGGGTCCGCCCGCCGGCCGAGGGCCTGCGTGCTGCGC